>CAZZXL010000022.1:0-40980 GCA_964658035.1 uncultured Acetobacteraceae bacterium
TGGAAGCGTATGAGATAAATCCTGTCACCCCTCCCATGCTTGGCGATCTTAAGAAGGTCCAAAACACCCAGGAAGCCGGAAGCTCGGGCAAGTTGAGGGGTGATGTCCAGAAACCCAATAGGCTCAATCGAGTCCACTTCGATCTCGCCCGAACCCACGCGATAACGCCGCCCCACGCTTACGTGTGGACGCATCCAGATTCGAACGGAGCATGTAATCTCCCCTTGGCACACTCGCTCTCGCAACCGCTTGGCAAAGACCATGCAACATACCTCGAGTCAGCTGATCAGCCTATAGTACCGAGACGCGCGACGTTCCAAACGTGTCCAGAAGGGTCCATGATGCGGCCTACCCGGTCGCCCCATGGCATATCCTCAACCGGAAGTAGAACTCTCGCCCCAGCTCCTACGGCGGCCTCGATAATAGCGTCCGGATCTGAAAGGTACAGGTACACGACTACGGAAGAACTACCGTCATGTTGCGGTTCACGGCTTGCTAGATGTGAGATCTCGCCATGAACCATGAACAGGTAGTCACCCACAGCAAGGGTGGCGTGGATGATCTTGCCATCCGTCCACACACGTTCTGAAAGGAGCGTAGCTCCGAATGCCCGCTTGCAGAACTCGATCTCTGCTCCAGTGTCAACGCACGTCAGCATGGGAATGATCATGGAGCCTCCAGTAACGACACGAGCCGATCAGAACTGATGAGAGTATAAGTCTCAACAAATGCGCTTCCCGTTAGTTAGCATTCGTTCGGCGCCTTGTACTTCCTGAAACACCGTTTCAGACGATCCGTCGCCATCGCTAAGCTCATCAGAATGGCCTCTGACGGCATCTGGTTCGCTCGTCAGTCTATCGCGTCGTCGCCGCAAGTAAGAATGTGGCATCCTCAGATATGGGCATTCGGACGCTGAGCACGCGCGAGGTTTACCGCAACCGCTGGATGAGTCTTCGGGAAGACCACATTGAGCGTTTCCATGGAAATGAACCCGGCGTTCCCGGCATCTACAGCGTGGTCGACAAGGACGATTGCGCGGCCATCATCGCCATTGAGCATGACGAAAAACTGGGGGACGTCATCTACCTGGTGGAACAATTCCGTTACACCGTGCAGCAGCAGTGCCTGGAGCTCCCGCAGGGTGGCTGGGAACAAGCCATCACCGATCATGAAGAACTCGCGCGCGGAGAATTGCGCGAAGAAACCGGCGTGCTCGCGGAAAAGATGACCTGCCTCGGTATGTTGTGGATTGCGTATGGCTACTCCAACCAGAAGCAGTTTATTTATCTGGCTGAAGGCCTGTCCAAGGGGCCAGTCGACCGCGATGCTGAAGAGCATGACCTGCTCGTGCACCGTGTGCCGATCGTCGATTTCGAAGAAATGATGCGCAGCGGGAAGATCCAGGATGCCAGTACGCTGGGCGCATGGGCGCTGTACAAACTGCGCAGGTAAAGGCTGGGGATCCGCCATTCATGCATCTTCAATCCGTCTTTAATCCATCTTTAATCCGTTTTGGCGAACATCCCCCGCACCAGCGTCAGTCCTTCTTCGCGTGAATGGATGGCTCCTTCGAGTTGCGCATCCTCCGCAGCTGCCAGCATGTCCTTGAACCGGGGTCCGGGCCGGTACCCTTCGGCAATCAAATCTTTTCCAGTAACCAGCAGCACCGGCCGCACCTGCTCCGCCGGCATATGCTCATACCGGTCCCTGGCGTAGTCGTATAACTGCAGCGAGCCGTGGCTCGACAGGCAATCCATCCGGTGCAGGGCAAGATGCTCCTCGAAGGCAGGGAGCCTGAAAAAACGCTTGAGCGTGGAGTCTTTCATCTTCATGACGTCGCCAAAGCGCATGTGATTGGCGACCAGCAGCAGGACCTGCTGAGATTCTTCATTCGGAAAGCGCAGCCGCTTCAGGATGGCTTCCGCCATCCGCGTACCCACCTCTGCATGGCCGTCGAAACGGATGCGGTCCGGCGCTTCGCGATACGTCGGCGGCTTGCCGACGTCATGCAGCAGTGTGCTCCAGGCGAGTGTCGGGGAGCAACCCGCTTCGAGCTTCTCGAGCAGCAGCAGGGTATGGACCCACACGTCGCCTTCCGGGTGATATTCCGGTGGCTGCGCGACCCCTTTCATCTTCGCTATCTCAGGCAGCAACTCGGCGAGCAGCCCCGATTGGTCTAGCAGCAGAAACGCCGTCCGTGCATGACCTTCGGTCAGCATTTTGGTCAGTTCTTCGCGGATGCGCTCGCGGCTTACCCGGTCAATTTGTTTAGCCAGCTTCTGCATCGCCGCAAACGTCGCCGCGTCGATGACGAATTCAAAGCGGGCTGCGAAGCGTATCGCTCGCAGCATGCGCAGTTTGTCTTCTGCAAATCGCCGCGATGGATCACCAATCGCCCGTACGAGGCCGGCGGCGAGATCGGCCCGCCCGCCAACAAAATCAAGCACGGCGGTACCCGGGTCCTCCGATAAAGGATCGAGCAGCATGCCATTGATGGTGAAGTCGCGCCGCTGGACATCTTCTTCGGCACTCTGGGAAAAACGTACTTCATCCGGATGCCGGCCGTCGCTGTATGCCCCGTCATTACGGAAGGTAGCCACCTCGGTCAGGACTTCTGTCCCAGCCTGCTCCGACGCCACCAGCACAACGCCAAAATGCGCGCCGACGGCAAAGGTTCGTGGGAACATCTGCAGCACCGCATCCGGCAGGGCATTGGTGGCGACGTCGAAATCCTTGGCCTTGCGGCCCAGCAGCAGATCGCGCACGCAGCCGCCGGCAAAGTAGGCCTTGTAGCCTGCGTCTCGCAGCGTCTGCACAACCTGTAATGCTGCAGCCTCGCGCATTCCGGGAATGTTTATTTCACTTTCAATCATGTTCCGGTTCGTCATCCTGAGCTGCTATGAATGTCATCGTTGAGTAAAGACCAAGGAGATGCGTTCTCCTTGTAGTTCGCCGCCATGAATCTCGAGATACCCACATCTCAAAGCGAGATGTGGGGCACCCGGTTATTGCGCACCGACGAATCTCGAGATACCCACATCTCAAAAGCGAGATGTGGGGCACCCGGTTACTGCGTACGCCAATATGGGCACCCGGCTTCTTCTTTATCGCGCACCCCAATATCATAGAGATGTGCAAAGCAGCGGCATCATTCTCGGCATTGAAAGCTCGTGCGACGAAACCGCTGCCGCCATCGTCGTGGAAGGCTGCCGGCAGCTTTCGAGCGTCATTGCTTCGCAGATAGCGCTGCATCAGCCGTACGGCGGCGTGGTTCCTGAACTCGCGTCGCGCGAGCACCTGCGCAACATTGTGCCCGTCGTCCGTGCGGCGCTTGCCCAGGCCGGCGTGACCCTACAGCAGTTAGACGCCATTGCCGTGACGGAAGGCCCGGGACTTGCAGGCGCACTGCTGGTGGGCATCACCTATGCCAAGGCGCTGGCGTTTGCGCTTGATACACCGTTGATTGCCGTCAACCATCTTGAAGGGCATATCCATGCCGTACTGCTGCAGCAGAGTGAAAGTAACCGGCAGGCCCTGCCTCTGCCCGCGGTGGCGCTGGTCGTTTCCGGCGGCCACACGCATCTTTATCTTGCACGGCAGCAGGCAGGCACGTGGCACTATCGCAATGTTGGCCGGACCGTTGACGATGCCGCCGGTGAAGCCTTTGACAAAGTCGCCAAACTCCTCGGGCTTCCCTATCCCGGCGGCCCGTGGATGGACGCGCTTGCTGCTCATGGCAATCCCCATGCCATCCCTTTTGCTTTCGCGCAGGTCAAGCCAAAGGCCCACAAGCAGCAGGACCCGAAGACCTGGGCTGTATCGCTCGCGGTCGATACGCTGTTCTCGTTCAGCGGCATCAAGACTGCCGTTCTGCGTTACGTTGAAACCCACAACCTGAAGCCGTCGATCGAAGCCCGACGCATCGGATTGGCACAACTGCCGGACGCGCGCCCCTCGGACGCTCTCCCGCTCTGCGACCAGGAGACGCTCGACCTGATCGCGTCCTTCCAGCACGCGGTCGTCGATAACCTGGCACGCCGCACGTTCGCAGCCGCGGAGTACTACGGCGCGGCGAGCCTGGTTGTCTCCGGGGGGGTTGCGGCGAATAGCGAACTGCGTGCGACCTTCGCTGCAGAAGCCGAAAAACGCGCTCTGCCGGTAGCCTTTCCCTCGCTCGCCCTCGCGACGGATAATGCGGCCATGATCGCTGCCGCGGCGTGGCCGAAGTTTGTTGCCGGTGATTATGCTCCGGCTAATCTCTCAGCCCAGCCGACCCTCCGCCTGGGCCAATTGGCGCCACTTTAAGCCCAGCGAGCAAGGCAGACCGGTCAACTGCAGCACGCGTCTTATACAATTGCGGCGTGCCCTGCCGGCGCACTTTCCGGCGTCAAAACATTTAAAAGCGAAGTCAGGAATCAGGAGAATCCATGAGCTCGAAGCTTACCCCCGGGAAACTGGCGGGACTGAAGGCAGTATCAAATCCGCGCGGTATCATCGCCGCCGCAGCAATGGACCAGCGCGGCTCGCTGCAGAAGTCGCTGGCTAAGGAGAAGGGTGTAGGGGATGTGCCGCCCGAAGCCCTTGAAGAGTTCAAGTCACTGGTCACCAAGGTGCTTACCAAGCACGCTTCGGCGATCCTGCTTGATCCCGAGTTCGGTCTACCCGCCACCCACCACCGCAACGGCAAGGGCCTTCTGCTGGCCTACGAAAAGACTGGCTATGACGCAGCGGAAGCCGGCCGCCTGCCCGACCTGTTGAATCACTGGTCAGTACAGCGCCTTAAACAGGCTGGCGCAGATTGCATCAAGGTGTTGCTCTACTACTCGCCGTATGAGACGTCGGCCATTAATGACCAGAAGCACGCATTCATTGAGCGTATCGGTGATGAATGTCTCGCCCACGACATCCCGTTTTTCCTGGAATTTGTTGGATACGACGTGCATGGCAAGGGCGAGAAAACGCTGGATTACGCCAAGAAGAAGCCTGAGATCGTCTCCGGTTCCATGGCCGAGTTTGGCAAGGCCAAGTACAGCGTCGATGTGTTGAAGGTCGAAGTACCGGTGGAAATGGGCTTTGTTGCCGGCACCAAGGCCTTCAAGGGTGAAGCTGCTTACACCCGCGAAGAAGCTCTTCAGCATTTCCGCGATGCCGCGACGAATACGCACAAGCCTTTCATCTACCTATCGGCTGGCGTGTCGAATGCAATTTTCATTGAGACACTTGCCCTGGCGGCAGAAAGTGGCACTACCTTCAACGGCGTGCTCTGCGGCCGCGCTACCTGGGCAGATGGCGTGCCCATCTATGCGAAGCAGGGAGCGACAGCCTTTGAGGACTGGCTCAATGACCAGGGCGTCAAGAACATTTCCAACGTTAACCAGGCGCTTGAAGCGGCACACCCCTGGTATAGCAAGGTTGGACTTGAAGGCTAGTTCCGTCTGAACAGACTAAAGCAAATTACCTGAAGGTGTAGAGCGAAGACTACGATGAACACGGGCCTTTTCGCCAAGAAAAGGCCAACCCGTATCCGGGCAGAAACACCAGAGCATCAGGCAATTTGCACTAAAAGGCCCGGGCCACAAGCCCGGGCCTTCACTTGCGTGTCCCGGAAGCGTTCCAGCTTTCCAAAGAAAATCCATCAGTCAAATTTGCGCAGCCAGATGTCGCGCACAGAAATTCTGCATGGCTGGCTCTCAATTTCGAAGCCGATAAATCCGGGCTGGTTATTTACTGAGTCTTTATTGTCGTCAATAAATATCGCCATTAACTGGCCATTCATGATGTGCATCATCACGCCACCGCGCGCGATGATCTCGTAGTCATTCCATTCATTCACTTTCACGTAACCGCCCAGTGCCTGTTTGTCGCCGATCGTGGCAACCAGCCGATTGGTCTCGCCCGGCAGCGCCTGGGTGACCTGTCCGCGATACGCAAGGATGCCCTGCATGGTGTTCTCGGAATACCACTGGCCTGAGTAGGAAGCGGCAGAACTATTGACGGGAAACCAGAAGTCCGCCTGCGGCCCGGTCATCATGAACTTCAGGTCATAGGGCGGCTGGCCGGAAGGCTGCTGCCTGGTCCATGGCAGGCCGGCGAGGCTGCGATACTGGATGCCGCCCCCGCCGCCTTTTTCAATCTTCATCTGCAGCTTCAGATCGAAATCCCTGGTCTTGTCGCCGTGATAGACCACGTAGTTGTTGCCCTTCGGCTTACCTTCCAGCGTTTCGCCGATCATCAGCCCGTCTTCGATCCGCCAGATGCTGGGGTCCGCGTCCCAACCCGTGAAGCTTTTGCCATCGAAAATCTGTTTGTAGCCCGTGTGGTCGTCAATGTCATAGGGAGCGGGGTCATGAAACTTTGGCATGCCCGGCAGTTTCTCGCCGTGCGTTCCTGTTTGTGGAGGCTGTGCCGCAGGCGAGACCAGGGCCGGCGGCACGACCTGTGCCTGCAGGGCAAGTCCCAGGGTGCCGAAGACTGCCGTGGTGAGGAGAGTTACGAGCGCGCGATGGGTGTGTGGCCGACGGCATCCGGACATGGAGTTTTGAGCCTTCCGATTGAGACGATTCAGAACCACTAGGAGTGTAGCGGCACAAACAATTGCCCGCCAGCTTCCTGAAAGGTTTCTCGTCGTGTTCACGATCAGGGGCCTTGAATCTTCCGCAATGCCAGGTGCGGAGAGAATGCAGATGGAAGCGCGTTGCCGGTGTCATCAAACGAGGGTCCGGGCGTACGGAGACCAGGCGGCATTACCCGGTTGCCAGCCGGCGGTGAAACAGTTCAAGCATCAGGCCCTGGCACTGGTACGCAAGCACTGGGTCGTAGCGCGGACCCTCATCGCGTAGAAATGCATGCGCGCCATTTACCTCGAACCACTGAAAATTGACCTCTGCCTCGTCCAGACGGGCTTTGATTTTGTTACGGCCTTCAAGCGGCACATGCGGATCCTGCCGTCCCCACACATGCAGCAGTTCGCCCTTGATGTCGCCGGCACGCGCCAGCGAATCATCGTTCTTTCCGGCACCCAGCGAAGAAGAGTGGAGATCGGTCGCATAAAAACAGACGGTCGCGAGTACCTGTGGCTGCAGGGCGCAACGGAAGGCCAGATGGCCGCCGAGACAGATGCCGAGGGCACCGGTCCTGCCGGTGCAGTCGGGTCGGCCCTGCAGATGTTCCACCAGCACACGCGCATCTTCGTCGTAGGAGGCAAGTGTCTTCGCATATTTGTCGATGTTGCCTTTGTCTGAGCCCGCCTGGTCGTAGGCCAGAACGGTCCCGGCCGGCTCCAGTTCGTGGTACACCTCGGGGACAGCCACCAGGTATCCATGTCCAGCCAGGAAGGCCGCAAAGCGCCGGATGGGACCGGTCAACTGAAAAATCTCCGAGTAAAAAATGACCGCTGGGTAGCGTCCTTCGGCTTTTGGCCGAAAAATGTAGGTACGCATGGGGCCATTTGCCGTTGCCAGATCAATAAAGCTTTCGGTCTCAAGAATCATGGCCCAAGTCTACAGGCAGCGGTCTTACGTATTCATGAAGTCGGAAATACCACTTTTTGAGTCTAAAGCTGACTAAAAGGCGTCTTCAAAGGGATAATTCATAAGAGACATCTACTCAGTTTTGCCCATTAAAGCAGGAATATCATTCAATTTCCCGTATCGCAAAAAGTCTTGAAGCCCCTACAGGTTTCCGCCCTCTTCCGCTTCTGGTCGCTGTACTTCGTCGCCCTGGTGTTGCAGGGCGCGACACCTTCCCATGCGCAGCAAACCCAGGTCCTGGCGGATCGGCTAAGCGCCGTAGCCGATAAAACGCAAGTCGCCGCGAATGAAATGCCGGACGCGCCTCTTCCAAGTTCTCCTGCGATCGGTACTTACGGAGCCGAATCCTACGACGCGCAGAGCACGTCTTCGTCGTCGCAGACAGCAATCCCTTCCCCGCAAACAACAACCCCGGCGGCCGGCCAGACCAACGGGCAGCGGAGCATGACTGCCGAACAGGTCAAAGAGCAGGAGCGGCAGCGGGTCCTGGGTGTTCTGCCAAACTTCAATGTGGCCTATAACTCCAATGTGCCTCCCCTGCGACCGAAGCAGAAGATCCAGATAGCCTTCCATACTTCGACTGACCCATTCACCTTTGTCACTGCGGCCCTGGTCTCTCTCTACGGACAGGCTACAGACGATCATGGCCCTGATTACGACCATGAAACCAACAGTGCCGGCAAGAAGGTGCTCATTCGCCATGAAGGCTATGGCATGGGTTGGGAAGGCTATGGCAAACGCTTCGGCGCGAACTACGCGGATAGTTTTGACGGCAACCTGATCGGCAACGCATTTCTTCCGATCCTGTTGAAAGAAGATCCCCGGTATTTCAGGGTAGGCAGCGGACCTATCCGCCATCGGTTTCTATTCGCAATCGAAAGCACGGTGTGGTGCCGGCGGGACAGTGGCACCTGGGGCCCCAACTATGCGAACGTGCTTGGCAACATCGCAGCCGGCGGCATCTCAAACATCTACTATCCGGCGTATGAACGGGGAGCGGGACTGACCTTTGAACGTGGATTGGTGGTGACTGCAGAAGGCACGGTCGGGGCACTGCTGAACGAGTTTCTGCCTGATCTTACGAAGAAATATCTGCACCGCGAAGTGAACGGTAGGCGCGACCCGGCTGCTTCGGCACCGACTCCGTGACTTCTTCTCTCTCCACTGGCTCAGGTAGCATGCTGAGTGATGATTAGAGCGAACTCTCTGTTGCTGCGCTATTTCGGGCGGCCCTTAAAGCCTTTGGTAAGCGAACCAGCCGCGGGACACTTTCTCTTTACCTTGCATAAGCGTCCGTATGCGGAGCAAAGGTGTTGCGTCCGGTTTCTGCAGAGGCGGCGTTGCCGACGGCTTGCGGCTGTATTCTTCGTGCTGTTGCTATTCGCGGCAAGAACGGCAACAGCATACTCTTTTCTTACCCACGAACAACTCATCGACCTTACCTGGAAAGCCTCGATTCAGCCATTGCTGCTTGCCCGCTTTCCGAAGATGACAGCAACGCAGCTGAATGAAGCGCATGCCTACGCGTACGGCGGCTGCGTAATCCAGGACCTTGGCTACTATCCTTTCAGTAATGAATTCTTCAGCGATTTGACGCATTACGTGCGTTCAGGCGACTTCGTCAGCAGCCTGCTGCGCAATGCGCGGACACCGGATGAACTGGCTTTCGCGATTGGTGCCTACTCTCACTACATCGGCGACATACAGGGCCATGCCGACGCCATCAACCCGGCCGTTGCCATTGAATTTCCGAAGCTTGAAGAGCGCTACGGCCACTCTGTTGCGTATGACCAGGATCCACATGCCCACGTACGCACAGAGTTCGCCTTCGACGTGAATGAGATCAGCAAACATCGCTCCGCGCCGTCAGCCTACCTGCGACATGTAGGTCTTCAAATCCCCAGCGATCTGCTGAGGCGGTCCTTCTATGAAACGTATGGACTGGATGAACTGCAGATCATCGGTCGCCACCATCAGGTATTGCGCACGTACCGTTTTGCAGTTCGCAGCTTTTTGCCGCGGATCGCGTATGCGGAGACGTTGCTGCATCGGCACAGCATGCCCGACGATAGAGCAGGAGCGCCTTTCGAAGCTTTCAAGGCGCAGCTGGCGCAGGCTGATTTTGAAAATGGCTGGAACCAGTACCGCAAAAAAGCAGGCATCGGTACGCACATGCTTGCAGGTGTGATCTGGATTGTGCCAAAGGTCGGGCCGTTGTCCGATGTCGCAATCAAAGGGCCGACGGAGGATACGGAAGAGCGTTACATTGAAAGCGTGACGCGGACTACGTCCATGCTTCGTACGCAGCTCGGCGACCTGGGTGCGGCGCAGCAGGTGATTCCCAATCGCGATCTTGATACAGGAGCCAAGATAAAGCCGGGAAGCTATCGCTTGACGGATGAGACATACGCCCAGCTACTCAAAAAATTGACGAGCCAGGATCAAAAGGTGCCTGCCGGTTTGAAGAACGACATACTGGCCTATTACGCGGACCCTGACGCACCCATCAGCACGAAGAAGAAGCCTGTGCAGTGGGCCAGGGTGCAGCGCGAACTGGTTGTTCTGCAAGGCATGCCGACAACGCCGGAACCTTAGAGCTCAACGAGTCTGCTGCAAAAAGCGCAGTGCGTCGCGGGCAGCGTTGTGGCCGCACATGCCATGAACACCGCCGCCGGGCGGGGTGGATGCGGAGCAAAGAAAAATGTCAGCTGCTGAGGTCTTGTAGAAGTGCCGGGTAGGGCGAAAGACGAACTGCATGGCATCCATTGTGCCACCGTTGATGTCGCCGCCGACCAGGTTTGCATTCATCAACGCAAGACGGCTAGGGGTGAGCACACTCCTTGAAAGAATGCAGTCGCGAAAGCCCGGGGCGAAGCGTTCCATCTGCGCTTCGATGGCTGGCGCCATGTCCGTGGTGCAGCCATTGGGCACGTGGCAGTAAATCCATGCAACGTGCGCTGACGGGCCACTGTCTGCAGGTACGCGTGTGCGATCAAACAGGGATGGTTGAGCGACCAGCAGGAACGGCTTCTCCGCAACACGACCGCGGGTCATTGCTCGTTCGGAGGTTGTGATTTCTTCCATTGATCCGCCGACGTGCACCGTCGCAGCGCGCAGACACTCCCGGGCCGTCCAGGGGATCGGTCCGTTGAGCGCGTAATCAATCTTAAAGGCCGCCGGTCCCACGCGATACCCTCGCAGACTACGTTGATAGGCAGGCCTGAGCCGACCACCAGCAAGCGTAAGCAACTGACGGGGTGACGTATCGCATAGAATGACATCGGCCGGCGGAAGGTCGTCGAAGCGCTCAACTCGCTGCTTCAAGTGGAGTGTGCCACCCAGCGACTCCAGGTGTGCGATTAATGCACTGGTGATGGCCTGCGAACCGCCGCGTGGAATGGGCCAGCCCACTGCATGGCCGACCATGCCAAGCACCAGGCCGAAGGAAGCACTGAGTGGTGCATCAAGCGACAGAAATGAGTGCGCCGCGAGCCCTGCGAAGAGTGCACGGGCTCGCTCGGTCGTGAAAAGCCTGCGGGCGAGCGTAGTCGCCGGCAGGAGCGCAGGCAGGCCGAAGCGGGCCATCAACAAGGGGTGTTGCCAGACCGGAGTGGAGAAGGGTGTGAAAGGCCGGAGAATGGCGTCTCTGATCTTATTCCAATGCGTGGCGAGTGGTTCAAACGTCCGCGTCCACGCCGCGCCGTCCTCGCCCAGCACCTCGGTTTGATCGCGCAGTGAGCGTTCCATGGTAACCGCACTGCCGTCTGGAAAGGGATGGGCGAGCGGCGCCGGCGAGTAAATCCACTCGAGGCCATACCTCTCAAGAGGCAGGGACTGAAAGAACGGAGAGCCTGCCGCCATGGGATGAACGGCCGAACCAAAATCATGCAGATAGCCGGGCAGCGTCAGTTCAAGGGTGCGGCAGGCTCCGCCCGGAACCGCTTCGGCCTCGTAGACATCGACCTTGACCCCGGCCTGCGCGAGCACGATGGCTGCTGAAAGACCATTCGGCCCTGATCCGATGACAATCGCGCGACGACGCTTCATGCCCTATTATCGCCGGTGAGCAAAGCCGGTGTTGCGCCCTGCCAACATGTTTCGCGCAAGCTTCGTTGTGCTCCGCAGCATGGCAAGCTGAACGTTTATTTCGCGGATGTGACTCCGGGAGCAGGTTCGTCCACTTTCAACAACTGGTCAGCTTTCACCTGGTGCATGGTCTGATGAATGCCGCTCGGCCAGGCAATTTCAATGTCGGCAACAGCCGCGCTGCCCAGGCCAAAATGCGCGCGCTTGTCGCTGGAGGAGAGATAGCTGCTTGCCGTCGAAACTGTCAGCCATTGCGACGTCTGCTGCGTTTTGACTTTGATCTCCGCGCCGATACCGTCACGATTACTGGTATGACCAACTAATGCCAGCGTCAGCCAATGATTGCCGGTAGTTGTCTCATTATGCAGGATGTAGGCTGGTCCATCATTGGTGCTGACAACAACATCCTGGCGGCCGTCGTTATCGATGTCGCCGATCGCGACTCCTCGGCCTACCCATGCCTGTTGAAAGACCTCACCTGACTTCCCGGAGACATCGGTGAATCCATGGCCGTTGTTATGGAGCAGCAGCAGCGGCTCTTTGTAGCGCAGTTGTGGAAAGTTCAGCTGGATGTTATCGATATCGTGGCCTTGTGCGAAGATCAGATCTTTCCAGCCATCGTTGTCATAGTCGAAGAAACGCGTACCCCAGCCAGAGTGCAAGAGGGTAGCGCTTGAAACGCCTTCCATGTCACTGGTGTAGGTAAAGCTTGCGTCACCATTGTTCTTATAGAGCGCGTACTTCTGATTCGCCAGGTTAGTTACGACTACGTCGGGATAGCTGTCATTGTTGTAGTCGGCAAAGTCGACGCCCATCCCGGCATAGGTGCGACCATCACCATCTACTGCCACTTCAGAAGCGAGTGCGGTTTCTTCGAAGCTCCTGTCAGGCTTCTGCCGATAGAGAAATTCGAGCATGGAGTCATTCGCTACGAAGATATCGATTTTTCCATCGCGATCGTAGTCAGCGATCGAAATACCAAGGCCCTTGCCCGGTTTATTGATCCCTGTTTTCGTACCAATCTCGGCGAATTTGCCTTTGCCTTCATTATGAAAGACCAGGGGAGTTACTGCCTTGAATAAGTCGGGATGACAGTAAGCCCTGAAGCCGTCGCGATGCTCACCGCAATAGATGTCATTGAAGTCCCAGTCGAGATAGCGCAGCACGACCAGGTCAAGCAGTCCGTCATTGTCGAGGTCGACCCAGGCGGCGCTCGTTGACCAGCCGCTGCCGCCCGTTCCAGACGCTACTGTTACATCAGTAAAGGTACCGTCGCCATTATTATGGTAGAGCCTGTTTCCCCCGTAAGCCGTGACATACAGGTCTTCGAAGCCGTCATTGTCAAAGTCGCCGACGGCTACGCCCATGCCGTAGCCGACACCCTGCAGGCCGGCCTTCTCTGTTACGTCTTCAAAGCCGCCGTCAGACTTTTGATGGTAGAGACGATTCCAGTAAGCCGGGCCGGTTTTCTGCGGGATGGTTCCTGCAGGCGTGGGCGCTGACAGCGGCGCACCGTTCACCAGGAAAAGATCGAGCCGGCCGTCATTGTCATAGTCGAAAAGGGCAACGCCTGAACCCATTGTTTCAGGCAGGTACTTATAAGATGTATGCGAAGCTTTCCCTTCGAAGTGAACACCTGAAGCTTTAGTGATATCTACAAAATTACCCGGCGTATCAGGGAGAGTGATGGGCTTGCTTTGTGCGCAGGCGGTCAACACCGCCAGGAACATAACGGCCAGGTACGTTGACAGATTTCGGGTCCAAGGTGACGCCTTGTCGTGACAGGCACCGCATTTGAAGCGTGGGCCGGCCAAGTGTGGATGCGGTCGTGTCATTCCCAGGGGACCATTAGACGGACAGTATAGCGGTTGCATAGATGGCTTGCAGACATAGGGCGAGGCCCCATCGGTTGAATGGCGAATCTTACCGTGGCGTGATGCGGATGACATTCGCACGGCAGGAGCGCACGCCCTGGCAGCTTTCCGGCCGCAGGTCCTTTGTGAGGCAAACTTCGATCGCGGTCAGACGATTATTGCCGCAACTCAGCGCAAAGCTGCTTGCGGGGAAGTGTGGGTTCGCCTGCGCAAAACGCGCCAGCAACTGTTCGGGCGTCACACTGTCGGCATCGCTACCTCTACCGATGCCTGGTGGGATCTTTACATTTCCGTAGGCGCGACGCACGAATGCAAAGAAAACGTCGGCGGCCAGGCCGGAGCAGGTGCCATGCGTCCGCCATTCGTGTTCGACGAGGCTGGCCGTCGGGATCATGTCAGTGTAGGCTTGCGGATTGCCGGGGCCGGGTGCATCGCTGCAGTGCTCAGGATAGTCGCCGCTGGCATATTGCGGCCATAGGCCGTGTACGACAAAACCTTGTCCCCGGCCGCATTCCGGACTGTTCCCATGCGTACTGCAGAACTCAGGTGACCAGGACAGGTTGAGTAAGTAGAAGTCGAAGACGCCGGGTGTTGCCTGCGCATCCGAGCGTCCGCGCCGCGAGCGCCGGCGTCCTGGTCTCTCCTCCTGGGCGTAGGGATAACTGTTCAGCGGTGGCTGCGCGTTCGCTGCCTCACGGCGAGCCGGTGCAGGAGGTTGCGGAGAAAACTGGCAGCCTGCCGTGACAAGAGTCAGTAACCATGCGATGGCAATGCATAAGTTGCGTCGCACGTGCGCTCCTGCAGGGTCTTCCGTCAAGTCATTCCTCATCAGGGCTGTTGAGCTTTATCGTTTTGCTGCGACCGTGGCGTGGGCTGGGCCGGCGGCATGTGTGGCGGCCGGGAGTGCCCAGGCGAACAGAACGCCACCGCCGCTGGTCAGCAGATATTGCCGGCCGTCCAGTTCATACGTGATAGGGGAACTCGCGATGCCGGCTCCTGCTCCGGCATGCCATAGTGTCTTGCCATTGCTGGTATCCAGCGCCAGGAAATTGCCATGCGCGTCGCCGGTAAAGGTGAGACCGGCGTCAGTCGTCAAAACACCTGCACCAGCGCCGCCTTCGCCAAGTTGGTGGCTCCAGCGAATCTTGCCGGTCTGGTAGTCAATAGCTTCAAGGACGCCTTTGCCCCATAGACCGTAATCACCGCCTGCCCAGCCGTACTCGCCATCTGCGGGTTTTGAGAAGTAGATGCTCCAGGCCGGATGCGCACTCACAATAAACAGGCCGGTTTTTGGATCAAAGCTGGGTGAACGGTAGTTGGTCAAGCCGCCTTCGTCGGGGGCGATGAGGCGGCCGTCCGGCGCAGGATCTTTCTTTGGGTCCGGCATCGGCTGCCCCTTGTCATCAAGCCCGGTCGCCCAGTTCACAGGGCCGAAGGGAACAGTCAGCAGGTTCTTTCCGTTGCTCCTGTCGAGGACGAAGAAGTAACCATTCCGCGATGCCTGCATCAGCATTTTTCGTGGCTGGCCGTGGAACAGGCCATCGACCAGTACTGGGATTTCAACCGCATCCCAGTCGTGGGTGTCGTGGGGAGACGGCTGAAAGGCCCAGGCCAGTTTCCCCGTTTCCGGATCGAGCGCGATGATGCTGCAGGTGTAGAGGTCATTGCCGGGACGGGTAGTCGCACTTAGCACGGGTGTCGGATTGCCTGTACCCCAATAGATCAGGTGCAGATCAGGATCGTAGGTGCCGGCCATCCAGGTGGTACCGCCGGTTGGCTGGTTGGGGGTGCCGGGAGGTGGGGTGGTGTCAAATTGCCACAGGGTTTTGCCGGTGTCAGGATCGACGGCGCGTATGAACATTTGCAGGTTGTCGAGGTCGCCGCCAAGGCCGACAATGACATGGTTGCCGACGACCAACGGTGCCTCTGTTGCCCAGTAACCCTTATTCACATCCGCCAGTTCGATCATCCATTTGACGGTGCCGTCTTTGGCATTGAGGGCGATCAAGTGAGCGTCCGGTGAGACGAAGTAGACTGAATCCTTAAAGACAGCGACGCCTCTCTGGCCGATATGGTCACCCTTGTTCGGCGGGTAGGTGTAGTGCCAGAGTTGGTGGCCGGAACGGGCATCGACCGCCCATACGTTGTCAGGAAGCGTGAAGTAAAGCACGCCATCGACCAGGATCGGCGACGACTTGATGGTGGATGGCAGGTTTGTCTGGAAGGCCCATGCCAGTGCCAGGCTGCTTACGTTGCGCGGTGTTATTTCGGTTAACTTGCTATGGCGGCGGCCAGAGTAGTCCCCATGAAAGCTTGGCCAGCTGTCGGCGGGCGGGTTCAGCAGGGTCCCAGCGTCCACATTCTGCGCGAGCAGCCGGGCAGGGATGGGGCCCAACAGGAGCACGATTGCAGCCAGTAAGATGACTAATTTCAGCAACTTCATATTGTTACGCAGGCCTTTACTCGAGCATTCGAGCCGCCTTCCGGGTTGGCGCTGCATCAGCAACCCATGGAAAGTGTCTCGGCAAGACAAGCCATGATAAATGCCCGCGTTCGACCGGCGCTGCGTTGCGCCACACTGTAAGTTGCGGTGATGAGCGCATGCAAGTATTTATCGTTCCGCAACAATGAAGGGCTAGCTTGAAAACGCAGCGTCACGTCATCGCGCAAGGTCAAGGTACCCCCAATGCCCATCGATCGTCGTTCCTTCCTCCAGCTTTTGAGCGCCAGCGCCCTCTCTGCAAGCTTTCCCGACAGCATCGCCAAAGCCCTCGCGATTCCTGCTAACAACACGACCGGTACGTTGGCTGACGTTGAACATATCGTCTTCATGATGCAGGAAAATCGTTCGTTCGATCATTATCTAGGTACCTTGAATGGCGTTCGTGGCTTTGGCGATCCGCGCGCCGTCAAGCTGCAGAACGGCAACTCGGTTTTCTACCAGCCACTGGTTGCGGATGCGCCGACGCCGTATGTACTGCCATACCATCCCACTGCTGCCAAACTTGGTCTGCAATTTATTGAAGACCTGGAGCACGACTGGACGACGACCCACACCGCCTGGAATGCAGGGAATTGGGACCAGTGGGTGCCGGCGAAAACGCCACTGACCATGGTCCATCTCACCCGGTCCGACATTCCGTACCACTACGCACTCGCGGATGCATTTACGGTCTGCGATGCCTATCATGCCTCTCTTCTAGGCCCGACCGATCCGAATCGCTACCACATGTTTACGGGCTGGGTGGGCAATAACGGGGCTGGCGGCGGTCCCGTGATTGACAATGCTGAAGCCGGCTATAGCTGGTTAACCTTTCCCGAGATTTTGCAGGATGCGGGCATCAGCTGGCGCGTATTTCAGGACATCGGTACAGGGTTGAATGCAGCCGGATCGTGGGGTGACAGCTCGGATGCCTACGTTGGCAATTATGGCGACAACTCGCTGCTCTATTTCGACCAGTATCGCAATGCCGACCCATCAAGTCCTCTCTATCAGCGCGCCGTGACCGGGACAAATGCGGCCGTAAAGGGCACGATCTTTGATGACTTCCGCGCCGCTTGCAAGGACAACACGCTACCGCAGGTTTCGTGGATATGTGCTCCCGAAGCGTACACGGAACATCCGAACTGGCCGGCAAATTACGGCGCGTACTACGTGTCGCAGATCCTCGACGCTCTTACGGCCAACCCTGCTGTCTGGAGTAAGACTGTCCTGTTCGTCATGTACGACGAGAATGACGGCTTTTTTGATCACGTGGTGCCGCCGACGCCGCCCCAGACAGCAGCAGAAGGCCTCTCTACCGTGGCAATTACTAACGAGATTTACCCTGGTGGTGTTGATTCGACATCCGGACCAAGTCCATCCGGCCCTTATGGGCTCGGCGCGCGGGTTCCTATGTTCGTTATCTCGCCCTGGACCAAGGGTGGCTGGGTCAGTTCTGAAGTGTTTGATCACACATCTTTGATTCGCTTTGTACAGGCGCGCTTTGGTACCAAGGAGGCGCCACTTACTGACCCCAACATCACTCCCTGGCGCAGAGCCATTTCCGGCGATCTTACTTCGGCATTCAATTTCGCGACACCAAACGACGCCGCTGTTAAGCTGCCCAGCACTGCTGCCTACATCCCGCCCAACAGCGAACGGCAGACTGTCAGTTATATTCCCCTGCCCCCGGCCATCCAGACGATGCCCGTACAGGAATCCGGAACGCGCCCGGCACGTGCGGTTCCATACAGCGTCAATCTGGCTGCACTAACCAGCATAGAATCCGAAGCTGTTACGTTAACCTTCGTGAATACGGGCGCGCGAGCAGCCTTCTTCCAGGTTCGTTCCGCGAGTTACCTGCAGGCGCCGCGCGGCTACACGGTGAGCCCGAACAAAAAGCTTACGGATACCTGGGAGTTTGCCGCCGATGGCCTCGCTTCGTATGATCTCTCGGTGTACGGTCCAAATGGCTTCTTTCGCCATTATCGGGGCGGTCCCATCGAAATCTCAGGCGCGAATCTCGAGAGTGGCGTTTTCTATGATGTTCCCAAAAACGGAGTGACCCTGGTCGTCAAGAACGCGGGGACAACTACGGTGACTCTCCAGGTAAAGAACGTTTATACCAAGACCACTACAGCTCACGTGCTGACCAGCGGAGCGATCTACGATGTCTTCGTTTCTCTCTCTCAACATGCAGGCTGGTATGACTTTGTGCTCACGGTGGAAGACGACATCATTTTCCAGCAAGAGCTTGCCGGGCATCTCGAAACGGGTAAACCCAGCACTACCGACCCAGCGATAGGTTAAGCAGTTTTGCCCCCGTTTTATGATAATGAAACAACCAATGTGCTTAATGGTGAGAGCAGCCGCTTCGGAGCTCCTTTGAGTTTAGTCGGTGCGGCTCGATTCCTGCCTGGAGTTGACTTATGGAGAGACGTGCCTTTATGCATTCCGCGCTCACTGCCACTGCTGTTGCCTGGATTTCGCCACTGCATCAACTCTTCGGCGCCGGACTCAGCACGCCTGTTTATGCGAACCAGGTGCCCGTGACGAATAGTCTGGAGCTCTCCGGCCTGAGTCCGGAAGATGCAGCCGGACTGTTTGAGATCGATGCCAGCTTCACTGTGCAGCAACAAGCGGCCATCTATCCGCAGAGCGTCGCTTCGGGTGATCCGCAGCCGAATGGCATCGTACTATGGACCCGCGTCTCTCCAACTGCGATAGGTAGTCCGTCTGCCGGCACGATTGCATGGCAGATCGCTTCGGACGCTGATTTTAATGCTGCTTCTATCCTGATCCAGGGGCTTGCGCCGATCGCCACTGCCTCTGACTACACTGTGAAGCTGCCCATTGCCAACGCCGTACTAGCACCGTACTCGGTGTACTATTACCGCTTCATTTACAACCTGATCCCCAGCCGGACGGGCCGCTTCAAAACGCTGCCAACCTCAACAGCAGAGCTGACTCAGCTGAAGATCGGCTACGTGGTGTGTCAGGACTATAACAACGGCTACTACACTGCCCTCAATTTCCTCGCGCAGGAGGATGTTGAGTATGTCGTGCACCTGGGGGATTACATCTATGAGACCATCACGGCGTCGAATGCTGTGCGGGTCGTTCCGCCCTTTGCCTCAGGCGGCGTCATCCCTCAGAACGTCGAGGATTACCGGCACCTCTACCAGGTCTATCGCAGTGACCCCAACCAGCAGGCAGTGCATGAAAATTTTGCGTACATCCAGTTGTGGGACGATCACGAGTTTGCGAATGACTGCCATCAGGATTTTCATCCGGATAACAACACTGCTCCGACCACGGCCTCGACAGCTCAACCTGCACTGCGACAGGCGGCGAACCAGGCTTGGAGTGAGTACGGCCTGGCCGATGTGGCCTTTGACCCTTCTCAGAATTGGGAACGGTCTATCCAGGTCTATCGCAATTTCAGCTTCGGCACGCTGATGGACCTGATCGTTACGGATGAGCGTCTCTACCGGGATGGGCCTCCCTGCGGCAGCAATATTGTTGGTGAGCGCTATTTCTCGCTAGGCTGCGGCGAGATGGGCGACGCTAGCAGGACAATGCTGGGACTTACGCAGCGGCAGTGGTTTCTGGATCAACTGACAGGCTCGAGTGCCACCTGGAAGATCTGGGCGAATGAGGTCATGCTGATGCAGTTGAAGTTCGGACCTGTGTACATTGACCTCGATCAGTGGGACGGCTATCAGCAGGAACGCAACCTGATCCTGAACACGGTCAAACATGGGAAAGTGAAGAACTTTGTCGCCATCACCGGTGATTTACATACCTTTCTTGCCGGGTATCTGAAGACTGACTTTGATAATCCCTTTGAAAGTGCCGTGGGCGTGGAACTGATGGTCGGGTCTATCTCCTCAGCTAACTTTGAAGAAGATATTGAATCGACGCTGGATCTGCCGAGTGCTCCTGTTCCGGCCAAGCACATGGGGGTCGCCTCAAACCTGCTTGATCCCGTGATCCGTGCAGCGAATCCGCATATCAAATACTGGGATTCATCCACGCACGGCTACGGAATTCTGACGTTTACACCCGCGTTGCTTACGTGTGAATTCAAAGCGGTCACAACCATTCGCGAGCCTGTTGCTTCGCTCGTGTCCCTGAAGACATTCAGCATTCCAGTGAACGAGGTGAAGCTGAATACCGTCAGCTGATCGCCCTTCCTGGATCCGTCATCGCAGTGTACGAAAGGCTTGGCTGGCCCTTTCTAAGCGACTGCATTGCCAACTTTTTACGCGGCGCTAAGGACATCAAGTTCGGCGATCGAGAAGAAAGCAGATACGGTAAGTGAACTAAATAAGACGCCGCAGTTGTGGCAAATGTAACCGTGTCGGGGGTATAACCTATTGTTTACCGCGGCCCGAAGGCTGGCGGGCATATAGGGCATTGCATCGATGCGCAGAGACGAAGGAGAGAGATGGCATCGTTCACAGTGGCCGGAATGGTGAGCCATGGTCATGTTTCCTCGGTTGGTAAAAGAAGGGTCGAATACGCTGTTCACTTCTGGCGCCTTTCGTACAATGCTAACTCCTTTCGCATGGCCAGGCACTATTTGTTTTCTGCATCGTGCGTGGTGCAGATTGATCATAGTCTCGCCTCTTTTTCGCCCCGATCTGCTATAAGGAGCATCTTTCAAAAAGCATAATGCAAGCCAGGCCGCATAACACCAGAGCTGGAAAGTTTCTGCGAACAGTAGCCAAGGGATTGCGCATGATAGACGTAGTTGCTCACGGTTCTACGTTAGTAGAGACAGAGTCAGCTGCACTTAGTGTTCCATGAAACTGCCCCCATCTTTCCAGCTTCTGCCTAGGTGGCCGATCAGGCCCAAAAAGCCGGGATTGCGTTCACTGCATCTCTAAAGACATTCGGATTGCCGGCTGAATCATAGTAGACGCCAGTCTCTGGTTTGGGACCGATTTATACAGCTTTGGCATCCTGTTCGAAGGCCGAAGTTGACCGGGTGTACTTAGAGAGAGGACCATGCAATCGACGGAATTGAGCGAATGCCAGCCGGGATTTCTCGATGCTTGTCGGCAAAGCTGCGCCTTCATTTAACCTGTAACGGCAACCTGTAGACACCATTTGCGTATCGGAGACACCTTGAACCTGCAAATGAAATCGCGCCTGGGCCTGATGTTGTTTCTCGAATACTTCATCTGGGGTTCGTGGTACGTCACTATCGGCACCTGGCTTTCATCGTCGCTGCACTTTACCGGTCAGCAGGTTGGCATTGTCGCGGGTGCGACTGCCGTCGGCGCCATCGTGGCGCCGTTTTTCGTCGGCCTGATTGCGGATAAGTATGTGGCTGCTGAAAAGATCCTGGGTATTTTGCACCTGGCGGGCATGGCACTGCTGTTGGTGGCCTCAAGGCAGACAAGCTTCCCGGTGCTGTACGCAGTCATTTTCCTGTATTGCCTCTGCTTCATGCCGACGTTAGCGTTGACCAATTCGCTTTGCTTCCGGCAGATGCGGGACCCAAAACTTGAGTTCGGGGGTATCCGCGTGCTGGGCACCGCCGGATGGATTGTTGCCGGCCTTTTTATCGGCACGCTTGGCCTTGAAGCTACGCGTCATCCGCTCGAGATCGCAGCCGGATGCTCGCTCCTGATGGGACTCTACTGCTTCACTCTGCCACATACGCCGCCACTCGCGCGCGGGGAAAAGCTTTCTGTTGGCCAACTGTTTCCGAAGGAAGCGATCTCGCTGCTGAAGGAACGGTCGATGGCAGTGTTTGCCCTGGCGTCGCTGCTGATCTGCATACCGCTGCAGTTCTACTATGCTTTCACCAATCTTTATTTGAACCAGAGTGGGGTGCACAATGCAGCCGGGAAGATGACTGGCGGCCAGATGTCAGAGCTGCTCTGCATGCTGCTGATCCCATGGTTCTTCCGGCGGCTTGGAGTCAAATACATGCTGGTGACCGGCATGCTTGCCTGGGCGCTTCGTTACGCGCTGTTTGCTTATGGCAATGCCGGCCCGCGCGTGTGGATGTTGTGGCTTGGCATCCTGCTGCATGGTATCTGTTATGACTTTTTCTTTGTGACCGGGCAGATCTATATCGACCGCAAGGCATCGCCCGCGTTGCGCGCCGCAGCGCAAGGATTGATCTCATTTCTTACCTACGGCGTTGGCATGTTCGTTGGCTCGTGGCTGTCAGGTGCGGTGGTTGAGCACTACGGCCATGCCGCGGCGGACGGGTCTGTGCTCTATGACTGGCGCAGCATCTGGATATGGGCAGGACTCGCGTCGGCAGTGGTACTGATTGGTTTTCTCTTTGCCTTCTCTGACAAGGAAAGAGAATCAGCGCGTGTGGTTGAACTCGCAGCTTCTGACGAGTTGCCCGGCGGATTGCCGCTTTAGAGCAAATGACCTGATGCTATGGTGTTTCTGGCTGGATACACGGTTGGCCTCTTCCTGGCGAAAAGGCCCGTGTTCAACGTATCTTCGCGCTACACCTTCAGGTAATTTGCTTTAGCCTTTACATGTGGCAGGATCGGGACGCACGGGTCCGGTTTGTGTCGTCATCAAGCCGCGTTCGTAAACTGGATTAGTAGAGTTTGAAAGCCCAGAGCATGCTGCCGGTTGCACACAGGATGTACTGGTGACCGTCAAGCATGTAGGTTTGCGTTGCGCTTGAGACATCTCCAATGCGCGTGTTCCAGAGGGGCTTTCCGTCGGCTGCGTCGTACGCGACCAGGTTGGAGGCGCCGTCTCCTGTAAAGACCAGTCCGCCCGCGGTAGCTAAAATGCCGCCGCTGCCGCCGCCCGCGTAGAAGCGATGTCGCCAGGCGGCTTTGCCTGTCTTGTAATCGATCGCTGTCAGGTAGTGTCCCGCTGAGCCGACCTGTGCTTCCTCGCGTCCACCCATGCCCATGGAACCGCGTGGATCAAGGTCAGTAAGATAGTAAATTGCAAATGTGTCATTTTCTGGCACGTATAGAAGGCCGGTTTGCGGCGAGAAGGCAGGCGGCTCCCAGTTCACGGTGCCGGCAGAGTTCGGAGAGACAAGCGAGCCTGCGACCGAGGCATCCTTCGCTGGATCACGCTGTGGGCTACCCGCTGCGTTGAGGCCTTTCGTCCAGTTGGTCGTCATGCCATATTTTGCGGTGAGCAGATGCTCGCCGGTCACACGATCCAGCACAAAGAAATACCCATTGCGCGCCGCGGTTAGGACCAGCTTGCGCGGCTTGCCGTGGAAGTTTCCATCTACCAGGACTGGAGTCTGCGCTGAATCATAATCGTGCATGTCATGCGGAGAAGTCTGGAAGTACCATGCCATTTTTCCCGTATCGACGTTAAGGGCGATGAGAGAGCAGGTAAATAGATTGTCTTTATCGCCGCGTGTCCCAGTCGTGAAGGCAGGTGTGGGGTTGCCGGTGCCGAAGATGTAGAGTTTCGTTTCTGGATCGTAGGAGCCGGTGATCCAGGGTTGCGCGCCGCCGTGCCTTGCCGCGTCTACGCTTGCCCAGGTGTCCATGCCCGGGTCGCCCTGCTGCATGGGAACGGTGTAATGCTTCCATTGCAGCTCGCCGGTCTCAGGATCGAAAGACTGAAGGAAGCCTGGCGAATCAATGTCATTGCCGACGCCAACCAGCACGTGGCGGTCGATAACGATAGGTGCAGGCGTTGAGAAGTAGCCTTCATCAAGAGTGGCGATGACCTTGTGCCAACGCTCCTTACCGGTCCTGGCATCGAGGGACACCAGGAAGTTGTCGGGTGTCTCCATATAGAGATAGTTGTTCCACATCCCGACGCCGCGATTGCCAATGTGCGTGCCGCCCTTGGTCTTCCAGAAGTAATGCCAGAGCTCGTGGCCGTCACGCGCATCGACTGCCCAGGCGTTGTCCGGCATGGTGAAGTACAGTGTGCCATTTACCTCGAGGATGGAGCACTTGATCGAGCCGCCTTCGACCGACACATCCCCCGGGCCTTCGCCACCGACTATGACAGCTGGGCCTTCGTGACTGCCGCGTTTTCCTTTATTTGCGGAAAGCGAATCAGGGCCTGCTGTCACCTGCGACATCCAGGCTAGAGTTAACTGCTTTACGTTCGTGCGATTTACCTGAGTGAGCGCACTGTAGCGTTTGCCGGTGTAATCACCGTTGTACGTTGGCCACGTATCTTTGAGTGGTCTCTGCAGCTCTGCGGGCGCGAGGCCGCCTGTCTGTGCCACGCAAAGGAGCGGAGTCAGCAGAACGCAGCGGGCGAAGAAGGTTCTGACGAAGTTCATTTCAGGGTCACCAGGTAAGCCGTTACGTCGTGGATCTCTTTATCGGTGTATGTCGGGAGCAAGTCCTTGTGCGCGTGCAGCGGATCGATGATGACGACCTTAGGCGAGTCGCCATTGCGCGCGAAGGTTTGGACAGTTTCATCGCTGACCTTTATGGTGACAATAAAGTCATCTATGCGGATAAGCGACCCCTGAACGCGTTGACCGGAAGGCAGCGTAATGGTAGCCGTGGAAGCAGGCAGATCACCGCGCTTACCATAGGCGCCGCCGGTGACCCAGGCATTCTGCAATGCCTTTGGATCCGGAATTTTCGAAGCAATGCCGCGCAGGTCGCCTTCAGCAGAATGGCATCTTGCGCAGGTGCTGGTGAAGTAGGCGGCGCCGGCGCTTACGTTGCCGACGACAATGTTGGCCGGCCGCAATTCAGATGGCGGTCTGCCGGCTCGTCCGATGGTCACGATGACGCTGCGCACGTAGGCGGCGACGGCATTTGAATCGTCAAGTGACAGTGGTATGCGCGGCATACCCATGGCCTGGCGCGACCCTTGGATGACAGGCACGATCGACTCTCCGTTCAGGTCGGTCAACGCAACTTTGGAGCGCAGAAGATTGGGCCCACCCATATCGCCGCCGCGGAGATCCTGCCCGTGACAACCCTGACAGCTGATGCCGTAGAGCGTCTTGCCGCGAGAGACGACAGCAGGATCAATCGGCGGACGTTTTTGGCCTGGAACAAAGCCACCAACGGACCCTTGTGAAGCTCTCTCGGGCGTTGGCTCCTGCGCCTGGCTCCAGTAGATAGAGCAGGCAAGAACCATCAGGAATGCCGAAGTAAGCACGCGATAAGTAATGCGCATACATCTCCCTTCTTCTTAGGCCATGCTCTGCTCAGCTCTCAAAAATCTGGTTCCTACAGGCTGTACCCTTACGTTGTGTATCCTGCTGCTGAACAAGCAGTCGATTGCATTTCGGCCGTACAGAATTGAAAGAACCGATACGTGGCTAGCGCGGTGCGTTTGGCGATGGATGCAGCCAGCTGGATTTAAAGCACATCAAGATCAGCTTCGCGAATGCTGCAGCCTGTTCTTCGAAGTTGTTGGGTCTTAGTGTAGCGCAGCTATAGCGTTGCTGGAGGCTGAGGGCCGTGTGATTCTTCCTGATAAAAGTTCTCACCGCCGTGCCTGGCTGCGCTACTATGGCTCAACGATCTTCATCGCTTTATGCATCGAGGTAGCATTCTGGCTTGAATGTCATCCTGCGCTTATACGCCGCTCCAAGCGGTCAACGGCCGAAGCAGAATTCGCAACAGGAGAATACATCCGCATGATTTCCTTAGAATCGGTTTGGTCCCGTTCTGATTTCATTTCCACGGTGCGATGTCATAAGGCCAAAGCGACATCCAGGAGAGTACTCTCTGGCTTCTTGGTCATGGCAGCGCTCATTGGAGGGGCTGCCTGTGCGAACGCCCAGACGAAGACCAGGTTGCCGGGCGAGGACTGGATTAATTTGTTCAATGGGACTGACCTGACCGGTTGGACCAAGATTGGTGCAGAGAGCTGGACAGTCGAAGATGGACTTCTCCATGGCAAGGGACTGACGAAGGAATACGGCTACCTGGAAACTGATAAGAATTACAAAGATTTCCAAATGTCGCTACGCTTTAAGTGCGTAGGGGACGGCAATAGCGGTGTGTTCTTTCACACTGGCTTCAAGCCGAACTCGGTCGACGCGACGACAGGAATGCAATTCGAGATCGACTGCAACATGATGCGACACACGGCGGGCGTGTATGCAGAAGACGGCCGCGGCTGGGTAGTCTGGCCGTCACCGGAAAATGAAGGCGTGGTGCGCATGGGCGAGTGGAATGACTACCTGGTTGAGGTTGTTGGCAACCACTACAAGTCGCGCCTGAATGGCGTGCAGATGGTCGACTTCACCGATCCCAAACCTGGAGCTCCGGATGGGCATGTTGCGTTGCAACTGCACTCGGGAGGCCAGGGCAACATGCAATTCAAAGATATTTGGATTCGCGATTTATCTGGGCGTTAAAGCCAATTACCTGATGCCAGGGTGCTTCTGTCCGGATAGAAGTCGGCCTTTCCCTGACGAAACGGCCGGTGATCATCCTTCTTCGTTCTACCTCCAGGTAGTTTGCTCTAGCCGCAACTACTCTAGGGTTTGCGTGCGTGCTTCACGTACTTGGATCGATCAGTAATTCTTCAGCTAGGGCGAGCAGGTGACGGTGAAGATAGGCATCATCGGCTTTGGGTTTATGGGCGGCGTTCATCTTTCAGCGATGCAAGGCATCGAAGGAGTGAGTGTCGCTGCCATATCTTCGCGCACCAGGCCGGCGGCGGACGCAGGGCCCCGTGGCAACCTTCCCCATGTGAAAAGCGCCGGTGTACCTGCGGACACGAAGTGGTATGACAACTGGCAGGAGCTTGTAGAGGACGGAGACGTCGATGCAGTCGATATCTGCTTACCCACTCAATGGCATAAGCACGTAACCCTGGCGGCGCTCACGTGCGGCAAGCATGTGCTGTGTGAGAAGCCGATGGCCCTTACCTCTTCCGACTGCGATGAGATGCTGGAGGCGGCGAATAAGAACGGCCGCATCTTGATGGTCGGCCAGATTCTCCGCTTCATGTTTCCTTATCAGTATGCTGCTTCATTCATTCGTTCGATCGGCCGCGAAAAACTGAAGTCGGTTACGCTGGTGCGTCAGACAGGCTTTCCGCAATGGAGTGAATGGCTTTCGAACGAGACATGCAGCGGCGGCGCGATTCTTGATCTGCTAAGTCACGATATTGATCAGGCGCTCAAGCTTTTTGGTAGCCCGTCGTCAGTGACTGCGACCAGCGTCGGGCAAGTGGATACGATGCTTGGTACGTTGCGCTTTGAAGATGGACTCAAGGTGCGGATAGAGGGGGGCTGGTATGAGCCGGAACTGCCATTTTCTGCCGGTTTTGCAATAGAAAGCGACAATACGCGGCTGATCCTCAAAGATGGAATTCTGCAAGTGGAGCGCAACAGCGGCATTGAGATTGTTGCACTGCCCGAACCTCTGGAATATGTCGAACAGATCGCCTATTTCATCGACTGCTGTCGAAGGAACTTGCAGCCTGAGCTATGTCCTCCAGCGGAGTCTGCTGCAGCAGTCAGGATTGCCAACCTGCTGCGGATGTCCAGAGAACAGAATGGAAAGGAATTAGTGTGCGAGCAATAGAACCGATGGAGATCGGGTTGATGTTCTGGGCAAGCCAGGATGCTCAAACCATTCTGCAAAGCGTGCATGACCTAGGCTTGCACGTGGGGCAGCTGGGTGTGCCGCCTGACTTCGATTGCGACGCCGGTCTGGAGCCATGGAAGAAAGATCTGGAAAAGTTCGACCTGGCGCTGACAAGTGCAGTGTGTTCGTACGCCGGCGAGGATTATGCAAGCCTCGAGATCGTACATAAGACGGTAGGATTTACCGCTGTGGAGTTCAGGGCCGAACGGATTGCAAGAACGCAGAGAGTTTCTGACTTCGCGCGGGCCCTGGGTATTCGAGCGGTGTCCTGCCACATCGGGTTCATTCCAGGCGATCCAACTGAACTGCTCTATCAAGAGCTGCTGGAGTTGACCCGGGTTCTCTGCGATTCTTGCGAAAAGAATGATCAGGACTTTGTCTTAGAGACGGGACAGGAATCTGCAGCGATTCTGCTGACATTTATCGAGCATGTCGAACGCAAGAACCTGAAGGTGAACTTCGATCCGGCTAACATGATCATGTATCAATCCGGAGATCCGCTCAACGCGCTCACGCTTCTGGCGCGATATGTTATTTCCGTTCATTGCAAGGATGCGCATTACCCTGCGGCCCGCGGCCTGCTTGGCTCGGAGTGCCTGCTCGGCGATGGAGAGGTGAATCTTCCTGCTTTTCTGAAGACACTTAAAGAGGTTGGCTATCAAGGCGCGCTTTGTATCGAACGCGAAGAAGTAGATCCGGACAAACGGCTGGCAGACATCAAGACAGGCATCAAGCGATTACAAGAGTGGAAGGTGGATGCCGGTATCAAAGCTTCCAGGTAGTTTTCAGACTAGTTGGTTAAGTATTTACTCATCCAGGATCTCTCGCAACGCAATCTTAAAATCCTGTCCGTTATACGTGTCTTTCAGCTCGACGCTACAACATAATGAAATAGAGCTAAATCAAATTGTTCACAGATTTATTCATCCAAATCATTTGCCCGGAGCAGTTTTTATGAAAAGAAGGTCTTTCCTCAGGAACGCATCGGCGGCCGCGGTCGTCGCATCTTTTTCCAATCATGTCTTTGGGGCGTCATCGACGGGCAAGCAGCCCCGGATTGCTTTTGGCGGCATGGGGATTGAATGCAGTACCTACGGACGCATCCGGGCGCGGATGGAAGACTTTACCATTGTGAAGGGTCAGGAGCTGAACCACTCGAAACGGTATGCCTTCCTGAAGCAATATCCTGTCAAATTCATGCCAACGCTTGAAGCCCTTGCCGTTCCGGGAGGCCCGGTGGACAAGACAACTTACCAGACCATCAAGGCGGATTTTCTCGCACGTGTGCAGGCATTACTTCCACTTGATGGCCTGTACCTCCCCATGCACGGGGCCATGTTTGTGGATGGAATGGAGGATGCTGAGGGGGACTGGATGGAAGCCGCACGCAAGCTGGTTGGCCCGACCTGCCTGATGTCTGCTTCCTATGATCTGCACGGGAATGTGAGTCAGCGCGTCATCGACAACCTCGATATGTTCTCCGCCTATCGAACGGCTCCGCATATTGACGTAGAAGAGACCATGGCCCGCGCCTGCACGATGCTGGTGCATTGCTTAGACAAACAGATTCGGCCGACGCTGGTGTGGGCGCCGATTCCGGTGCTGATGCCGGGCGAACGCAGCAGCACGGAATGGCAACCTGGTAAGCGGCTGTGGGCGCAACTCCCTAAGCTGAATCAGGAGCCGGGTATTCTGGATGTCTCCATGCTCGTGGGGTATGTGTGGGCAGATGAACCGCGTTCGAACGCAGCTGCGGTGGTGACCGGCACGGCTCCGGCCAGGGAAGAGAAGATCGCGAAAGAACTGGCGCAGCAGTACTGGGACGCTCGTAAAGAATTTCAATTCGGTACAGAAGTAGGCACAATTGACGAGTGCATAAAGAAAGCTATGGCTGCCAAAACGCACCCGGCAATCCTGGCAGATTCTGGAGACAATCCGACGGCGGGTGGGGCAGGTGATCGGGCCGAAGTCCTCGAGCGGCTGCTCTATTACAAGGCGCAGAATGTGGCATTTGCCGGGATTGCCGACCGACCGGCCACCGATGCTTGTTACAAGGCCGGTGTTGGCGCGAGTCTGCAGATTTCTGTAGGAGCTACACTTGACCCTCTCGGCAGCCAACCTGTTAAGGCAATGGCAAAAGTAATTTTCCTGTTGCCGGCAACGAACCCGCGCGAGCGTGAAGCGGTAGTACAGATTGAAGGCATCACCCTGGTTCTGTCTGCGCAGCGCAGACCGTATCACAATATTGTTGATTTCACGCGACTGGGTTTGAAGCCAACATCGTACAAAATCCTGGTAGTTAAATCGGGCTATCTCTCGCCGGAACTATCTCCGCTTGCCAATCCCAGCCTGATGGCGCTTTCACAAGGAGCAGTCGATCAGGATATTGTGCACCTGCCCAAAAACAGACTGCGCAAGCCGTCGTACCCTTTTGTCGATGACCTTACGTTCACTCCGCGGGCCTTCGTTTCAGCGCACACACCGGCGTGAGAATTCGTCGTCCACATAAGCAGCACGAAAGGTGAAGCGAGCGTGAGGGATGGGGCCGGGACAGTGCCGAAGCGTCAAACACATTTCTCGCGCGTGGTTGTTATCAGCATCGCGATAGTTCTAGCTATCTCAAGTTCCTCGAACGATGTCTTTGGTCAGGACGGGATCGCGCCCAATCCAAAAGCAGCACGCCGTCCTCTCGATCACACGACGTGGAGCGACTATGGCGGATCATCCGATGGCACTCAGTATTCAGCACTGCGCCAGATTGATCGCAGCAACGTCAGCAAACTGCAGATTGCCTGGAGCTACAGGACTGGAGACGACCGAAAATATATATTCAACCCAGTTGTCGTTGACGGAACAATGTATGTCCTGGCGAAGGACAATGCTATCGTCGCACTCGATGCAGCCACCGGTAAGGAGTTGTGGTCACACGCTACGGAGGTCAAGGCAACACTCATCACGAATCGCGGCCTGAACTACTGGGAGAGCGCTGAGAGGTTGGATCGCCGCTTGATCTTCTCAGTAAACAACACGCTGCAGGAGATCGATGCGCGCACTGGACAAGCGATTTTGCACTTCGGGGCCAACGGTCGCGTTGATCTGAGAGAAGGACTTGGCCGCGATCCAAAGAGCCTTGCCCTGGTGCAGTCTTACAACCCAGGGCGCGTCTTCGAGAATCTGTTGATCCTTGGTTCGGCGACCAATGAAGAGTATGCCTCAGGTCCGGGCGATATACGGGCCTACGATGTGCTGACGGGTCAACTGACGTGGACATTCCATACTGTTCCGCACCCTGGAGAACCTGGCTACGAAACATGGCCAAAAGATGCGTGGAAGACAGTGGGCGGCGCGAATGCCTGGAGCGGAATGGCGCTTGATGAAAAGCGCGGGATCGTCTACATACCAACAGCCAGTCCAAAATATAACTTCTATGGCGCCAACCGGCAGGGAGCGAATCTGTTTGGCGATTGTCTGCTGGCACTGGATGCACATACCGGCAAACTGATCTGGTATTACCAGATGGTCCATCACGATATCTGGGATTATGACAACGGTACGACGCCGATGCTTGCGACCGTCCGCCACAATGGCAGGCTGGTCGATGTTGTCGCACAGGCCGGCAAGGTCGGCTTTGTATGGGTATTCGATCGAGTGACAGGAGAGCCCCTGTGGCCGATCGAGGAACGAAAGGTGCCACAGTCTGCAATGCCGGGAGAACACACCTGGCCGACTCAGCCCTTTCCTACCAAGCCTCCGCCGTTTGCACGTCAAACGTTTACCGCAGAGGATCTCAGTCCCTTCCTCGAACCAACAGAGCGCGAGCACCTGCGCACTCAGATAAAGGCCGCGCACAACGCAGGGTTGTTCACACCGCCGGGTCTGGGTGACACAGTGGAGATGCCCGGCAACAATGGCGGCGCTAACTTTGGCGGTGCTGCGATTGATCCGACGAACGGTAATCTATATGTCGTCTCAAAAGATCTACCAGCGATGTTGAAGTTGGAACTATCGAGCCAGGTGTCGACAGCCGGCACATTGGAAGAGCACGGACGCTCTGTATTTGAAGCAAATTGCAGTTTGTGTCACGGCAGCAACCGCCAGGGTAAGCCACCCGGTATACCGTCTCTACTTGACGTTACGACGAGGCTATCCGGTGATCAGCTAAGGAGCGTGCTGCGTTACGGGCAGGGCACCATGCCGTCCTTCGCGAAGCTGACCGATCCAGAAACAGATGGCTTGCTTGCCTATCTGGCGCATCCGGATCGTGCGCGCCAAGACAAGGCCGCGCCGGTGAGCTCGACGCCTATTGATCCATCCACTGCGCATTACCGGAGCAGCTTCGGTTTCATGTTCGCCGACAGCGGGTTGCCGGTAATTACGCCGCCGTGGGCGACTTTGACCGCCTATGACCTGAATAACGGGACCATTCGATGGAAGATCCCGCTCGGAGTCGTTCCCGAACTTGCGGCAAAAGGATTTAGTGGCACAGGCTCGCAATTTCCCAAGGTGAATCCGGTAGTAACGGCCGCAGGGTTGGTGTTTACCGGCACGCGCGATCGTAAAGTACGCGCCATTGATGCCTCTACTGGTAGGATTCTGTTGGAAGCAGAAGTGAACGCTGCGCTCGAAGGCATGCCCGCTGTCTATAGTGTGAACGGGCGCGAATATGTCGTTTTCTGTGCGGCCGCACGAGCTACTACTTATACTGATAATGTTCCCAGCCGTTCTGCCTTGCAGGATCCAATCCCGGGAGCATACGTAGCCTTTGCGCTGCCAGCGCGATCTACAAAACCCTGACGCTTTTGGATAGAGAGGCGGCCGAACCTGTCAGCAGCCTGGACCAAATTACCTGAAGGTGTAGAGCGAAATTACGATGAGCACAGGCCTTTTCGCCAAGAAAAGGCCAACCTGTTTGTGGGTTAGAGGCTTTCGTTTGAGTACAAGGGCTTTGCTCCGCCATCAGCGGAATCGCACATTTGCTTACTTTTTCATTGACTCGGATTTAGTTGCTCATTAATATCGCTTCACTAACCTGCCTGACGAAAACCTTTGAAGTATCCTGCATTTTGTTTCTGCTCCAAGCAATTCATTGATCGCCGCGACGCGTCATTGCGCAACTGTCTGCACCGGCCTGATCACGGGTCCCGAATACCTTGTGGTTGAACCAATTTAGTTAGGGGCTTTAAATGAAGAATTTCCATTTGCCAGCATGTTCGAAGTACTGTCTTTCGTCTGCAATTTTGTTCGCCCTGGCATTCTGCCTGGCGGTGCTGCCTTCACACGCGCAAAGCGCCGCAAATCTCTATGGTGCAGTGACTGACTCAGGAGGGGCATCGATTCCGGGCGCAAAGCTTACGGTGACGAACGTCGGCACTTCGGAGATCTCGAAGGCCGTCACCGATGCCTCAGGTAATTACAATTTTCCGAGCCTGGTTCCTGCGGTTTATACGATCACAGTTGAAGCTTCCGGATTCGAGACCAAAGAACTGACAGGCGTTACCTTGCTGGTCGATCAGAAAGCTCGTATCGACGTCCAGCTACCGGTAGGCGCAGTGGGCACGCGAGTCGAAGTCACGGGCACTGTGCCACTGGTGGACAGTAGCAGCGCCAGCGTCGGTACCGTGATTGATCAGCGCCAGGTTGTTGATTTTCCGTTGAACGTTCGGCGCTTTGGGGCACTGGCTATCCTGGTACCGGGCACTGTGCCGGATAGTGGTGGTTTCGCGAATTCGAACCTGGGTTCACCTTTCAGCGAATCGACGTACGCTGCTAACGGAGCACGCTCGTCAAGTAATAACACGTTGATTGACGGGGTTGATTCCAGGAATCTGACCTTCGGCGGTTTCGCTGTGCAGCCTTCACCGGACGCTGTACAGGAGTTCAAGATCCAGACCAACATCTACGACGCGGCCTTTGGTAAGACCGCCGGGTCCACCATCAACTTAATCACCAAGTCGGGCTCAAACGAGTTTCATGGAACGGCATACGAATTTCTTCGGAATGACGTACTGGATGCGTCCAACTTCTTTAATCCTACGAAGCCTGAGCTTCGCCGCAATCAATATGGCGCATCGCTGGGTGGTCCGGTGTGGAAGAAGGAGAAAGTATTTTTCTTCGGCAACTATGAAGGTCTGCGCCAGGTACAGGGACAGACGGCTCTTTCCATCGTACCAACGGCAGCGCAACGGTCGGGCGATCTGAGTGGCCTGCTCACCGGAACCACAGCCAACTTATGCGGCGTAGGCGGACCTACGGGCTTGAACTATGACACCGGCCAGTTGTTCGACCCCTCAACTGAAAAGAAGATGACCTGCCCCAGCGGCGCAAATGCCGGCAATTCAGTCCTGGTGGGTACACCGATAGCCGGAAACAAGATCACTACGATTGACCCGGTAGCCGCTCACGTATTCTCTCTTGGCGCCTACCCTCTGCCGAACCTAGTCGGCTCGTCTTCCGGCGATAACTATGTCAACTCGCTGCCGCTGATACGCTACGACCACCAGGTGGATGCGCGCGTTGACTACGACATCAGCGAGAAAGATCAGATTTTCGGGCGTTACATTTTCGCCGAGGCAAACATAACAGACAATGCCGGCTATAGCACGTTGCCAGGATTTGGGGACACGCTCTACTTCCGCGGGCAAAACCTTGCACTTGGCTGGACACATACCTTTGGTCCTAGTCTATTGAACGAGGCACTGTTTGGCTTTCAGCGAGACACTGACATTCAGAACTGCGCATCCTGCCCGCGTCCCTCCGGCTTTATGGCTGGTTTCGGTATCAATGGCCTTACTGGCCTGTCGCCCTCACTTGAAGGCTTTCCACCTTTCGAAATCAGCGGCTTCTCCGCGGTTGGCGATGCGAACTACCGGCCCGTTGTCAGTCCGGACATGATCGAGAAATATCAGGATGTTGTCACCATCAACCATGGCAAACAGACGATCATTGCCGGTGCTGACATCCAGCCCTGGCAGGTGTTTGGTGAGGAAGCGCCGTATTCTCCGCACGGTGAGCTGGACTTTAACGGGCAGTACTCAGCACTCGGCGGGGAGTTGAATGGCGGCGTCTCCACTGCCAGTGCTTTTGCTGACTTCCTGCAAGGTTTCCCCAACGGCGCGAACCGCACCATCAAGTTCAAAAATACAAACCAGGTTGGTGGCGACTTCATCAGTCTGTTTGCTCAAGATAACGTCAAATTGACCCAGAACCTTGCAATCAATGGTGGCCTGCGGTGGGAGTATCGCCGACCGGCGGTCGATAAGAACGACAACTATGTGACCCTTGTGGCCACTGGGCCCAAGTTCAGCGGGCCTGGGAATGCGCTTCTTGTCACTGCAGCCCCCAATACGCTGAATGATTCCTTCTGTACCAATACCGCCTACTCCTATCTCACTACTACGGATGGACGCTGCTTAGTTGCAACATCGGCAGAACGGGCGAAGCTGGGATTCACTGGGCGTACGCAGCAGACCCTTATCCACTCCGTGTATCACGATTTCGCACCGAGGTTCGGCATCAGTTGGAGGCCAACAGGGCAGGACAAGCTGATCGTGCGGACAGGCTATGGCATTTTCTATGACTTGCCTAACTTCAACAATCAGCACTTTGTCGATAACAACCCGGTCTTCTCTCCTTCGCAGACCTTCACCACGGATAACGGTAACGCGCCAGTGGCCACCACTCAAACGGTCTTCGGCTCTGCCGGTGTCCCGAAGCTTACCGATCAATTTATTTCCTTATATGTGTCTCCGCATTACCTCGCACCTTACTTTCAGCAATGGAGCTTTGGGATCCAGACACAATTTGCTTCCGACTGGGCACTCGATGTCGCTTACATCGGAACGAAAGGTACTAAGCTTGGCAATTTGCATATTTCGGGCAACCAGGCGGAACCAGGCTTAACTCCTCGGCAGTCACGTCGACCCTACGTCGACCTGGGCACGTCACTCTTCACTACTTCGGATGCGGCGTCAACCTATCACTCCTTCCAGCTGAAATTGAACAAGCGCTTTACGCATGGGCTCAGCTTCCTTACGGCTTACACCTATGCTAAGTCGCTCGACAACGCGGAAGGGGACGAAGGCTTTGGTGCGGGTGCCAGCTCAAGCAATGAGGCCCAGGATGACAACAACCTGGCCTTTGAAAAAGGTCGCTCCTATACCGATGCTCGCCATAGGATTGTCGTGAGCCTGGTCTACGACCTGCCCTTCGGTGAAGGGAAGCAGTTCCTGAACGAAGGAGGCTTCATCAACCAGGTGGTGGGTGGCTGGGAAGTGTCGGACATTACATCAACGCAGACCGGTTACCCCTTCACTGTTCTTGGTCCGGACTTCTCCAACACTGGTTCTCCCTCACCACGTCCGAACCGTACATGTAGCGGCGTGGGCAAGAAGAGCGTTACGAACTGGTTCGATCAAAGCTGCTTTACGCCGGCAGGTTCTGCAGCGGCGCCTACCTTTGGTAACTCTCGGCGAAACATTCTTGATGCACCGGGGCAGGTCAACACAGATATAGCTTTGCTGCGCCACTTCAAAGTTTCAGAAAGGTTCGACACTGAGTTCCGCTCTGAATTCTTCAATGCCTTCAACCATCCTTTCTTTGGACCACCCGGCAATAACATCGCATCACCAACAAGCCTGGGCAAGATTACCAGCGCATCTGAGGGACGTGATATTCAGTTTGCTCTGAAGCTCATTTTCTAATTGCAGGTGTTACTCGCATGAAGCGCCCGACTAGTCGGGCGCTTCGTGACTTGCTGGAACTCGTGTGATGGATATCCAGGTCCTAGCTTCCAGGTACGATGCAGTGTAATGACCATTCACTGCATAGTTTGATTCGGAGTTTATTCCATGATTTGTAAAGCTTCCAAAGCGTTCGCCTTCCTTTTTCTTGCTTCCACCACTTGCCTTTACGCGCAGACGGCTGGAGCCTTGAAGCCGAAGCCGCGCATACTGGTCATTGGCGTGAACGGGATGGAGATGGATGTCCTTCGGCCACTTATTCTTGAGGGTAAAATGCCCAACCTCAGTAGCGTGATCAAGCGCGGCGCTTATGGCAAGCTCAAGACAGTATCTGCTCCCAATTGTCCGCGCGTGTATAGCACGCTGTTCACGAGTACGACACCAGAGGAGCATGGCGTCAGCGGTTTCATGGTTGGCGGCGTAACAGCCAACACAAACATGCTGAAAGAAGAGCCAATCTGGTCGATCCTGTCCAAAAATCACGTGACCGTCGGCATGGCAAACGTGCCCGCAACCTTCCCTGTGATGCCAGTGAATGGCTACATGGTGAGCGGTATGCTCACGCGCGGTAAGAATTGCGAAGACGGGATTCTATGCGCCCCGAAGTTATCCGAAACAACAGGCGGGGACTCAGTGTATCCTGCCCCTCTGAAGGCTGAGTTGATCAAGAATGTCGGTGACTATTATGTCGATTGTGAGCGAATGCCGTCGGCGGCTGAGTTAGACGGCAATGAATCTGCTGTCATTGATGCCTGGTTGAAGAAAGTTGATGTGATTCGCGGGCAGCAAACACAATTGTTTGATTACTTGCTCGACAAGCATCCCACTGAGTTTACCTGGCTTGGGCAATCCTGCGAAGACCGGACCGGCCACTGGCTTTACCCGATTGCTCCTTATAATGCCGGCTACAATCCCAAGATTAATGCAGTGCGTCAAGATGCATTCCCTGACCAGTACATTGCCTTCGACAAGGTGCTCGGCAGCGTCCTGAAACATACGGACGAAAACACTTATGTCTTTATCGTCTCAGATCATGGCATTAAGCCTTTGCGTGAATTCGAGCAGACCGATCCGCACATGCACATGGACCATGAGAAAACGACACCGGTCATCGCCAAGCATGATTTCGCAGATGGAGATGAAGTACCGGGTACGTTCTTCGCGATGGGTCCAACCATCAAGCATGACATGCGTCTGATGGGCCTTGAAGCCAGTGTCTATGATATTGCTCCGACAATCCTGTCCCTCTACGGTATTGAACAGCCGAAGCAAATGCATGGCCACGTGCTTGCGCAGATTTTCGACGGGCCGCCCACCAGCATTGTTGCTCAGAAGTAGTTCTCGATCACTTACTATCAGTAGCAGCCTCTGAGTGCAGAGGGGCGACCGTCATCTACAGATGACGCTCACTTACGGATGATGCCGAAGCGATTTTATGCGGGCGCGCACCCTATCCGCATCGATCGGGCGGCCCGCGCCTGCATAGGCTTGCATGAGCAGCAGGAGCGTATCTGCGCCGGTAGAGGCTTTCTTTGAAGACGGCTCGAGCAAAGCAATTGCCTGGTCGAATTGCTTGTCTTCCAGGTAAAGTTTAGCTAGTTTAAGTTCCGCCGGGTTACTCTCGGGATTCAGGAGCAGAGCCGCTTCCAACTGGTCCTCCGCGGCGCGTCGCTTTCCTAACTGTGTATCTACTTCAGCCAGCAGGATGCGGGCATCGACTTCGCCCGGGGACCGCGTAAGCCCAGATTCGAGGATATCGTGTGCGGCTTGCAGGTCTCCCAGGCGGTATAAAGCCCGGCCTTCCGGGAATGCTGCTGCGGCGTCGCCGCCCGCTATCTTGCGTTCGTGATCGAGATGATCGGCAGCTGGGCGATACTGGCCTGCCTGCAATTCCAATTCCCCGATTTGTCTGAGGGCGGCAGGCGAATCGGCGTCTAGCTGCAAGACCTCTTCGAATAAAGCGTGTGCTTGTATAGAGTGGCCTTGATCGACTGCCATCATGGCAGAGTGCAGCAGGTTCTGCTCCTCGATTTTGTCTTTCGGGTCCGGCAGCGATGACAGTTCAGGAACATTGGTTGAGGTCTGCTCATCACCCGGTCCCAGATAGCCAAGCGCACGAAGCTCGCTGAGTGTTGTCTTGTTTGCCGCACCTGTTGAGGCGGTAACGCGCGGCGGCCGCATGGCTGACGAGGCAACTTCTGCACGAAGTTGCTGAACCGTCGAGTTCCACGGCTCATAGAGGTTGGCGAGTTCTCGCGGGTCCTTTGCAAGGTTATAGAGTTCCGGCTTCGGCGCCTCGATGAACTTATAGCCGCCGTCGCGAATCGCCCGCAACGGTGCCCAGCCAAACCGCAATGGATAATCCGTCTCACCAAAAACGGGAAGACTCTTCCCATCGGGGTTCGAGAAATACTTAGACAACGATCGATTAAAAAGTCCGGAAGTAGGAGCGATGCCGAGCAGGTCAAGCACCGCAGGGAGTATGTCTGTTGTTTGCACCTGCGCATTAACTACCTGCCCGGTGTGGATGTATTTCCGAGTACCTGTAGGAAGCTTGAAAATGAGAGGCACATGGGTAGTGGCATCGTAAAGAAAGATGCCGTGTGTTGCCTCGCCATGCTCGCCGAGGCCTTCACCATGATCGCCAACGACCACGATCAATGCGTTCCGGTAACGATGATCACGCTTGAGATAGGCAAGAAAATTCAATAAGGCATGGTCGGCATAGGCTATTTCCCCGTCATACAAATGTCCCCGGTACAGCTGCGAATAGGGGGCTGGCGGGTTGTACGGATCGTGTGGGTCGTAGAGATGGATCCAAACGAAGCGTGGTCCTTCTTGATGCGCCGTCATCCATGTCTCGGCGCGTTGGACGACGTCTCCACCGCGACGCTCAACGCGTCCCCAATGGGTTCCAGAGTTGGATGCGGAAGGGAAGTTATCGTAGAAGTCAAAACCGCGATCGAGTCCAGGGGCAAGCGTATGAGAATCAAGCACCACAGCGCCGATAAAAGCTGCAGTCTGATAGCCGTTTTTCTTCAGCAATTCCGCCCAGGTTGGATAGTTTTTATCGAGCGGGACGCCAAAATCAGAGACACCGTGAACGCTGGGCAAAAGGCCGGTCAGAATGCTGGCATGCGATGTGTTCGTAATAGGACTTGGCGTGAAAGCCTGCGCAAAGCGAATCCCATTGAGTGCGAGTGAATCGATCGCGGGTGTAAGAATCCGATCGTACCCGTAGCAATGCACGTGATCAGCCCGCAATGTATCAATCGTGACCAGGTAGACATCAGGAAGCGGCGGCGCAGTACCGTTTGTTTGCGCCAGGCCGCAAGTAGTAGACAGGGCTACCACTGACAGGCCGGCCAGTATCCTTATCCGCAACGAGTCCTTCCGGTGCGCCGGGCGGAATTGCGCGGGCATGTCCCTGGTCAATGCGATCCATCCGTTGAGCCAGGCGCTTCTTTTTTTGGGGAGAGACCCAGCTGCTGCGTAGCATCGCCCCTCGTGCCCGCAGCTGCCATTACACTTTCTTCGCTGTGGAGTTTACTGGCTTGCAGCTTCTTGGCAGCTTCCAGTTCCTGATGAGATCTATCCAGTTGATTCAGCTTCTGGTAGGTGCGAGCCAACTGGTAATGGACGTCCGCACGTGATGGATCCTGGTGAAGTGCCGTCTCTAGCGGCGCCTCTGCTTCGGCATAGCGATTCATCTGAAAGAAAGCTTTTCCCAACTCGAACTGAGCGCGGAAGTTCGTCGGATCTTGAGTGAGGAGAGATTGCAGAAGAGGAATCGCTGCCTGTGGTTTTTGATCAGTCAGGTAGGCATCCGCAAGATAGAAACTTGCTTCCTGAAAAGTAGGATCAAGTTCGGCGGCTTTGCTTAATTCACTTTCCGCTTCCGAAAAGCGATGCGTCTTCCAGTACATGAAGCCGAGAGAAAAGCGGACCGTAGCATCATTCGGTTGTTGCTGCTCGGCAGCCTTGAACTCTTCTATAGATTTGTTATAGTTCGCGAGCCCGTCATAAGCCTGCCCTTTAAGCAGATGCACCCAGGGTGAATTAGGGTCTGCCTCTTGAAGTTGATCAAAAGCTGCGAGTGCTTGCTCGAAGCGCCTTGTCTGCAGATAGGCGCGACTTAGTAGATAAAGATTACCCGCGTCCGCGGGGCTTAGTTGGTTCACACGTTCGAGCACGGAAATAGCTTTTACATAGTTCTCATTGCCGATCAAGGAAAGCGCGAATAGTTGCAATGCCTGCAAATTCGAAGGCTCAGTCTCCACAGCTCGCTGCAGCGGTAAAGACGCCTGCCGATAATCCTGCGCTTTCAGGTAAGCGATGCCCAGGTTCAGGTTTGTGCCAAAGTTTAGAGGATCAAGCTTGAGAGCCTGCCGATAAAAGTCGGTTCCCTGTTGGAACTGCCCCTGGCGGACATAGAGGGCGCCGAGACGGTTCAACGCTGCAATGGATTTGGAATCAAGCGCCAAGATCTGCTTGTAGGCCTCGGCGGCTTGATCCCATCGTCCTTCGCGTTCGAATTGGCCAGCCTGCTCTGCAATCGCCGGGATGGAAGTCTGCGCCAATACATGCGGGACCCCGAGCATCAATATATAGCCAAGCGCGACCATCAATGGCCAGCGCCGTTTGTGAAGTGTAGGAGTCACGATGCGGAGTTCCTCACATTTGCAGGATCACTGCAGTTTATCGAGCCGAACCAGGGCT
>CAZZXL010000023.1:0-40926 GCA_964658035.1 uncultured Acetobacteraceae bacterium
GGCGGTGGTGGCGGTGGTCGACGCGGCGGTGGCGGAGGTTTCAACTTCCGCAACTTTAATCCGTCTCAGCCGCACGGGGCCTTTTTCTGGACAGGCGGCAACGGCGCCATCAATGCCAAGGATTATGCGCTGCAGGGTCAGCCCATCAATCAACCGGATTACGGCTCCAACAAGTACGGCGCGACCTTCATTGGCAATCCATCCATCCCGCACCTTTTTACCGACAAGAAAGACTTCATCTTTCTAACCCTCGCCGGTCAACGATCGTCATCACCCTTCGACCAGTACGGCACTGTTCCTACCGTGGGAGAACGTACAGGCAATTTTGCAGGATTGACCACAGCCGGCGGTTTGCCCATTACCATTTACGATCCCGTTACCGGCAGACCGTTCGCGAACAATGTCATTCCTGCGGACAGACTGGCTTCGCAGGCAAGTGCGCTGTTGCAATATGTGCCACTACCTAACATCGTCACTCCAGGCACCCAGCAGAACTACCAGCGCCTGACGACTTCTGCCACCAATACTGACACGGTCGGCGCTCGCTACATCCGCAGCTTTGGAGCAAACAGCAGCAACCCCATGCGCAGCATGATCCGCCAGATCGCCGGCTACTCTTCGCCGGGCATCAGTCAGAGCGTAAGCATCAACTTCAACTACAGCCACGCGGCGTCAGACAGCCCCAACATCTTCGAAGCCCTTGGCGGCAAAACACAGTCGCATCAGTATTCAGTTCAGGCTGGATATACCCTGAGCAAGGGCCGGCTCAGCAACACCCTTACCGGGGGATGGAACCGCACCAAAACGCAAAATACAAACTACTTCACTAACGTCAACGATGTTGCTTCTCAGTCGGGTATCAACATTCTCAACGGACAATCTGAGACCCCGCTCAGCTTCGGCCTGCCCAGTGTCACGCTCAACCAGTTCACCAGTTTGAGCGAACAGCAACCGAGTTTTCTTACCAACCAGGTCATCTCACTGTCGGAAGCCAGTTCGTGGAACCATAAGAAGCACAACATCCGTTTTGGCGGCGACCTTAAACGCGTTCACTACGACCTTTTCGGGCAGACCAACACCACCGGCACCTTTGTTTTTACCGGCTTTGCCACGCAGGCACCAGGAACCAGCGCCACCAGCACTGCCGGCACAACATCCGGTGAAGCCACTACCGGATCCTCTCTCGCCGACCTGCTGCTCGGCCTGCCGCAGCAGACCAGCCTGCAGGCTCCTTATCAGAAGAGCTACCTGCGCGAGAATGTGTGGGACCTCTACGGCCAGGATGACTATCGGGTGCTGCCGTCGCTGACACTCCTCGTTGGACTTCGCTACGAGTATTTTTCCCCGTACAGCGAAAAGTACGACCACCTTGCGGGCCTCGAACCAACGAACAACTTCGCCTCCGTCACACGCATTCTGCCCAACGTGACGGGAGCGAATGGCAAGTACACCAACTCGCTGCTGAATCCTGATCGCACCAGCTTTTCTCCGCGAGTGGGCTTAGCCTGGCGTGCTCATAAAGACACTGTTATCCGAGCAGGGTATGGCATCAATTTCGCCAATGGTCAGTATGTCAAGTTCATCCAGAACCTGGCCTTCCAGCCGCCTTTCGCCGACGTTCAGACCAACGAATCGACAACACCTGGGACTTACACGCTGGCCAATGGATTTCCTTCACCGCAGTACTACGGCAACTACGCCGTCAACAAGAATTTCCGTCTGCCCTATGTTCAGGTCTGGAACCTGGACGTGCAGCGGAGCCTGGGTAAAGGCATCGTGCTCAACGTCGGTTACAACGGAGCTAAAGGCACTCGCCTCGACATAGTAGACGCCCCCGGCCGCAACGCCACCACTTCTCTTAGCGGCGTTCTCTACGACTACGAAGACTCGGTCGCGTTCTCGAACTACAACGCCTTCGTCGTCCGAGCCAACAAGCGACTGGCCAACGGTGTGGCCTTGACCGGCACCTATACCTATTCGCATTCGATCGATAACGCGAGTTCCATCGGCGGCAATGGTGGAAGCGCTACGGTCGTAGCGCAAAACTGGCAGAACCTGCTTGCCGAAGAAGGTAATTCTTCATTCGACATCCGCCACCGCGTCACAGGCAACTTCCTCTATGAGCTTCCCTTCGGTCCTGACGCCAAGTACATGACGAAGAACAACTGGGCTGGCCATACCTTTTCGAATATCTCTGTGTCCGGCAATTACACCTTCGCTACCGGCACACCACTGACGCCGCGGTACGAAGCCGACATCGCTGACGTTTCGCGCGGCAGCACTGGCTCGCTACGGCCCAACCGGGTACCCGGCTCATCCCTCACAGCAGGCGCCGGCACGTCGACACATTGGTTCAATACTGCGGCTTTCAGCTCGCTCACTGGCAACCAGGTCTATGGCACCGCCTCACGCAACAGCATCGCTGGACCTGGCACGATCGCCATCAACGGATCTCTATCCAAAACCGTGCACCTGACCGAAACGCGCGCGTTAGAAATTCGCGCCAGTGCTGATAACGTCTTCAACACCGTCCAATATTCCGGTGTGAACACTACCCTTGGCACCAACTCTTACGGACAGGTAACCTCCGCCGCCGCCATGCGCCAATTCACTTTTCTGGCAAGGTTCCGCTACTAATGAAAACGCATATGGGTCTGTCATTTCGATGCATCACCGCAACATGTATCGCCGTGGTTTGCGGCTGCGGAATTTCCGCCCGAGCACAAGACGAGAGCGCCTCTGACTTTACCTTGAAAGTCGACTCGAACATTGTGCTCACCAATGTCGTTGTCCGCGACAAGAAGACAGGAAACCTGGTCAAGGGTCTTACGCGCAACGACTTCACTATTACTGAGAATGGCAAGAACCAGCAGCTTCTCAGCTTCGATTATCAATCCGTAGACCAGGCCGCGGCGCTCAACGAAGCGACCGTCTCCGGCAGCGCAGGCCGCATGGTTCTGGGCACAGGCAAAGGCATCCCTGGAGTCGCCACAGAACAGCAACTGCGCGACCATCGACTGGTGGTGCTGTTCTTCGATACGACGTCCATGCAGCCGGAGGACATTGAGCGCTCCGTCGAGGCCGCGAAGAATTACATCAATCACCAGATGCAGCCGGCAGACATCGTTGCCGCAGTCTCGCTCGGTAATTCGCTCTCGCTCGATCAGGACTTTACGCAGAACAAGCAGCTCCTGCTCAAAGCCGTCGACAGCTATTCGAATGGATCAGGCCAGGGCTATGGGCAGGGCGCAACGTCCACAACCAACCAGGTCGAAGATGCGACATCGTTCACGGCAGACGAGAGTGAGTACAACGACCTGAATACTGACCGCGAACTGTTCGCCATTCAGGCCGTCGCCAAGTCGCTTGCTTACCTTAATCAGAAGAAGTCGATGCTCTACTTTTCAGGAGGACTGCAGCGGGACGGCATTGAAAACCAGGCGTCTCTGCATGCAGCCGTCAATGCATCCGTCCGTGCCAATCTCTCCGTGTACAGCGTCGATTCGCGGGGACTCGAAGCAATCTCCCCGCTCGGCGATGCAACCACCGGCAGTGTGCGTGGAACAGCCGCTTATACCGGCGCCGCCACCCAAAACAATTTCGACAGCAACTATAACTCGCAAGAGTTACTCTCTACGCTCGCATCGGACACCGGTGGCAAGTTCTACTCCGACTCGAATGACTTCGCTCCTGCCTTCCAGCGCATGCAGCAGGATACTTCGGCCTATTACGTGATCGGTTTCCGCTCAACAGACACAACGCAGGACGGGCGCTTCCGAAAACTCACCATCAAGGTCAATCGCCCCGACTTGAAGCTTGAATATCGGCCGGGCTACTACGCCCCCGCGGACTACAAGCACTCCAACCACCAGGGTCGTGAGCAACAGTTGCAGGACCAGCTGGCCAGCGATCTACCCGCGACGGACGTCGCCGTCTACCTGAATGCACTGTACTTCCGCACCGGCGTGGGCAACGGTGCGGGTAACACGGATCGCTACACGGTCCCCGTTTCGCTGCTGATCCCCGGTTCACAGATTCCCTTTGTGAAAGGTGGCGACCGCGATAAGGCGACCCTCGACATCCTGGGACAGATCCGGGCTATTGGCTCCGACACTACCGCGCACTCCGGCGACGACGGTCCTCGCGATGGACCGGGAGGGCCGGGAGGCCGAGGACCAGGCGGCCCCTCTCGCGACGAGGGCGATGTACGACAAACCATCAAGCTGGCTATTGATTCATCACAGCAAGTGCGGCATAAAAACATTCAGTATTCGACCAGCTTCGTTCTGCCGCCAGGACGCTACGAACTTAAATTTGTGGTGCGCGAAAATGAGAGCGGCAAGATGGGCTCCTTCTTTACCGAGATCAATATTCCTGACCTCAAGAAGTATCCCGTCAAATTAAGCTCGATTGTGCTCGCCAGCCAGCGCATCACCGTAGCTGCTCAGAAGAAAAATGATCCCGTAGATCCCCTTATCCTGGACGGCCAGCAATGGGTGCCGAATATTGCCCACGTCTTCAGGGCGGACCAGCACCTCTACCTGCTCTACAACGTCTACGACCCGGCGAAACTGAATGGTGCCTCGGGCGCAAATCTGATAAGCAGGCCGGATGCGAAGCCTTCTCAACCCCGGCAAAACGTGTCTACTTCTGTCGCTAGTGGTACGGACGCGACGACAGCGCGCAGTCAGGGCAACATTCGCGTCCTGACGTCGATCGAATTTCTCTCCGGATCCGCCAAGGTCTTCGAAAGCTCGCAGGTGCAGGCAACGGAACTGACCAACCCAGCTACCGGCGTCCTTGCTTTCCAGTTCGACCTGCCTCTGACCGAGCTCAAACCCGGCCTCTATACCTGCCAGATCAATGTCATCGATGATGCCGGCGGTACGTTCAGTTTTCCTCGTACGGCGCTGCTGATTAAGCCGATATCCCAACCAGGCAGTCCTGCAGCAATCCCCCAGCCATAAGCCAGGGGAAGAAGCGGCTAGTTATTTAGCTTCGGCTAACACCACCACGGTCGCGGAATAGGCGGGATAGGTATAAGTCAGCACATTCGCTTGTAGCGACACGTTGCCGAGCGTCTTGATCGCTTTCAGATTGGCATTGCTATAGCTGAAGAGCGACGCCGAGGTGTTGCCTTTGAAGTTTGAGATGGTCAGCTTGGAATCGATTGCGGCCGTCGTCTTGTTGATCACAACCATGGTCAGAGCGCCATCTGCTGTACGCTGAGCCCCATAGATGGAAAGTGCAGCCTGGTTCGTACTCGTTGCTGAAACGCTTGTATCGCCGAACTCGCTGCCTTTGCCGTCGTAGTTCCGATATAGGCGGAATGCGTAAGCAATGGGATCAGTCGGCGCTGGCGTTACCCACATATTGGCAAAATCAACGGACTGCCAGCCATAGATACCAAGCAAGTCAGCTTCGGCGAGTGCATCGGTCACCTGTTTGTGTCCGCTGTCGATCGAGTATTCAGAAATAGCCAACTTCGTGCCGGGATAGTAAGTATTGATCCACGAGTGGAAACGCGGGATCAGTTCCATGGGACCGTCGAAATACCATTGTTCCACCCATGAGCCTGTGTTGAAGGTGGGGTCCCATAAAGAACGCGTCGATGCTAACTGCGTCGTCGGATCCGTAAATTGCGGATAGTAATGCTCATCGAAGTAGTCAAGGAGACGCGTGTTATGCGCTTTTCCATATGCCGCCATCTGCTGCAGGTAATACTGTGCAGCAAATAAGCCATTCTGCTGACTTGGGGTACCAATCCATCCGCCCAGCGGGAAGTCAGAAGGTCCCAAAACCTTGGCCGTCGCATCCGCAGATTTAATGGCTGCTGCATACTCTTCGCCGAGAGCAACAATCGCTGGATAGGTTGGATTTGTCGGCTCGACATCTCTATGTGTATTGCTCCAGCCGCCGGGCTCGTTATCAAGTTGATAGAACAACACACCACCCTTTGCGGCAGTCCCGAAGCCGGCAACCAGGTGCTCTACCCAGGCCTTCTGCAATGCAGCAGTATTCGCGAGATTGTTATAGGGGATGTTCTTGTCTTTGAGGACGGTGCCGCCGGTAGATATTCCGTTCCCGCAAGTGAGGCCGTTAGGCTTGATGACCGGGTTTGTTGCTTGCTGCGCTCCATACACACTTGTCGGATAGCTGCAGTTAAAGGCCGAGGTCTTATTAATCCAGGGAATGATCGGGATGGTCACCATGTCTTTGGTGCCGGCCGGCTCGTAAGTCTTTACCATCGCATCGACCTGGCCACCGGCTACAGGACTCGTCTCCCCATTGCCACCGGTGAAAAACCAGTCGTTCCCTGGATTACTTGAATCTGTTTCCCAGTTGTAGCGTGTAGCCTCGTCGCCGCCCCACCGCACGTTGGGGAGTTTGATCTCTTCAGCAAACGTAGAGTCCACTCCATTCGCAATTCCGTAGATATAAGGACTGATGGCATGCCGGGCGGAGGTTGCATTGACGCTCAAGGTTGGCGGCGTTGACGCAGCACGCGCCGGGCGGGAAACATTCAGTACCGTCACAGCAAAGTAAAGCAGGAAACAAAGACCAGGCTTTAACACACCATCACCTCAAAAAACTAGAATGAAGCAGCAACGCTGGTAAGAAGTTAATCGATGGTCATGATAATGAACAATTAAATCTTGGCTTCGTGGCATGGTATGAAGATTATGCTTCCCGAATTGATAAACGGGGGGAGACGGCGTCAGATCTACACCCTTAAAGCGCGGCCCAGGGCAAAGTTACATGCCGCCATCATCAATATCAATATCAATAATGGTAGTAGCCAAAAAAAAGGGAGAAGCCTCGGCTTCTCCCTTTTTTAATCCGCGACGAAATGCTTACTTGGCTTTGTCGACCACGATCACGGTGGCAGAATACGCCGGATAGGAGTAGTTCAACACATTCGACTTCAACGAGACACTGCCGAGGGTCTGGATCTCCTTCAGATTTGTCTTGCTGTAACGATAGATGGCAGCAGAAGAATTGCCTTTGAAGTTCTCAATACTTAACTTGGTATCAATCGCTTCAGTCGTTTTGTTGATCACAACCAGGGTCAACGCTCCATCGGAAGTGCGTTGCGATCCATAGATAGAGAGTTGCGCCTGGTTGCTGCTGTTCGATTCAACGCTGGTCTGGCCAAACTGACTTCCCTTCCCGTCATAGTTGCGATAGAGACGGAAAGCGTAGGCAATCGGGTCGGTGGGTGCGGGGGTCACCCACATGTCGGCAAAGTCGACAGACTGACGGCCGAAGATGCCAAGCACATCGGCCTCTGCCAAGGCATCGGTAACCAGTTTGTGGCCGCTATCAATGGAGTATTCAGAGAACGACAGCTTCGTGCCGGGGTAGTACTTGCTGATCCACGAGTGGAAGCGCGGGATTAATTGCATCCCCTGCCCGAACACATACTGCTCGACCCAGGTTCCGCCGTTATAGGACGGGTCCCACAAAGTCCGCGTGGAAGCCAGTTGGTTCGTTGCATTGGTAAAGACAGGATAGTAGTGCTCATCAAAGTAATCGAGGTGACGCTTGCCTTGCGATTTGTCAAAGGCCGCCATCTTCTGCAGATAATACTCACCGGCCATCAAGCCGTTCTGCTGGCTGGTGTCACCTACCCATCCACCAAGCGTAAAGTCCGATGGACCCATCACCAACGCCGACGGATCTACCTGCTTGATCGCTTCGGCGTACTTCTGACCAAGTGAAATGATCGTGTTGTAGTTAGCGGCAGTGGGAACAATATCCCGATGCGTAACATCCCAGCCGCTCGGCTCATTGTCAAGCTGGTAGAAACCGACGCCGCCCTTTGCTGTCGTCCCATGCTCGGCTACCAGGTGTTCAACCCAGCCCTTCTGCAAACTGGTTGAGTTTTCGATGTTATTGGCAGAAACGTTTTTGTCCTTGATCGCTACATTCTTCGTGGTATAGCCACTACCGCAGGTCTCGCCATTCGGATGAACATAGGGATTGGTGGAATTCTGGGCTCCGTAGACCTTGGTGGGATAACTGCAATTCCACTCCGAGGTCTTGTTCAGATAAGGAATGATAGGAATGGTGACGAGTGACCTGGTGCCTGCGGCTTTATAGGTATTGATCATTTCGTCGACAGATGCGCCGGCCTTGGGATTGCCTGTGCCGCTGCCACCCATAAAGTACCAGTCTTCACCGGCATTGCTCGAATCCTGCTCCCAGTTATAACGAGACGCGCCATCGCCGCCCCAGCGGGTATTCGGCAGCTTGATCTCATCGGCAAAAGAGGCTTCAACACCATTCGCAATGCCATAGACATAAGGGCTAATGGCATGTCGTTCCGCCGTTGCATTCACACTCAGTGACGGGGTCGTAGCACCGTACATGGTTGAGGACAGGTTGAACGCGAGTGCGGTGGCAGGAACGAGCAGACGAAGAGTGCGGTTACGGATCACAGCTATTACCTTTTGGCCTTCGGGGGAGTGGATGTCAGTTAGAAGCTAACCCATAATTATTGAAAGCAACCATTAAATACAAGAATTATTTTGCTTATCACATGACTAGTGGTTGAGAAGGAAAAAATTAACTACCGCAGGAAAAATCTACCGTCTAAACCAAGCCGTTATCTAACTTCGTACACGGTAGGTTTTACATCCGCCATTTACCTGGAGACAGGATGGCATGAAGTTGCCCTCGAGCGGTTAGGCCTGCTGCGTCGACTACAACTAAGGTGTTATTCAAGCCCTCAGCGTGATAACTGGCTAAGGACAAAGAACAACCGCTCATCGAGCCAAATGGCCTTCGTTGCTAACAGCGTCACTAATGTTTTGAAGGCCAGCCCTCTTGGAGCCACCAGAGCAAATTACCTGAAGGTGTAGAGCGAAGATACGATGAACACGGGCCTTTTCGCCAGGAAAAGGTCAACCTGTATCCAGCCCAGAAACACCGTAGCATCAGGCAATGTACGCTAGATGACTCACTAAGACTTAGCGGCTAATTGGTAATGGGCCCACCTTATGACTTAGTCCCCTAAGCGATAAGATGGGCCCATAAATACAGGTGGGGCCGTATATCTTGCTACTTACTGCCGAGGGGCTTCACCGTATGCATGATCGGCATAGTCTTGGCACCAGCCCAGCATGCATACCCATCCGAAGACCATAGCCGCGGAAACAGTGCATTTGGCATCGGCAGCCTGGCGCGCTAAGCAGTCGAGGCTTGCAGAGTTTTCTTTAACTGGCCGCAGGCAGCATAGATATCCCTGCCCCGCGGACGGCGAATAAACGTCGGCACGCCACCGGCAATCAGGCGCTTCTGAAAACGTTCAACGTTTTCAGGCTTCGGCTGTTCGTACGAGATGCCTGGGCCGGGGTTCCATACGATCAGGTTCACATACCCTGGCAGACCTGCACGGCGCAGCAACTGAATCACTTCATCGGCATGCTCGACGCGGTCGTTCACTCCACCCAGCAAGACGTATTCGAAGGTGACGCGATCGCGCGGTCGCCTTGGCATGGCCTTCAGCGCGGCCATCAATTGCTCAATCGGCCACTTGCGCGTAATGGGCATGATTGATTCGCGCACCGTGTTGTTTGAAGCGTTCAGCGACAGTGCCAGTTTCGGACGAATCGGTTCCTTGCCGAATCGTTCAATTCCCGGCAGGATGCCTGACGTCGAAACGGTCATGCGTGACTCAGGAATATGCACTTCATTGACCAGCAGCCGCACGGCATCCATGAAAGCGTCATAGTTCAGAAACGGCTCGCCCATGCCCATGAAGACCAGGTTGATGCGGTCGCGGCCCACCTTGATTTTTTGCCGTTTGAGGACGGCAACTACCTGCCCGGCGATTTCTCCAGCGGTCAGGTTGCGTTCAATCCCAAGCTTCGCCGTCAGGCAGAACTGGCAGTTGACAGCGCAGCCGATCTGGCTTGAAACACAGATGGTCGCGCGCCGGTATACCTGGGGTGGTCGGCCCTTTGCGACAGGGATGTCCGGCTCTTCGTCACCGGGGTAGCCATCGGCATCGTCTTCGGTGTTGGGAGGGCCGCCCCCGTCGCCATCCGGCATCCAGACGGTCTCGACAGTCTGGCCGCCGCTGACCGAGATCAGGTAGCGTTCGGTGCCGTCGACGGAGGTAAAAACCTGTGCAATCTTCGGCAAGTCAACGACAAAGCCTGCGTCAAGGATTTCTTTTTGCAGGGCTTTTGGCCAGGTAGTGAGCTCATCCAGGGCTTCGATCCAATCCTTGTAAAGCGCGTGAGAAAGCTGGCTGGCGCGGTAAGGTTTCTGAGCCAGATCCGCTACCACCTCCGTAAGTTGTTGCAGGCTAAGGCCAAAAAGTGGACGCGTCGGGGCTTGAGCCGATGCAGCCGCTGCAGCGTCTAACACTTGTACAAGATTTTCTTCGCCAGCCATTCGCTTTACCAGAATAACAGCGCTGCTGCGGAGAGATGCTGGGCCGAAACTGTCTCCTGAGGAAGTCGATACACTGAAATGGTGAATGAGAGAAGCATACGGAAGACCACCCTGCCGAATGGGTTAGTGATTTTGACGGAGCGCATGGAACATCTGCGCTCGGTAGCAATGGGTGTATGGATACGTGCCGGCAGCCGCCACGAAGTGGCAGAAGTGAACGGTATTTCGCATTTTGTTGAGCATATGGTCTTCAAAGGAACGAAGTCTCGTTCCGCCCAGAAAATCGCGCGCGAAGTGGATGCAATCGGCGGTAACCTTGATGCTTTTACCGGTAAGGAGACAGTGTGCTTTAACGTGAAGGTGCTCGACCAGCATGTGCCGACTGCGCTTGACGTGCTGTCCGACCTGGTCCTGAATCCGATCTTCGCGAATGAGGACATCATCCGTGAACGCGGCGTGATTCTTGAAGAAATCAAGATGGACGAAGACAATCCTGACTACCTGGTCCATGAAATCTTCACGCAGAATTTCTGGAAAGACCATCCGCTGGGTAAGCCGATCCTGGGCACACAGGCAACTGTCCGCACGTTTGAGCAGGACACGCTGTTCGAGTACTACGGCAAGCGTTTTGTGGGCGGCAACATGGTCTTCTCGGCAGCCGGGAACCTGCAGCATGACGAGTTTGTGAAGATGGTTTCCGACCGCTTCTCTGCCCTGCCGGGAGGTTCGGATAAGGAACTGCAGCCCGCTCCGAAGACCAGCGCGCGCATCAACCTGCGGAATAAAAAGGCGCTTGAACAAGTCCAACTCTGCCTTGGCGTGCCTTCGCAGCCGATTGGCCATGAGCGACGCTATACGACGCTGCTCCTGAACACGGTGCTGGGCGGCGGCATGAGCTCCCGACTCTTCCAGACGGTGCGTGAAGAACGCGGGCTGGCTTACTCCATTTTCAGCGATCTGAGTCCTTACAGTGATACGGGTTCGTTGTGCGTGTATGCCGGGACGTCCGCCTCGAAGGCCGTGGATGTGATTGGCCTGGTGATGAAAGAATTCAGCCGTTTGAAGACGGAAGCGTTGCCGGAGGATGAACTTCGCCGGGCGAAGGACCAGCTCAAAGGCAATATTATTCTTGGCCTGGAAAGTTCGATGTCGCGTATGTCCAACCTGGCGCGGCAGGAGATGTACTTCGAGCACTTCTTCGGTGTCGACGAGATTATGCAGAAGGTCGAAGACGTGACTGCGCCTGAAGTGATGGAGATGGCGAAGGAGTTGTTCGATGGCGAAAAAGTAGCTGTTACGTTACTTGGACGGCTCGACGGCTTGAAGGTGAATCGTAGTCATCTGGTGTGCTGAGGGCTGTACGAGCCCACATCCCAGGCGTGTGCCAGCCCACATCTCAGACGCGAGATGTGGGGCACCCTGGTTTGTGGCTGATGGAGAACCAGCAAGTCCTTCGCTGCGCTTCGCACAGGATGATAAACTGGCGGCCGTGGCGGCGGGGCGGCGACTTTTGATACTCTCTGGTTGGAGTGAACATGCAGATCTGGAACACACTTCTTCGTCCTCGCAATCGTTCTTGCCGTCGGCAGCAGAGCCAGAGTGGTTTTACGCTCATGGAATTGCTCATCGTCATGTCCGTTATTCTGATCATTAGCCTCATCGCCATTCCCAGCTTGATGAATGTGCGCAGCCAGGCGAACGAAACTTCCGCGTTCGCCTCTTTACAGGCAATCTACAAGGCGCAAATCCAGTACCAGACCGCGTTTCCGGCAAACGGCTTTGCTTCCACACTCTCCGCGCTGGGTGGCGATCCCGCGGCCGGACCGCCAAGTCCCCAGGCAGCTCAGATGCTGCAGGCTGATCTTGCCACCGGCGTCAAGTCCGGGTACATATTTGCGATTACGAATCCTACAAAAGTGAGCGTGAACAATGTCGACATGATCACGTCTTACGAAGTGACCGCTGTACCGCAAGCAGTGGGCAAGACCGGCCATAACGGCTTTTGCATGGATATTTCCGGGCAGGTGAAGAAAGACCCTGCGGGAGGCACCAACTGCACTGTCGCCATGCAGTAACTTCTGGCTTCCCGAGCAAGGGCCGGCGCATGCGCTGGCCCTTGCTGTTTGTGCTGGTGATCGCCTGCAAGCTGAATGCACAGGCAGCGCCTGCCATGGCTCCAGCGGCACAGGCGCTGGCGGCCAGGGTCGACCATCATTACAACAGCCTGCGCTCGCTGCGGGTGCAGTTTATCGAGTCCTATGCCGGCATGGGGCTGCAGCGGACGGAAAGCGGCACCATGCTGTTGCGCAAGGCCGGGCTGGAGAAGCTGAGCAAGATGCGCTGGAGCTACACGAGCCCGGCGGGCAAGCTGTTTGTGCTCGACGGCAAGTACGCCTGGTTCTACGCGCCGGGCGACGCACAGGTACAGCAGCTGCCGGCAAGCCAGCTCGACGACCTGCGCTCACCGCTGCGCTTCCTGCTGGGGCATACGCAGCTGGAGAAGGAACTTTCCGGCCTGACGATGACGCCGAAGGACGGCGGCTTTGTGCTGAAAGGCGCGCCGAGGGGTATGGAGAAACGGGTAGCTTCGATCACGCTGGACGTTTCGGCGGAGGGCACGATCCACTCCATGGTGATCGAAGAGACGGGTGGGGCGTTGACCAGCTTTATCTTTTCCCAGGAAGAGCCGAATGTGCCGGTGACGCCGCAGGATTTTACTTTTCCTGTGCCAGCCGGGGTGCCGGTGGTGAAGGGCTTACCACCTGTGTAGAGCCGGGTCTGTCTGAATGATTGGAATGAATCGGGAATATATGCCGCCCATGCGGTCGGGAGACGGGCACGATTTATAGGCGCAGGCCCTTATGTTTTGCCGGGAGGAGGGTGGCGCCGCGATGGGTGACCTAAGATATTGGTATGCGGTGTTCTCCTGCGCTTTTTGCCTGCTTGTTTGGGTTTGCCCGGCTGTTTAGCTTGGCCTGCCTGGTTGCTTTGCCTGCCGGTGCGCAGACTGCGGGTCACAAGACCATTTCCACGGTCTCGCCATTCCAGATGGAGCAGAGTACGTCGAAGGCCTCGCTGCGGGGTATCCATGCCGTTGGCGGCGGTGTGGCCTGGGCGAGTGGAACTGACGGTACGGTGCTGCGGACTGAGGATGCAGGGTTTGTGTGGCAGAGCTGCGCGATGCCGCCGGGGGCCGAGAAGCTGGACTTTCGCGGGGTGTGGGCCTGGGATGCAATGACAGCGATCGTGATGTCGTCGGGGCCGGGCGAGGCTTCGCGGCTGTACAAGACGACCGACGGCTGCGTGACATGGAAGCTGCTTTCGACCAATACGGACAAAGACGGCTTCTGGGATGCGATTGCGTTTTCCGATGAAAAAGCCGGCTATCTGCTGGGAGATCCGGTCAATGGCCATTTCGTGGTGCGGCTCATTGGCGAAGATGGAAGGACGAAATCGAGTCCAGCCGCGAGCGATCCGGAAGCCCTGGCAGGTGCAGGTGCCTTCGCCGCCAGCAACTCTTCGATGGCACTTGTGCCGGCAGACGAGGAGAGTCGGTCGCTCAGTGCAGATCCAAGACTCATGACGATCCTGTTCGGTACAGGTGGCGGCGCCGATCCGCATACGTCTCAGGCTCGTGTTTACCGGCTCGCCTGGCATTCTTCAGCCGGCGCAAAGGATTTCATTCTCCCCTACTGGACATACAGTGCGGTGCCGCTAGCCGCCAGCAATACTGCCGCAGGCGTGTTTTCCCTTGCCGTGCGGGACGGGCGGGCGGGTATTGCCGTTGGCGGGGATTATCAGAAGCCAGACGTGATGATGGGTACTGCTGCTCTCACTGCGGACAGTGGCCGGACCTGGATCGCCTCGACCAAACCACCGCATGGCTACCGATCCGCTGTCGCGTGGGATGCGGCCGACAAGGCGTGGGTGACCGCTGGCCCGAACGGCAGCGACTACTCGCTCGATGATGGCAAGACGTGGCTGACGCTCGATGTGACCGACGTGAAGAATGGGTGGAATGCCATCAGTCTGCCCTGGTTTGTGGGACCAAACGGACGGATCGGGAAACTAGTATCATTGCCACATTGAGCCACGCTGATGGGGAAGAAACGCAGGTCCTTCGACTTCGCTCAGGGTGACACGATGTTGGATTGGATGACAATAATCGGTTCAGGATGACCGGAAACACCGAAAGTACCCTGCGAAAGACCGGCAGGCTTTTAACCGTTGTAACGAGGAAGTATGGCAGAGTTCGTCATCAAGCTGGCCGATGAACGGGGACGGGTACAGGAGCAGGTGCAGGTCGCCTCAACTGCCGAAGAACTGCGCAACCGGTTCCTGGCGGCCGGCTATTTTGTGTATTCGATTAAGGCGCGCGGACTAACTTCCGGCAACATTGGCAGCGGCCGCAAGAAGGTGAAGCTCGAGGCTTTCCTGATCTTTAACCAGCAGTTTCTGACGCTGGTCAAAGCCGGCGTACCCATTCTGCCGTCGCTCGAGATGCTGACCAAGGGGCAGAAGAACCCGCTGTTCCAGGCGCAGCTGGAGAACGTGGTCCAAAGGGTGAAAACGGGCGAATCGCTGTCAGGAGCGTTCGATGCGCAGGGCGGTTTCCCGGTGATTTATACGACGACGCTGCAGGCAGGTGAGCGGTCTGGCAACCTTGAAGAAGTGCTGAGCCGTTATCTCTCCTTCCAGCGGATTTCGCTGACCTTCCGCAAGAAGCTATCGGCTTCGCTGATCTACCCGGTGTTGCTGATTGCGATGGTGATCATGCTGTTCACCTTCCTGATTACATTCGTGGTGCCGCGCTTTGGCCAGCTCTACGAGCAGGTAGGTTCGAAGCTGCCGGCGATCACGATTTTCCTGCTGGCGCTGGGCAAGGACTTCCAGAAATACATCCTCTACGTGCTGCCGGTACTGGTGCTGATCGGCTACGGGGCCTATCGCTGGTCGAAGACAGAGGCAGGTAATTCGCGCATCGACAAGATCCGCGTCGCGATGCCGATCTTCGGGTCCATTTGGCTGAAGTACCAGGTGGCGTTGTTTTCGCGAACGCTATCGACGTTGCTGCAGGGCGGTCTACCGCTGGTGCCTTCGCTTGAAACGGCGGCGCGTTCCATCTCAAGCAAGAGTATTGCCGCGGCGGTTTTTACATCGGTCACCAGTGTGCGCGAGGGTAAGGGATTGTCTTCCAGTCTGAAGCTGACGGGGATCTTTCCGAACCTGGCGACGGAGATGGTCGAGGTAGGCGAATCGACCGGCGCTCTTCCGCAGATGCTGAACTCCGTAGCGGAATTTTTCGAAGAAGATGTGCAGACGGCGCTGACGGCTGCCCTGTCGCTGATCGAACCGGTTATCCTGATTATCATGGGCGTCGCGGTGGTGACGATTATGATTGCCCTGTACCTGCCGATGATCCAGTTAGGGCAGGGCGGCGGGATGAGTTCGCAGTAGGGTAGGGTGGAGATGCGGGTTCCTCCACTACGCTTCCGGATGACAAGCGTGACGGGCGACCAGGTTTACGGGCGTGTACAAAGTTGGGGAGCGTAGAAGGCGTTTCGCATAGCAGGGACGCTCGCGCTGGGTGGTAGGACATTGGTGGTATTTTCGGTGGCAGTCGCAGATTGAGGAGTTTTCGTCATGGCAGAAGCACCCGTCCTTCCCACGCCCTCACCGGTCAATGGCTTGCCGACACCGGGGCTGGTAGATGAAATAGCCCACGCGCAGGCACTGGCACGCCGCTATCGCTGTGATTTTACTGACCTCAAGAATTTCCGTATCCAGCATGAACTGTTCCGCTCCGTGCCGGTGGACATGATGTTCCGCTACAACTTTGTGCCGCTGGAGCAGCTCGAAGACCGGCTGATCATTGCTGTTTCTGATCCGAGCAAGCTCATGGTGATGGACGAAATCGCCGGCCTGCTAGGGCAGCGGCTGGTAACGCGGGTAGCGACGCTTTCACAGATTACCGACCTGCTGAAGAAAACGGAACAATCGCAGCGGGTGCTGGATGAAGCGTCAGAAGGGCTGACCTTTGTCGTTTCGCTCGAAGAGAATGCTGACGAAAATATTTCGATTGAGAAGCTGACGTCGGAAGAAGATATCAGCCCGATCATCCGCCTGGTGGAGACCACCATTTTTACGGCGCTCGAACGGCGGGCTTCAGATATTCACTTTGAAACCTATGACGATTCGCTGATCGTGAAGTATCGCATTGACGGTGTGTTGCAGCCGGCGATGGCGCCGATTGCGCGCGAACATCATTCGACCATTCTGTCGCGTATCAAGGTCATGAGCGAGCTTGATATTGCCGAACGGCGGGTGCCGCAGGATGGGCGCTTCCGGGTCCGCTACAAGACGCGGCTGATCGATTTCCGGGTATCGATCATGCCCACCGTGCATGGGGAAAATGCTGTTCTGCGCGTACTCGATAAAGAGTCGATGAGTGAGAAGTTCCAGAAGCTGACGCTTGATGTGGTGGGCTTTGGGGAAGAGGACCTGCGTAGATTTCGCCGGTACATCCGCGAGCCTTACGGCATGGTGCTGGTGACCGGGCCGACGGGTTCGGGCAAGACGACGACGCTGTATGCCGCGTTGAACGAGATCAAGAGCGACGAAGACAAGATCATCACGATTGAAGACCCGGTGGAGTACCAGATTCGGGGGATCACGCAGATCCCGGTGAACGAGAAAAAGGGGCTGACCTTTGCCCGGGGACTGCGGTCGATTCTGCGTCATGATCCGGACAAGATCCTGGTGGGCGAAATTCGTGACCAGGAGACGGCGCAGATTGCGATCAACTCGGCGCTGACCGGCCATCTGGTGTTCACGACCGTCCACGCGAACAACGTAGTTGATGTACTGGGACGTTTTTTGAACATGGGTGTCGAGGCGTACAACTTTGTTTCGGCATTGAACTGCATCCTGGCGCAGCGGCTGGTGAGAATGATCTGTGAGCATTGTTCGCGCCCGCTCGAGGTGGATCATCAAACGCTGGTGCTGAGCGGCATCGATACAGAAGAGTGGCGCAACTTCCAGTTTCGTGAAGGGGCGGGCTGCATTGAATGCGGCGGAACGGGGTTCAAGGGCAGGACCGCTATCCATGAACTGCTCGATCTGACGGACCCGATTCGGGAGATGATTCTTGAGAAAAAGCCGGCTTCGGAAGTGCGCAAGCTGGCGCAGGCGGAAGGCATGCAGTTTCTGCGCGACTCTGCGCTTGACCGGGTACGCCGCGGACTGACGACGCTGAAGGAAATCAATAAAGTGACGTTTATCGAGGCTGGACGCTAACGCATGAGTGCTTACAGATGAGTGCCAATAGATGAGTATTGTCCGGCGAATTTTTCCTTCTGATGCGGACGCACTGCGGCCCCGGCTGGCAGTTGAAATTCTGCCCTTCCATGTGCTCGCCGCGCGGCCGGGCGATGTAGCCGTTGCGGGCGAGTCGCAGGATGTTGTCACAGCGGTTGCGCCACTGCGCCTGGGCACGGTCTCGCCCGGATTGAAGGCAGCGAATTTAAAAGACCGGGCGGCAGTGAGCGCAGCCATCCGCCAGGCGCTCGACCAGGTGACGGGTGCCGGCACTCGCTCTTCGTCCCGGGGCGGCCGATCCAAAAAAGTAACAGTGATTGTTCCTGATGCGGCTGTACGCGTGCTGCTGCTTGATTTTGATACGCTGCCCAGCAAGCAGGCCGATGTGCTGCCGATCCTGCGCTTCCGGCTGCGGAAGCTGGTGCCGTTCGAGGTAGAGGATGCAGCGGTCAGCTACCAGGTGCTGGATACGCCGCGCGAGAGTGGAAACGAGGGCCTGGTGCGGGTGGCGGTGGCAGTGATGCCGAGCGCCATTCGCGAAGAGTATGAAGATGCGGTGCGCGAGGCGGGGTATGAACCGGGTTCAGTGCTCTCGAGTTCGCTGGCTGCCCTCGCGGCGCTGCCGAATGAAGGCGCAGTCCTGCTGGTGAATCGCAATGCCAATTCGGTGACGACTGCAATTTCAAAGGGCAACGACCTGCTGCTCTTCCGGACGCTGGATTTTCCGGAGCCGACGCCGGATGCCATCCTGGATGAAGGGATCGATCAGCATATTGGGGAAGATGTGATCACAGAAGAATTGCAACAGGCTGTGTCCGTGTCGGTCGCTTATTTTGAAGACATGCTGCAGATACCTGTCTCGCATATCTACTCTGTCGGGCCGGGTGGGGCGACGGAGTTGTCACGGCTGCTGGCAGATGAGTCCTTGAGCGTGCGGGAACTGGTGCCATCGCCACCGGGCGCGGGCCGTATGGAGACAACAGGTATGCTGGCAGGAGTTGTCGGGGCACTTGCCAGTTGAAACTGCTGAGCGCTTGCCGCGCAGGAAACGGGCACGCCCTGCGATCTGACCGGAAGCAAGTGAAGTTGAAGAAAGAGATGATGCAGGCCAGGTTGAAGAAGACAAACTATCCCGCGTACGCTGCACAAAAGTTGAGGACACGGCCGGCATGCGCGTAAGTCTCAACCTGGCTTCGCGGCCATATGTAGAACTGCGGCCGCTTTACCAGCGGCTGCGTGTGCTGATTGCCGTCTTGGCAGTGACGGCTTTCGTGCTCTGGTATGTATTGCGGACGGAGTATGTTCGCGCACAGGCGGCGCAGGCCAAGGTGGATGCCATTCATACCTCGGTTGCGCGGATGGAAGCGGAACAACAGCGCGATGAACTGGAGATGCAGCAGCCGCAACAGGCAGCGGTCCTCCGCCAGGCGCAGTTTCTGAACAACATGTACCTGCGAAAGGCTTTCTCGTGGACAGCGGTCATGATCGACCTGGAACGGGTGCTGCCGGCTGGTGTGCAGGTGACCAATATTGATCCGCAGGTATCGAAGGATGGCCATGTCACCGTGCGCCTGCGGGTACTGGGGCAGCATGAACGCGGCGTCGACCTGATGAGGAACCTGGAGAAATCACGACGCTTCCTGGTACCGCGCCTGACGGGTGAATCTGCGGAGACGAGCAATGCGCAGAACCAGAATGCTGCGCCAAGCGGCATGGTCAACGGGGTGAATTTCGAAATTGTTGCTGACTACAATCCCCTGCCTATCAAGGTCGAGACGCCCATTGCGACTACGGAAGTACGCCCTGCAGGGAAGGGCGCTGCAAAAGCGGCCGCCGGCCATCATGCGCGCAAGCGGTCTGCATCGGTGCAGGCTGCGCCGCGTGTGGGACCGATGCAACCGGTAAAGCGTCCCGGAGGTGCCCGATGAAAGTTTCGCGGGAGAACCTGCTGACGTTCCTTAATGCGCATTTGCTGCTGGTGTTGATCCTGGGGGTTACGAACATTGTGCTGCTGACGCGCCTGGTGCTGGCCTGGAATACCCTGCGGACCGACAGTACGGAGCAGATCCAGCAATACCAGGCGAACCTGAAAACGCTCACTCTGCAGACGGCGCCGTTGCGCGGACTGCCGGCGAAGGTGGAGGTGTCGCAGAAGCAGGCACTGGCTTTCTATGACAAGCGGGTCCCTTTGAATTACTCTTCGATCTCAGCGGAACTGGTGAGGATAGCGGATGAGAATCATGTCCGGCAGGCGCACCTGACGTATGCGCCGGCGACGGTACTGCCGGGGCTGGTACAGGTCTCGCTTGACGCGAGCCTGAGCGGCGAATATGCGCCGATCATGCGCTACATCAATGGCCTGGAGAGAGACAGGTTGTTCTTTGTGATCAATGGGCTTACCCTGGCCGGCCAGCAGGGCGGTAATGTGAATGTGCGGCTGAAGATGACGACGTACATCCACGCGGCGAACGCGGAGAATCTGACGCCGCCCGCGGAATTCGGTACAGCCGATGACGCCAGGCCCGCTGCCGCAGGCGCTACTGACGCAACTCCCGCATCCACCGCGGACGCAAGCACGGGAGGGCGCTAGGGATGGCTCTCAAGCTTGGAACCGAGAACAAGACTAAGACTTACCTCGCCGTGGGAGGGATGATCATCGCCTTACTCCTGGCAATTCACTTCGTTTACGACAACTTCATTGCGGACTCGACGCCTCCAGTTCCTGCTCCAGTTGCAACTACCCGGCCTTCGCGGGCTGTGGGAAGTAGCGGAGCCGCATCCTCTGCAAGCAGCGGGGCGGCCACGGCGAACGAGAGTACCACAGCTTCTACGCCTTTCGCGCACCAGGCGATTGCCCTGCCTTCAGCCTCTGCCCTTGATCCGACACTCCATCCCGAGTGGATGGCGCAGGCGGAGGCGACGACCTACACCGGCAACGGCCGCAACATTTTCAGCTTCAACTCGGCGCCGGTGGCCGAGCAGGTGAAAATTGAGAAGGTCAAGGGACCGATCCGGCCGGAGCAGGTAATTCCGCAGGGACCGCCGCCACCGCCGAACATTGACCTGAAATTTTATGGCTACTACGTCCGGAGTGGTCAGCGTCGTGTCTGCCTGATTCATGGCGAAAGCCTGTTCGACGCCGCTGAGGGCGACGTAGTCGATCGACGCTATAAGGTGGTCAAGATCAATCCGCTTTCCGTTGATGTCGAGGACCTGGGATATAACCATACGCAGACGCTGCCGCTGACGCAGAATTAGCGGGGATACCGGATAGCAAGCAGCGGGATAACTGGCACCGAGTGGCGAAGGATTAGAATAATACAGGCGGTATTTCCCTTGCGAGCACTTCCCTTCTTCCCGAAGCATCGAATGCTCTCCGTCCGTGACGGAGATGGGTCTGTGCCATTTGCCGGCCGCGCGGGAGAGGCGGGCTACCTGCTGTTCGGCGTGTTGATCCTGCTCTTCCTGTTTACGCTGGCGCTGTCGATTGCTGCTCCGCTGGTCGCGAAGGACATTCAGAGGGACAAAGAAGAAGAAGCTGTGCAGCGAGGCAAGCAGTACAAGCGTGCTATCCGCATGTACTACAAGAAGTACAACGCCTATCCGACGACGATGGCGCAGCTTGAAAGTACGAATAACCTGCGCTTTCTCCGCAAACGATACCTGGATCCGGTGACCGGCAAAGATGACTGGCGACTGATTCATGTGGGCGAAGCCAAGGTGCCAGTGATGGGCTTTTTCGGGCAGCCGCTGCAGGCCGGCACCTCGAGCACCACAACAGGCTTGATGGGCAATGGCACGGGGAGTACAGCGAACGGCTCAAACGCGAGCGGGGCTTCCGGAGAATTCGGCAGTTCTGCGGGTTCTTCGTTTGGAGGTTCCTCTTTCGGCAGTTCTTCGGGAACGACAGGTGATGGCAGCGTGGCGGCAGCACCTGTGGGCGTTCTGCCGGGCATGAGTGCGGGGGCAGGTACCGGCAGCGGCACGGCAGGTTCGACCGACGGCAGCGGGGCGACAGGAGCACCGAGCGGCAGCACCGCCGGCTTCGGCACCAGCGCTGCCAGCCAATCCACCGCGATCGGCAGCGGCAGCACGGGACCGATTGTCGGCGTGGGCATTGCGGTGGATAAGCCGTCGCTCGTGATCTATCACAAGCAGGACAGGTACAACAAATGGGAGTTCACCTACGACCCCATTGAAGAACAGATTCTGGGCAGCGGCGGGAGTAGTATTCCGGGCGCTGCGGCTGCGGGCGGCGGGACCGGGACTTCAACGGGTTCATCTACGACAGGCGGGATCGGCGGGACCGGGACTTCAACGGGTTCGTCTACGACAGGCGTGACGGGGAGCGGAAGCGGCTTTGGATCGTCGACGGACTCAGGGTCTACGCCTGCTTCCCCGTCGAACGACGGTTCCTCGCCCAATCCTAATTAGGTTTTGGGGCTGGATGGTCGTCATGGTTTGTCTTAGCGCGTGATGGGAGAGATAGGCGCAGAACCCTCCACGTCAGTCCGGATGACACAGCTTTGCGGCCGCGCTTCGGTCCCGGATGACAATGTGTGAGCCAGGCGCGGTCGGGATAGGCAAACCTTCTGCTCAGTGCCGATGGGAATAACAAGGCTTTAGGCTGAGGACCCGGTGGAGTTGCAAAGCATTAGGGCAAATTACCTGAAGGTGTAGAGAGAAGATACGATAAGCAGGGGCCTTTTCGCCAGGAAAACGCCCCTGTATCCAGCCGGAACACCATAGCATCGGGTAATTTGCTCTAAGGAAGCGCTTCGCCGCTTCGTCGCTTAGCTTACTTGCGCTGAAAGTCCGGCGACCCCAGGAGGAGACCTGCGATGGTTGCGGCTTCCGGGTCGGTTGGGAGCGGGATGGGCTGGCTACTGTCCGGCAGCTCGGAGCGATACCGTTTCGGCGTGTCTCCCGGCATCAGCTTCACATTCCCGTTGGCATTGACGGGCGCCGGGGTCACCTGGCTGATCTGTTTCAGGATCGCGAGATGGGTTTGCTGCGAAGCCGGCCCATTCAGCAGTACGTCGGCCAGCCAGTTTTCCTTTTGCTGCGCAGTCGTCTGCTGCGCTTCCGTGAGTGGCTGCTGGGACAAGTTGGCAATGAGGGTATCCATGTCCGCAGCGACACCGAGCCTGTTGTTCGCCATGTTGATGGCAATGTTGATGCGGTCGAGCAGGTCGCCGGTATTGACCCACGCGCTGCTGTTCCAGGGATAGCCGTTCGGCGTCTGGCAGCCGTAGAACGGCATGCCCAGCTGTTCGAGCGCCTGCAGTTGCTGCGCGGGTCGGACGACTTCCCCGCCGGTGGCGCGTATGGCGGAGAGCACAAACTCTTCAGGTGTCTTGATCTTGGCGCGATAAGCGTCCTTTGACCAGAATTCCGGCGAGGCGAACAGGGTGCGCAGCACTTCTTTCAGGTCGCCGCCGGTATTCATCCAGGTATCGACCATGCCCTTGACCAGCGCAGGTGACGGATTATCGCTGACAAAGCGGACGGCGAGTTGCTGCGAGATGTGCTTCGCTGTCACTGGACTGTTGGCCAGCATATGCAGGACCTGCAGACCCTCGTCCATGCCGCCGGGGGCGATGGTCTTGCCGAGCACCAGCTTGGGACCGGGCTCATGCCGTTTGGGGTTGAAGTTAAAGCCGATGGCTGCATTCTTCAGCACGGCAGTTGGTTGATTGACACCCCAGCCGGTCAGGACTTGGGCCACCTGGTTGACATCCTGCTGCGTGTACCCGCCGTCGACACCGAGGGTATGCAGCTCCATCAGTTCGCGGGCGTAATTCTCATTCAACCCGAGGTCTGCCTTAGGTTTCGGCAGTTGCCCGACCAGTTGACTATTTGGCGGCGCAGGGTTCTGCTGCGGGGTCTGTGAACGCAGTCCCGCTTCTGAATGGGGGCCGACGGATTGCTGATTGTCGAGGTAGGTGAGCATGGCCGGACTCTCGGCCGTGGCGACGAGCAGGTCTTCGAATTTGCCCAGAGCGTGGGGACGGATGGTGGTCCGTTCGTACTCCACCAGGTACCAGGGAGTGAACTGCTGCTTGTGCAGGTAGACGTTGAAGTGGTTCAGCCAGAAGTCGGTCATGACGGCTTCCAGCTGACGGTTGCTGTAGACGTCGCGCAGGAGGCGGTCGGCGAGCAGTTCACCGGCGACCAGTTGCTCCGGATTGCGCATGGCCAGCAGCACTTCTTTCTGCTGCGGGGTCAAGTCATTCAACAGCGCGCGCTTTTCCTGCGGTGTGAGATTTTTCTGCAGTGCCATGAAATCGGCAGAGGGCATAGCGACGATTCTGGCCATACGCGCGGCGGGAGGCAGGTTCAGGATGCCTGTAGCGGCCAGGCCGGCATCCAGGTGCTGCTCGCGGGCTTTGACCGACGCTGAGTGCGCGGCGTCCTCCGTGGCGGCGTTGGTGTCTTTGCTGGTAAACGACGTGGCGACAGGCGGCGCAGAGGGAGCGTTGGCCACGAAGCTGTTGGCGGGCACGCGCATGGCCGGGTTGAAAGAGGGTGCCTTTGCTGGAGATGCAGTCTGCCCTGCCGGCGACCCGGTGACAGTAGGCATGGTCGCGTTGGGAGCGGGGGTCAACGCCACCGCCGCTGTCTGTTTCTGCTCCTGCTTCTGCAGGTACATGGCGATGCGACTGTTGTAGATGGCGCGCGTTTCCGGATTGTCCGGGATGGGAAATTTGCCATCGGCGGCGGCGCGAACGACCGGTTCCGGGGGGAAATTGAGCAGCAGGTCGCGCTCATTCAGGCGCATGGCCGGATAGCTGTCGAGGCGGGCTTCGAGGGTCAAATCGTCGATCGTATCGGGATCCAGCTGCTGATCAATCCAGCGATCGACGCCCATCGCTTCTACCTGCTCGACGTCCCCGGGACGCGGGCCAAAGGTGAGCCGATTGAGGGCCTGCAGCGCGCGTTCGTGCGGCTGCAGTTTGGAGGCAGTAATGGACTGGCTGGTGTGGCGGGCGTGGGCGAATGCCGGCGGCGTCGTGGTACAGAGCAGCGAGACAATGAGGCCATAGCTGACAAGCGCCGGGACGATGTTCGCAGAACCGGTGGGCGCACACTTGGTGGCAGCAGAGCTGGAAACGCGAAGAGACGCGCTTGAGGAGGCGCCAAGCTTCGGTCCGCCTGTAGAGCTCTTCTCCTGTACTGAACGCCGGTCCGGGACTGAATGCCTGGCTCGCATGCCTAAGTACTGCCTCCATCTTCCGCTGCTTATTATGAACCCTGGGCCTTAAATTTGTTGCGGCCCGTCACTGGCGGACGCCTGGAGGCGTCGTGACTATTCCCGAGATGGGTCTGGAAGCAGCCCCATCTCGATATAGAGCGGCCGCATGACGGCCCGGATGGCGGGCAGCTGGGTGGTGAACCAGGCAGCGCCCGCGATACAACAGCTGCCGGTGAACAGAACAGCGTGCGGAGCGCCGAAAACGTGTGCCAGTCCACCGGCGAGAAGGCTGCCAAAGGGGGCCATGCCGACAAAGGCCATCGTGTAATAGCTCATGACGCGACCACGCATATTCTCCTTCACCAGCGTCTGGATGATGGTATTGCTGGCCGCCATCCCCTCCATCATGCCGTAGCCGACAAAGAGCATCATGATCATCGACAGCCAGAGCAGATGCGAAAGGCCGAACAGGATAAGGCCCGCGCCGAAAATGGCCGCGGCAGTGGGAATTACCTTGGTAAGGCCGACGACGCTTCTGCGGAACGCCAGCGACAATGCAGCAACCAGAGCGCCGCTACCGGCTGCACCCATCAGAAAGCCAAGGGTGTGCGGACCACCATGCAGGACCTTCGACGCGAAAATCGGCATGAGTACCGTGAATGGCATACCCATGAGGCTGCAGATGGCAAAAAGCAGCAGGATGGCGCGGATGGGAACAAAGGCAGCGACGAAATCCCAGCCTTCACGCAATTGCACCAGCATGGATGGGCGCGCGTCTCGTGCGATGGCTACGGCGGCCGGTGTAATGCGCATCATGAGCAGCGATGCGATTACGGCAAGGTAGCTGATGCCGTCAATCAGGAAGCAGTAGCCTTCCCCGACGCCGGCGATGATGAGGCCGGCAAGTGACGGACCGATCAGGCGCGCGACGTTGACCATGGACGAATTGATAGCAATGGCGTTGCCCAGGTCCTTGCGGTCTTCCACCATCTCGATCAGGAAGGCCTGGCGGCCGGGCATGTCAAAGGCATTGATGAGCCCTTGAAAAATGCTGAGGACGACGATCTCCCGGATGGTAACGACCTTCGTCAGCGTGAGGGCAGCGAGGATAAGGGATTGCACGCCGGCCAGCACCTGCGTCCACACGAGGACGTTGCGGCGGTCGAGCCGGTCGACCCAGACGCCGGCAAAGGGTGCGAGCAGAAAGGTCGGGATCTGTCCGACAAAACCAACGACGCCGAGAACGAGGGCGGAACCGGTAAGCCGGTAGACCAGCCAGCTGATGGCAATGCGGGTCATCCAGGTGCCGATGAGCGAGATGCTCTGGCCGCCGAAGAAGAGCCGGAAATTGCGATGCCGCAGGGCCCGCCAGCCATGCGCGATGCCGGTCTCGCGGGATGGGTCCTTTGCTCCCGGAGTGATGGGTGTTGGTTTGGCAACGGGGCTTTCGATCGCGGGTGCGACCGTATCCGCGCGTGGAATGCCCTGCTCCGGCGCGGGGTCGGCTACCTGTTGCTGCGCCACTTGTTGCGCAACCTGTTCGGCCAGGAGCTCTGGGGAATCATTGACGGGCACACTTCCAGTTTATAGGGGCGGCGTTTACGGGTGGTGGCAGCAACAGCCTGGGTGTTGGATAAGACGAATATGGGAATCAGAACGGCGAACATCTCAGCTGACCGCCAAGTATCCTATGTTTTCGCATGATCAATTTTCCTCTCGTTTACCGTGAAGGCTTTTACCTGCCGTTCGGCAAGGCCCACGTTTTTCCCGGGGTCAAATACAAGTTGGTGCGCGAGCGGTTGTTGACGATGGGCACTGCAGAAGAAAGTGACTTCGTGGCAGCAACAGCGATCGATCTTGAAGATGTACTGCTGGTGCATGAAGCCGGGTTTGTCGACCGCCTGGTAAATGGAACGCTGAGCTTGCCGGAAATCCGGCGCATGGAACTGCCGTATTCAAAGGCGTTGGTCCAGGCGACCCTGCTTGGCTGCGGCGGTACCCTGACAGCGGCGCGGCTGAGCCTCGAACATGGCGTGGCCTTGTCGATCGGTGGAGGTTTTCACCATGCGCATCCCGATCATGGCGAAGGTTTCTGCATGCTGCATGATGTCGCTATTGCCCTCCGAAGGCTTCTGCAGGACGGTGCCATACGCAGGGGGCTGGTGGTCGATCTTGATGTGCATCACGGAAACGGAACGGCTGCAATTTTTCCGCCCTGCGTGTTTGCCACAAATACTGTGCTCAATGAGGACGTGGGATGTGGCCGGCTGGTGGGCAGTGGTCAGCCGAGCAGCGATGGCATCTTTACGGTGTCGTTGCATCAGAAGAAAATCTATCCGGCGTACAAGCCGCCGTCTTCAATCGATGTGCACTTAGTTGATGCCGTAGAAGACAGTGATTACCTGGCTGCACTTGATCGCGCCGTGACGCTGGCGCTCGCGCGGTTCAAGCCGGACGTGATCGCCTACGTGGCCGGCAGTGATCCTTATTTCGACGACAAACTGGGCGGACTGGCGTTGACGATGGAAGGCATGCGGCAGCGGGACCTTTATGTCTTCCGCAAAGCAAAGCAGCACCAGGTGCCGGTGTTTTCTGTTTTCGCCGGAGGCTATGCACGGCGGTTGGACGATACCGTTACTCTGCATACAAACACTGTGCTGGCTGCTGCGGAAGTGTTCGCTGGTGAGCTGAATGCCGGTTCTAACGAGTAGAAGCCTCCAGCCGCCCTGGCCGATGTTTCTGGCGGCGGCTGATGTTGGTGGCGGAAAGAGAAAAAGCAGGTCCTTCGATTACGCTGCGCTTCGCTCAAGAGCGATAAATTCCAGGGTGCTGGTTGCCCTAGCATCCTCGGGTTGGATGGCGATCCGAATGGATGGCCGTGGTCTGTCTACATCTGCAGGGCTTTTTCGATGGCGCTTTCAGCGAGCGGCGACATGATTCTGTAGCCGGCTTCGTTGGGGTGCAGGCCGTCGTCTGAGAGAGGGCGCTGCATTTGTCCGCGCGGGTCGGCCATGGGCGTGAAGTAGTCGACATAGAGGTCGCCGCTGGAAGCGCAGTAGTTCTTTAACCATGTATTCAGGGCGAGGATTTCTGACGTTGGACGGGCGTCGAAGAGTTCACGTTTGCCGGGTACATCCCCATTCACCGGCGTTACTGACGTGAAGATCGTAACGATGTGATGGACGCGGGTGAGTTCGGCCATGGTCGCGTAATTTTTCTCGATGTCTTCGAGCGAGACCGGGCCTGTATTGCCTGCGATATCGTTTGTGCCGGCGAGGATGATGACCACGTGCGGTTGAAGATCGATGACGTCCTGCCGGAAGCGCACCAGCATCTGCGAAGTAGTCTGACCGCTGATGCCGCGATTGAGGTAGCCTCTGCCTGGAAAGAAGTGGTCGAGTTTCCAGAAGTCAGTAATGGAGTCTCCGAAGAAGAGGACACGCTGTTCGCCGGCCCTGACGGGCGGGAGGGCGGCATTGGCGGCGCGGTAATGCGCGAGTTCGCCGAAGTCGTTCATGTAAATACCTGCTCTTGACTGCTTGTACTGGTCGAGTACCGGGTGGGAAGACGAGGACGCCGGGGCTTGCTGCGCATACACGCTGCATGCGGAAACGAGAAGCAGCCCTGCCATGAGTTTGAGAGGATACCGGCTCATGCAAGCAACATATCACCGCATGGCGGGTCCGCTCAGCCGAGCAGAGTTGATTGCCATGAGATCGAAGGCTGGCTGAGCCGGGGCGGAAATTGCAAGTCCGCAGCGAACCGGTTGCGGACTGGTAAAATGGAACAACGCCATGTTTGAAAATCTATCCGATAAGCTGCAACGCGCTTTCAAGAACCTTCGCGGTCAGGGCTCCATTACCGAAGAGAACATTGGCGAGGCGCTGCGCGAGATCCGCATTGCCCTGCTTGAGGCCGACGTAAACCTGAGCGTCGTCAAGGAACTGATCGAGCACATCCGCGCCAAGGCGGTCGGCTCAAGTGTAATGACGGCACTGTCGCCGACCGAACAGGTCATCAAGATTGTGCGCGACGAACTGGTTGCGCTGCTGGGTGAAAATACGGCGCGCTTCAACTTTGCATCGAAGCCGCCGACGGTGATCCTGATGGCCGGCCTCCAGGGTTCCGGGAAAACGACAACGTCCGGCAAACTGGCGGCCTGGCTACAGAAGGGCGGTCATCGCCCGATGCTGGTATCAGTCGACGTGTATCGTCCGGCGGCGCGCGAACAATTAAAGGTCGTGGCAAAGAGCATCAAGGCGAGCCTGTATGAAGGCGTTGTCGGGAACGAGGCTTCAGGACCTGAACTTGTGCTGCGGCTGGCAAAGGAAGCACGGCGCGAAGCCGTGATCGCGGGCTGCGACACGCTGATCGTCGACACGGCTGGACGGCTGCATGTCGATAGCGATCTGATGGATGAAATGCGGCAGTTGAAAACTCTTCTGGCGCCGCAGGAGATCCTGTTCGTTGCCGATGCCATGACCGGCCAGGATGCGGTGCGCTCGGCCGATGAATTTCATAAACAGCTGGCCTTGACGGGCACCATCCTGACGAAGATGGATGGCGATGCGCGGGGCGGCGCAGCACTCTCAATCCGCCACGTAACAGGTCAGCCGGTAAAGTTTATTGGTACCGGTGAAAAGCCAGACGCGTTCGAAGCCTTCCATCCTGACCGTATCGTGAGCCGCATCATGGGCATGGGCGACATGATGACGCTGATAGAGCGGGCGGAAGAAAAGCTGGATCGCAAATCGTCGGAGGATTTTGCCAAGAAGGCATTGTCCGGCGATGGATTCTCGCTTGAAGATTTCCGCAACCAGTTGCGCCAGGTACGCAAGCTGGGTTCATTTCAAAGCATTATGAAGATGCTTCCCTCGGTCGGGCCGTTTGCGGGCATTCAACAGCTTGCCGACCAGGTGGATGAGAAGCAGTTCAGCCGGGTCGAGGCAATTATTGACTCGATGACGAAGAAGGAGCGGGCGAATCACGAGATCATCTCCGGCTCGCGACGCAAGCGCATTGCTGCCGGGTCCGGCACTAGTGTGCAGGAGATTAACCAGTTACTGCGGCAATATGCCCAGATGCGCAAGATGTTCAAATCTGCCGGCAAAGGCGGTGGCCTGCAGCGGCGGTTGATGTCGCAGATGGGCGGCATGAAGGGTATGGGCGGATTTGGCCGGTAGGTGAAATAGGCAAACAGACAACGCACGCCACAATATTTGAAGGATTACCCTTAAGAGTATGAAAAGCGAGACGCGGATCGTAGAGCCTCTGCAGACCCAGCTGGATGACATTACGGCGCAAACCCGCAAACTGGTGCAGCCGGAGCGTCTTGAGCGCAATGAACGGGTGATCGCGGAACTGTTCGCGACCGGGATCGAAGACAAAATTTTAAAAGCCGGCGATTCAATGCCGGAGTTTGCTCTTCCGGATGCGCATGGCAAGCTGGTGCACTCAAACGATCTACTCGCAATCGCCCCCCTCGTCGTCAGTTTCTTTCGTGGGAGATGGTGCCCCTACTGCATCACCGAGCTTGAAGCGTGGCGCGATGCATACAGTACTCTCCGTGAGGGTGGGGCGTTGTTCATCGCAATTTCTCCGCAAAGCGTTCGGCAAAACGACTTCACGGCAACCCAGCACGAACTGCCTTTTCCGGTGCTTCGAGACGAGAGAGCAGCGGTTGCCGCGGCCTTCGGCACAGGCTACACGGTGCCCGCCTCCTATCGTGATTACTATCGCTCCATCCTGGTGAACATCCCGTTTATCAATGACGAAGATTCGTGGCGCCTGCCCATGCCGGCGACTTTTGTCATCGGCCAAAGTGGCACAGTGCAGTGGTCTAGCGGCTTCGCCGATTTTCGTGTGCGCCCAGAACCGCAAGATGCAATGGGTGTGCTGAAAAAGGCACAGTCGACCCTGCGTTAACCCAATCAGGACAGGAGGTTACGGGGAGCGAGCAGCAAGAAGGTAAAGCTAGCCCGCCTTGACCGCGCCACCCCCCTTTGTTACTATCAAGTTGCGGGGTGGAGCAGCCCGGTAGCTCGTTGGGCTCATAACCCAAAGGTCGTCGGTTCAAATCCGACCCCCGCAACCAATCAAATCAATAAGTTACGAAAGTCTGGAAATGCTGACAGACTCCCATAAACTCCCAAGAGTAAAAAGTGGAGTTTAGGCGCTCGCTTTCAACGGCTTGAGCACCATCTCTACCACCTTCCCATTAGTTTCCCGCTTCGGTGACGACATTGCCTGTCTATAGACGTTCATCGTCGTCTGGATGGAAGCGTGTCGCATCAGCTCCTGCTGCACCTTCATCGGAGCTCCGGTCTCGTCCAGCCACGAACCATGAGCGAGAGTTGAAGTGCATTCTCTTTCAGCGCACTCGTTCGAGAGTGCAACTAACCGACGCCGGTCGGGCCTTCGATGAGGAAGCGCAGCTATCGATTGCGCACAGGGATCGTGCGCTTCAGTCGGCAAGAGCGGCTGTGGCAGGCGAGTGCAACCCCCACGATCGGCAAGTCTCCCTGACGTCGACCTGGCACTGGTGGATATCCTTTTCTCGATCAGGTTGCCGCTTTTCCCAAAGCTTGAAATCAACATCCAGAGTTTTCCGACTCCCGGGTTAGCGACCCGCTTGCAAGTTCACACCTCAAGAAGTTAGCCACCCAACCTGATGCGAATGCCAGATTGACGATGGTCAAGCTGTCAGAGACGCCGCTTTACGCCGTCCTATCACAGCGCCACGCGAGTAACTAGTGAACGGTTTGTCATCGGATAGAGTGCGGTACGTCCGATGGCAACAGGTGGTCCTTTGGTTCCCATGATTGTCGGGTCCCGGCCCTATATCCAAAGCCGTCTTGGTCAAGCTTCATCACCGATTGAGTGCGCTCGAGACTTCAGGAGAACTTAACCTACCCTCAATAGCCTTGTCGTATGACTTTGAGGACACACCGCATCCTTCTGCGCCTGACTTTTCTACTGTCGGGACCCCTCACAGCACAGAACCTCTTTACCGCGCGCGGGGTGGTTGTCGATAACACGGGCGCAGTAGTTCCCTCTTTGGCTATCCGGGCTGAAACGACTACAGGTCTGGTCATTACAGAATCACACTCAACTGAAAACGGCATCTTCTCGCTGGACGGTCTTCCCGCTGGGGATCTCTCGCTCGTAGTGCCCGCGCATGGCGGATTCGGCGACAGCGCGCTCCCGCTCCACATAACATCTTCAGTCTCCGGGCTAAGAATCGTCCTCAAACCGGATACGGTGAGCCAGCAGGTCACTGTATCTGCAGAGCCCTCGCTCTCGACAGACGCATCTGCCAATAGAGATACCGTATCCGTTAGCGGCGACGATCTACGCAAGCTTCCAGTCTTCGATCAGGACGTTGTCGCCGCACTCACTCCCTTTCTCGATGCATCTGCAGGGTCGACTGGTGGAACAACGATCATCGTTGACGGTGTAGAGATGAAGAGCGCTGGCGTTTCCGCGTCAGCCATTCAAGAAGTGCGCATCAATAACGATCCCTACTCTGCCGAGTTCACAAGACCCGGTCGAGGAAGGATTGAAATCACGACGAAGCCCGGCTCTAATGACTTTCACGGAGAGTTCAATTTCATCTTCAGAGATTCACTTTTCAATGCAAAGAATCATTTTTCGCTCGTGAGACCTCCCGAATCACGCCGTATCTACGAAGGACACGTTGCAGGCCCTGTCGGTCGGGGATGGCACACAAACTTCATCATTTCCGGATCGCGGCGCGAGCAGAACACGGCTGCAGTCGTGAACGCTGTCACTTCCACCGGACCGGTAAATGAGAATGTGCTCACGCCGAATCGAGACATGAACTTCTCCATTCGTACCACACACGATTTCTCGGAAACCCACCGATTATCCATTGGTTACAACTTCGAAGACAGCAGCAGCATGAATGCGGGGGTCGGTGGAATCGTTCTTCCAGAAGCGGGCTACAACACTTATTCCAGGGAAGACGATGCCATTTTTAACGATCGCCTGATCATCACGCCGAACCTTATCAACCAGCTCCAGATTACGCTTGAAAAAGATGAGGACAATACGAAGAGCGTCACCGACGCACAATCGGTTCAGGTTAGCGGCTCTTTTACGGGCGGTGGTGCTCAGGCGGATGTTCACAGAACAGAGAACACCATCCACGTCAATGAGATTGTCAGCTGGAGTCGCGGTAAGCATTATCTGCGAGCAGGTATCCAGCTGCCGCAATTCAGCCGGCGCGCCCTAGACGACCAGACGAATCGCTTAGGCACATACCAGTTTGCTTCTTTGGCGAGTTATATGACAAACACTCCGTACGTATTTACCGCACAACAAGGGGTTGGGCGCGGATTGTATTGGATCAACGAGTTCGGAAGCTTTATCCAGGATCAGGTCATACTCAATCCTCACGTCCAGGTATCACTTGGCCTGCGATATGACTGGCAGACATTTCTTCACGACAACAATAACCTCGCGCCGAGGATTTCACTGGCTTACTCTCCAGGCAGCGGGAAGACTGTTGTTAGGGTCGGCACTGGAATGTTCTACGATCGCACGGGAGGCGACTTTCCAGCGACCGTCAAGATCCACAACGGTGCTGTCCTGCATTCTGTCCAGATACAGAATCCTACCTTCCCCCTCTCACCGAGCACTGACTTTCAGACGATTCCCACCAACATCGTCCGCTTCTCTCCAACCGTTCGCACGCCCTATGCCATTCAATACAGCGTCGGTGCTGAACGACAGATCCATAAGACTGTCACCGTAACGGCAGCCTACCGCGGCCAGGTGCAGGCCAAGTCGTTTCGCTCGCGCGACGCCAATGCTCCTGTTCTTCCGCCAGATCCCATCCGGTCCGACAACTATGCACGACCACTAACAAGCTTTGGGCAGATTCAGCAGATCGAATCGGGAGGACGGACGCTCTTGAACGCCTTTGACGTCTCCTTTCGGGGACAGGCGGGAAAAGTGTTCACAGGAAGAGCCCAATATACTTTCTCGAGGTTCGAGAACAATACTGGGGGGATCAATGCGTTTCCTCAGAATCAATACGATGCGAATGCTGAATGGGGTAGAGCCGATCAGGATCGCCGCCATCGCTTGAATCTGATTGGCAACATCAATCCTGATCACTGGCTTTCGCTGGGCGTGAATGCCACGCTGTACTCTGGGACGCCCTACACGGAAACCACGGGGAACGATGATTACCACACTGGCTTAGGAAATGCGCGGCCAGCCGGGATAGGCCGCAACACCTTGAAGGCCGGGGGAGTTGCATCCCTTGATCTACTTTATGCTCACGACTTCAACCTCAACCGCGCTTCTCCGAAAGATGGAGATGGAGCGAAGGTTTTTTCTGCAGGTGTCTCGGGCTTCAACGTTCTCAACCGGACAAATTACACCAGCTATATCGGTGCACTGAGTTCTCCGTTGTTTGGGCAGCCTACGGGTTCATTGGCCGGTAGACAATTGCAGTTCTCGATTGGCTATCGTTTCTAGAGCAAATTACCTGACGCTATGGTGTTTCGGGCTGGATACAGGTGGCTTTTTCTTGGCGAAAAGCCCCTGTTCATCGTATCTTCGCTCTACACCTTCAGGTAATTTGCTCTAAGAGGAGCTTTGATCCTGTTTCACGACGCACCGGCCTGCAACCTGTTATCCGGGATTTCCTTTACATGACGCCGCTTGAAGGCTTTAGCGAGCCCTATATCCGGACCTTAATCATAAATGGAAGGGGCAGCCGCGACTTCTTACATCGACTTGCCCCTCCCGGTGACTAAGAACCTGAGATCTAAGTCCTTGTAAAAGGAATACCAAGATCACCAATAATTCGATCGATCATCATTTAACCTTCGCGCTTGCGATACCGTGGATTAGACCAATATCGACTGGCTTGGCGAAACGTAGGCCATGGCTGCGGACAAATTGACTTCATTCTTCGTGCAGAAGCTTTGAACCATCCGGACCAAACTGGATCTCACGGCTCCTGGAGCCCCTCATCACGACAGCTTCGAACGCAACGAGTTTGCCAGCCTTTGTGAGCGACTCTACTTTCTTAATAGCTCCGCCATTTCTCTCGTGCTCGAGCGATCTTTTTACGGCTGAAGGTAGCATTTCGACCTTCACTTCCTCCTCGATTTCGTTAAGTGTGCCATCTTCGGCAATCTCTAAATCTCGCGTGTGGTGGTCCACGATGGTCTCCACTTCATAGACTTTCCTTCCATGGTCCCGATCGACAGTGAAGCCCTTGATGGTTGCACCCGCCGTGTTCGCATTGACGGTGGCAGCCACGACGGACGGAAGCTGACTGCTTAGAATCTTGTGTTCTTGAGCCACCGCAAGCATAGTCGTTGCAATCGATATGCTGACGATAGATGCGTAAATCACATTGGTAACACCGCTCATAAGATCTCCTCACAGCCTAGGGACTGTAAGCCAACCATCGCACAACAAACTTAAGAATTCGTGAGAAGTAGAGAAGCAATCAGCACTCTCCAAATGGGATTCGATCAACCCTTCGATGCTGTTCACTGAAGTAGCAGATTGATCCAGCCCTTGGATCGTGAATCAGGGAGCGGGTCCACATGTTCAGACAGAGTAAGCGGCAGCCGGTTTGACTGATCCCTCCAATTGGCAAAGTTGCAGAACCGCTTGTCTCATCTCCGTAGGAACCTCGCCGTTTGTTATGCCGATGGAACAGCGCTTCCTATTCCGGACCGATCGTCCAACGCACACCGAAGGAATACGTCGGCCGATAATATTCGCGCTGCACCGGGTAGATCTTGCTTCCGTTGTAGAAGCCATACACTTCGTTGCTCATGTTCAGCAGCGAAGCCACTCCGCGAATTCCCTTGTAAATGCGGTAGCTGCCCTGCGCGTCAAATTGAGTGTGCGGGTAGAAGTAGTTGTCGCCCGTAGGGCCTGCCAGTCCCAGAATCGGATCATTCGCCGGTCCGGTAGTGGCAGTCCATTGATAAGCTGCGATGCTCTGATCGTTGTGACTGATGGCAAAGCGGCCTGAGAAACGGCTCTTATCGTAGGTGAGACCGATGTTGTAGTCGTTGGGCGAGTTGCGGTCCAGGGACGGCTTGTCTGTTCTTCCTCCATCGAAGCCGCTGGGAAATGTGACCTGTGAAACAGTGTGGCTGTAATTCGCGCTTACGCCAAATCCTGAAAGCACGCTGGGCAAGAATGAAAATCGCTGCTCCCACTGCGCCTCGAAGCCCTGGATGTGTGCACTTGGTCCATTGATCGACTGCGTCAACTGATAGGTCTTGCCGGTACCGTTGTAATTGCTGATCAGCGTGGCAGTTGGATAGATCGGGTCGGATAGCTGCTTGTAGAACCAGCCGGCCTGCAGAATTCCTAAAGGCTGAAAGAAGTGCTCGGCAAGCAGATCATAGTTATTGGCCTTAGTTGGCACCAGGTCAGGATTGCCGGTCGCGACGGTGGGATATGGAGTCTGGTTAGGATCGATGATGGTTGCGGGGACAAGGTCACCAATATTTGGACGCGCAAGGCCACGGCTGTAGACGGCACGTATGTTCGTATCCTTCTGCACCTGGTATTGCAGGGCTACGCTGGGCAGCGCGTTGAAGTAGCTGGCATCCTTACGCGCAGGAGTAATGGTCGGGTTGCCGTTCGCATCGTAGGCGATCTGGTTTGCCAGGAAGTGGGTGCCGCCATTATCGAACCTCACACCTCCCTGCAGGCGCATATTGCCGATGAAGATGACATCCTCGATATAGCCGGCGGAGATTCTTTCGTCAGCATTGAAGAATGCCTGCGCATCGCTGACTGATGTATCGCTCGCCGTAAAGGCGCCGGCATTGGCTGAGATTGCGCTCAGACCTTTGCCGAAGGCGAGCGTTGGACCGTAGGCTTGATTTCCAACGGCAAACGACTTGTTGTAGTACGTGGAATTGGTATAGGCCCCGGTAACACTTGCAAGGTTGAACGGGCTGGCGCCGTTAACTACAAGATCCTGGCTGTTCTGACGCTGTATTGAATACGAGTTGCGTATTTTTACACCCAGCGAAAGAATGTTGGGGTGCGATGCGATGTTGTAGTTATGCGCCAGATTGGCTGAACCCTGTATGTTGAGCTGCGTCGCGTGGTACCTGTAAGCGGTCGCCTCGCTCACTCCGTATGTGGAGGCATCGAAGCCATTCGTTCCATCTGTCGCTTCAAGTTTGGGTCGATAGGGGTTACTCTGGTCTTCGGAAAACGTGACACCCGTAGGTCCATTGAAGTAGATCGTCGGAAAATCCTGGCCACCGATATTGTGGCCGCGCGACACGGCGAAGTCGTAGGTGATCAGGTCTTTCGAGAGATCGTGCCGCGCGCCGGTCAGCAGACTGAACTCCTGCTGATCAGGTCGCCGGATGTATTCACGGTATTGCCAGCTTCCCGTGTTATCAAACGTAAGCAGACCCGCACTCGTGCCCGTCAAGGCGCCAGCATTGGGCGTGTATACGTGCGTATCGCCGTAATCGTGAAAATCGGAATAGAGCCCCTTGAAGTAGACATCGGCGGTCGGTGTGATCTTGTAATCCACACCCGAATCAAAACCATAGCGCGTTCGGTAGTAGTTATAGGAACGGAAGTCTTCCGCGCTTACGTAAGCCACGTTCTTGCCGTTAGGGAGTTGCCCGATGCCCTGGCTCGGTTCTAGATCATCGATCCCGCGGTTCGTGCGGTCCCATGTGCCGCCTAACAGAAATCCAAATTGTTTGTTCGCGCCAAAGCGTTGGCCAAAGGTCCCATCGAAGCCGCCGCGCCAGAAGCCGTTCTGCAGCGGGTTGTACCCGGCCGTTCCATTTACTGCGTAGGTTGCCTTATCCTGCGCGGTTGGCGTCACCAGGTTGACCGTCCCACCAATCCCGTCAGCGTCCTGATCTGCAGCAAGAGTCTTGAAAACCTCGATACGCTCAATGCCGTTCGCTGGAATGGCATCCATCTTCACATTGCGCACGGTCACTTCCACGGAAGGCACGTTCACGCCATTGATGGTCAGGTTGTTCAGGCGCGGTTCCGTGCCGCGAATCTGCACATACTTGCCTTCTCCCTCATCGCGTTCGAGCGATACGCTGGGCAGGCGACCGATCGCGTCGGCAATGTTGGTGTTTGGCAGGCTCTGGATCACGCCCTGGGGTTCCACCTGCACAATATTGGCCGACATGCGTTCAACGTTTATGGCCTCTGCATCGCCCTGCAAACGGGGCGCTGTCACGATCACGGAATCTGCTCCGGATGAGACCTGCAGGGTGGCATTCTCATTCGCCGTTTGGCCCGCCATCACCATCACCGTTCCGGTATAGGAATGGAAGCCAACATAGGAAGCCGTCAGTGTGTACTGCCCGGCAGAAAGGTCGGAAATACGAAACTGGCCTTGGTCATCTGAGGCCACTTCTCTGCCCGTGGGCTGAACCACAACCTTGGCTCCCACGAGCGACCCCCCGGCGGTGTCCACAACCGTTCCCGTAATGGAGCCTGAACCGTTCTGGGCTCCGAGCCGCATGGATACAAGAACACTTGCAAATGCAAGGATCATCGCCAGCAAACGTACTAACCGCATCAACTGCCTCCAAAAGAAATACGAGCTTACTTCGCGCATCTATATTGCAATCACCAAGGGACGACGAAGACTAAGCTAAGGAAAAATAAACTTATCTTTTAAGAACTTTGAACGACATACGACGAGTCTTCAGCGCCAGCCTTGGGGGATCAGTAGCCGCTTGAACAGTAGCTATTCTGATAGGACAGGGAGACACTTAAGGAAAGCTTAACTTCTAGACTTAGTAACATTCTTTTAACTTCAGTGGACTCCTTTTCATGTTGTATTCACAGAACATCCGAGCCGGTCAGCACGATGATCATCGTGCCGATTGACGCACGCGCACGTAATTGCGGGAGCGCTCTCCTCAAATCGCTCGACTCGAGAGACCATGTTCAGCTTGGCTTAATGATCATCTTCTAATCTCCTAATAACGCAGCATTCCTAATGACCTTTATCCCATTTCAAGAGGCCTAACATGCAATCCAGATACGTGCGTTCTTTGTCGTCTGCTTTGGCAATCTGTGTCACCGTCTTTTCCGCGTGTGCTCAAAGCAGCTGGCACGTTAAGAACACGCTGCACATCGGCGGCGAAGGCAACTGGGACTACCTCACTGTGGATTCGACAAACCATCGCCTCTTCGTACCCCGCACGACTCATACGATGGTCATCGATGCCAACTCCGGCAAGGTCGTCGGAGACATTCCTGGGCAGAAGAAAGCGCACGGCGTCGCTCTGGTGCCAAATCTGAATCGCGGCTTCGTCACAGATGGGGCCGGCAGCATCATCATCTTTGACCTGAAGACCTACGCGGTCCTCGGAACACTCGCCAGCCTGCCGGATTCTGATGGCATCATTTACGACGCCCAACTGAATGAAGTGCTTGTGGTTTCTGGCGATGGCAATGCGTTGATGACCATTCCGCCCGATATCGATCCGCGGAATGGAAAAATCGCAGCGCCGATCATGTTAGGCGGTGCGCCTGAGTTTCTCGCCTCCGATGGGCACGGTAAGGTATACGTCAACCTGGAAGACAAGGATCTCGTGGCCGTCGTCGATCTGAAGACGCGGCGGGTCACTGCGCGCTGGCCGGTAGCGCCAGGGGGATCTCCCGTCGGAATGTCGATGGACTCCGCCAAGCATCGACTCTTTATCGGCTGCCGAAAACCGCAAAAGCTGATCGTGATGAGCACGCGCGATGGAAAGGTTGAAAGCTCTCTACCGATTGGCGCTGTCGTCGACGCGACAGCCTTCGATGCAGGCCAAGCCTTTGCCAGCTGCTTTGACGGTTCCCTTGTGGTGGCAGGCGAGAAGGACGGGAAACTTGAGGTGGCCCAAGTAGTGAAGACGCCGCGGGGTGCCCGCACCATGGGGCTGGACCCCTCGACGCATCAGATCTACCTCCCCACAGCAGAGCTGGTTGAATCCGGTGGTGCACGCCCGACGCCCAAGCCGGGAACGTTCATGATCGTAGTCGTCGGCCACGAATAAGAATTGGGGCATACGGGCCTTTTCGCCAACAAAGGCCAACCTGTATCCAGCCTTCCAGCCGCGGTTAAGGCAACAGAGTCAATCTTTGGGGGGCTCCCGTTCCGGGGGCGAGGTCATGTGCTTGCTCATCAGTGCCAGTCATGCGACTGCATGGGAGCGGCCGTGACATTGAGTTCCTCGATGTGCTTTGCGCGGATATGGATGACCTTGTCGACGTTTTGGAGGACGCCTTCAATCAGCAGGAACTTCGCGTAGGTCACGAGCGAGCGATGCGTTTCGTAAAGGTCGGGATCGATGATCGCGTTGGCGATGCCCGTCTCGTCTTCGATCGACAGGAAGATGAAGCCATGCGCCGTGCCTGGCCTCTGTCGAGCGATCACGCAACCAGCAATCCGCGCCTTGACACCATGTCGAAGAAGCGATAGGTCGCCAGCCCGGACGATCTGCATGGCCCGGAGTTGCTGTCGACAGTGGGCCATCGGATGCCGGCCGACTGTAACGCCTGTCGAAGCATAATCAGCAACCATTCTTTCGTGTGGCTCCATCGCTCTCAGAGGAGACTCTGACTCTGCGTACTCATCGCGGTCGAGCAATTCAAGGAGTGGTCCAGCTTTGCGTCCCGCGCGCTCCACCTGCCAGAGGGCCTCTCTACGATGAATGCCTTCCCCTATCGGGTTGAGTGCTCCGACCTCCGCGAGCGTCGTCAGGTCCGCCCGGGTGAGCGATGGAACACGTCGAGCGAGTTCCTCCACTGTTGCGAACGGACGCATCGCGCGCACAGTCTCAAGTTCAATTGCCGTCGTTTCTCGCATGCCGCGCACTTGGCGGAAGCCAAGCCGCAGCGAAAGCTTGCCGTTATTTTCTTTCTCAAGTGTGCAGGACCAATTGGAGCGGAGGACGTCGACGGGCTTGATCCGCAAGCCATGTCGCTGCGCATCCTTGACCAGCACAGCA
>CAZZXL010000024.1:0-39991 GCA_964658035.1 uncultured Acetobacteraceae bacterium
GACCAAAGTTTAGCAATGACCAGGGTCAAGCAATAGCGGCCTGGACTTAAAGATCCAAGCGTGAGCCCCACTTCGCCAGCTTTGCTGCAAGCAGAGTCAAATGGCAGGAAACGGTGCGCTGACGCTGTTTGAAAGGAAACTGCAATGCCTAATCCAAAACGGCGACACTCCAAGCAGCGCACTGCGAAGCGCCGCTCCCACGATTTCCTGACCAAGACCGTCACCTCAGAGTGTCCCAACTGCCACGAGCGGAAGCTGCCCCATCACGCCTGCGCCAAGTGCGGGATGTACAAGGGCCGCGAAGTTCTTGAAGTCAAGGAAGCTTAAGCGAGCGGGTCCTTAAGAAAGCCTGATGCCGCAACTGCTGGACATCGCCCTTGATGCCATGGGTTCAGATAGATCGCCCGAGCCGGAGATCCGGGGAGCGATTCTAGCCTGTCGTAATTTATCGGTCCGCGTTCACCTCGTGGGTCCTGAAGATCGGATCCGTGCGGGGTTGCGCGCGGCTGCCCGTTCAAGCCTGCGCCGGAATGATTTGCGCAGCGCTTCTGACGCACGCATAGCGTTGCGCAGGTACCTGGACGATCTGCCGATCGTGATCCATCACACGGATGAATGGATCACGATGGACGACAAGGCGGCGACGGCGATCCGCAAAAAGCCCAACAGTTCTATGCGTGTCGGCCTCAAACTGGTGAAGGACCGGACGGTTGCGGGCTTCTTTACAGCCGGGAATACGGGCGCGGCGATGGCGACTTCCAAGATGGTCCTGGGGGCGTTGACAGGCGTCGACCGTCCGGCGCTGGCTTCGATTATGCCGACGAGCAGCGGGCAGCCTTCCATCCTGCTCGATGTTGGCGCGAACGTGGATTGCAAGGTGCAGCACCTGGTGCAGTTTGCCGTGATGGGGAATGTGTATGCCAAGCGCATGCTGGGCATCGCGAACCCGCGAGTCGGCCTGTTGTCGATCGGCGAAGAAGAAACCAAGGGCAATGAACTGACGCGGGAAGCTTTCGCGGCCATCAAGGAGCTGCCGATCCAGTTCATGGGCAATGTGGAAGGCCGGGACATCTACAACGGCAGCGCGGACGTGATCGTCTGCGACGGCTTTGTCGGCAATGTCGCCTTGAAGACGAGCGAGGGGCTGGCCAAGCTTTTCACAACGGAATTGCGGTCTGCGCTCACATCGACGGTTACGGCACAGGTGGGGGCGCTTTTATCGCGGAAGGCTTTCGGAGAGTTCAAGAAGCGGCTCGACTATACGGAGTATGGCGGCGTTCCGCTGCTGGGACTGCGGGGGGTCTGCATCATCGGTCACGGGTCGTCCAATGACCGGGCTATTTTCAATGGCATCCGCGTGGCCGCGGAGTTCTCGCAGGCCGGGGTGAATGACTCGATTGAAGAGGCACTGGCGCAGAAAGTTGCGGTTCCGGTGGAAACGTAACCGTCGGATTGCTAAAGTATTGGACAAGTTAGCCCATCTGCTGGAATACCGGATGAGGTTAGCCCGAAGCGGCGGCATACCGCTCCGGGGTTGTAAGCACCAGGGTCGAAGAAACAGCCACTTGATTAAAGCACCAAGTGCAAGCAGGAATCGAGAATCGATCCTTACTTTCACCTGGCACCAGGACTGGTCAGGGTCCATAGGCACCTCCCTATTAAGATCATCGGGCCACACATTCTTGACAAAATGTGTGGCCCGATTTGCCCTTTCAGGGCGAAACAGTAGATTCCTGTAGGCGTTGACAGTAGGTGTAGAAGCAATCGCGGGTGTTGGCTGGCCTTTTGCGCAGAAAGGGCCGGATGGAAGGTCTCCGGGAACACCAGGGCAACAGAAAATTGCCTTAGTGGAGATGGGGCTTGATCGCCAGGGCGAAGCGCGATGTATAGAGTGCGCGGCCCGCGGTCGAGAGGTGATTGGAATCCGAAAACATCGCCGGATCGTCCGTCGGAAAAGCGTCCGCTCCATCGAGGTAGTCGATGTTCCGGCTTGCGGCGAATGCCTTGAACTGCTGCTGCAATGCCGCCATTTGCGGCTGCGCTTCGACCGGGGCGGGCATGGGCGGGTCGGCAAAAACGATTTTCACGCCATCGGCAGCGGCTACAGCAACAATTGCCTTTAACGCACTCAACTGGTCGCTATTCGGCTCGCTGCTGTTCATCGGGATACGCAGGTGGGGAAACTCATCGGGTGCGATTCCGGATACGTCTTTATTCAGGTAACTGCCATTGTACGAAAGGCCATCGATCGCGTGATGGACCAGCGGCCAGGTGAGGATCAGTTCACTGCCGCGGTTAGCAATCAGCGTCCAGGCATTGACATACGCGCTCAGGCCATGATGGGTGCGCAGGTAGTCCCGGATCAATGCGCGCTTCATTGCGGGCGGCGCATCGAAAAAGAAGCGCGGCTCTTCCACCTCGGGGGCGCGTGCGAAATTAGCGCCGTTGGCCTCAATCACCAGGAGCGCCGGATGTCGGGCTGGATCGGCCAGCAGCGTCTTCACAAGTGGCAGCATGCTGGCCAGGTCAACACCGTCATAAGCGACGATAAACGCGCGCTTGCCGATGGCGCTTTCGAGCGTACGCGCGTCATATCCCTGCCGCGTGTGCGAAGAGCCGATGAGCAGGATGTCGGGCTTTGGCCCGTTCAGTTCGCCCTGAATGCCGCTGGTGGCCGGCGCAAGATAGTGCTCGAACCGATACTTCGTCCATACCAGCAGTGAGAGCAGCAGCAGTGCAGACAGGACGGTTTTGAGGAGGGTAATCATGATCAGACGACAGGGTCAGAACTGGAAGTAAATAAACGAAGAAGCGCGCAGTACGCCGAAGATCATGACTGCCTGGAAGAGCAGCACGATCGCAACGGCCTGCCAGCGTACGGATTGGGCCATGCTGTCTTTGAAGAAGGCGACACGTTTCTCCTGCATGGCTTCGAGAACGAACATGCCGGTGGTGAGAAGGAGGGTTGCCGCCATCAGCGCGAGTGAAGACGAATCGCCCGTTGCCTGCAGGATGGCGACTTCAATACTGCCTTTTGACAGAGACGTTGATGTGACAATTGTTCCGATAATTTTGAAGGCCTGGGGCACAGTGCGGGAACGGAAGAAGATGAAGCCGGTAAGTATCAGGACCAGGGTCACGCCGTGCCGTGCTGTTGTCCATGCCCACCCCTTGCGCCACCACTTGCCGACGACGCCTTCGAGTACCAGCAGTGCGCCGTTGTAAACGCCCCACAAAACGTAGGTCCAGTTGGCGCCGTGCCAGAGTCCACTAATCGCGAAGGTGATGAACAGGTTGCGATAGTGGCGGGGGATGGTTACTTCATCGCCATAGAGCGGGAAGTATACGTAATCTTTAAACCAGGTGCTGAGGGAAATATGCCATCGCCCCCAGTACTGGCCTATGCTTTTGGCAAAGTAGGGATGGTTGAAATTCGTCATCAACTCGAAGCCCATCACGCGCGCGGCCCCAATCGCGATGTAGGAGTAGCCGGCGAAATCGGCGTAGATCTGGACGGCAAAGAGAATGCTCGCGAGCAGGAGTTCCAGCCCCGATGCGCCTTGCCATCCGCCGTAGATACGGTTGACATAAATGGCTGCGCGGTCGGCGATGACCATCTTCTGAAAGTAGCCCCAGGCCATCATGGACAGGCCGCGCATCAGGTTGTCCACGCTGAAGTGGTGATGCTCGTAGAACTGGTGAAGCAGGTTCTGCGGCCGCTCGATCGGCCCGGCGACCAGTTGCGGATAGAACATGACGTAAAGGGAATAAATGCCGAAATGACGTTCGGGCGTCTGCCTGCGTTGGTAGACCTCGATCACATAGCTCAGGCTCTGGAAGGTGTGAAAGGAGAGGCCGATGGGCAGAACCAGATGACTGTAAGGAAGATTGGGCGCGAAGCCCATCAGGTGAGCGATGCGGTCATTGGTTGAGAGGAAGAAGTTGTAGTACTTGAAGATGAAGAGCACGGCGCACGTCGACACGATGCTGATGATCAAGTATGTTTTGCGGCGTGGTCCCGCTGCATCCGCGATCAGAATGCCCATGAAGTAGTCAATCAGGATGGTGACCAGCAGGATGAGGATGTAGACCGGGACGAACGCCATATAGAAGTAGCAGCTGGCGACCAGCAGCATCTTCCATCGCCCCGACCAGGGAAGCGCGTAATACAGGCAGGTGACAACAATAAAGAAGGCGACAAAGCCAAGTGAGTTGAATAACATCGGTCGACTTCCAGCATACCGTCAGGCTGGGGGAGGGCGAAATTGTTGGTCCTGATGCTTGATTCCCGGCCGCGGTGGTGTAGGGAGGAGCAATGGGAAGCTGTCGACAGAGCATCAGTCAGCAGGTCGACTCAGGAAAGCGTGAACAGTGTCCCGATTGATCCAGCGACAACGAGCGGAACCAGTGACCCATACCGAAGGGGCCCTTCCTCCTGATACCCCAGTGGTCTCGCACCGCCTGGCACAAAAGAAGGCTCATGACTGGAAGATTCATGAGCACTGCCGTGATGATGCCGGGAGTGTATTGCCTGATGGGTCGCATCAAAGGCTTGAGAATTCCGCACAAGGGTGTGGGTGTGGCGGCTTTGCAAGAAGAAATTCGGTTAAGCGCGGATTTTGCAAACCACTTTGGTTGGTCGATTTTTTAAACTGCCTGGGCGGGATAGTCTAAGTAGAGAATGCGGCTACAGGTGCCAGACCCGGCTTTATCGTACCTGCCGGCGAATCGCTCTTATTTAAATAAAGGGACACACGATGAACCAACGGAAGAACACGATGAAACACCTGGTAATTACGGGTCTGTTGCTGGGCATGGCTTCGAGCGGCGCATGGGCGCAGGTGAACGAGGGCGAGCAGAAGTCTGACCCCAAGCTGCCCTTTACCGCGACCCAGGTCACGACGTTGAGTCTGCCCTGGAAGATTGCGTTCCTGCCCGATGGCCGGATGCTAATCACGGAAAAGACCGGTGGGCTGCAGCTGGTGACGCAGCAGGGAGCAAAGACGCCGGTTACGGGCATTCCTGCGGTGGCGTGGGAGGGGCAGGGCGGCATGCTGGGCGTCTACCTTTCGCCGCACTACGCTGAAGACCATTTCGTTTACCTGACCTATTCCGAGCCGGGTGACGGCGGCTCAGGCCTGGCGCTTGCACGCGCCCAGTTGCAGCTGGACAACAATACCGCCAGTCTTGAAGGGCTTAGGGTCATCTGGCACGATGGCGCCCCGGGCCAGGGCGGGCAGTTCGGCGCCGAGGTCGCTTTCTCTCCGGACAGCAAGTATCTCTTCCTTTCAAGCGGCGACCGGCAGCGGATGACGCCGGCACAGGACCCCAACCAGCCGCTGGGCAAGATTCTGCGCCTGACCCTGGACGGCAAGCCGGCCCCGGGGAACCCCATGGCGGGCAAGACCGGCGCGGCCACTGTACCTATCATTAACCCGCCCGAGGACACCGAGAAGGCAAAGACTGCCCCGATGGTCCGGAAGTACACCTTTCCCGGCCCGAACCTGACGCCCGCCGAGACATGGAGTACCGGCCATCGAACGCCCTACGGCCTGGCCTTTGCGCCGGATGGAAGGCTGTGGGAGCTGGAGCATGGTCCACGGGGCGGCGATGAACTGAACCTGATCGAACCGGGAAAGAACTACGGCTGGCCGCTGGTTTCCTACGGGCATAACTATAACGGGGTGCCCATCCCTAACCCGGATACGCGTCCTGACCTGGCCAAGCCGGTAATCTACTGGGTGCCGGTAATCGCGCCGGGCAACCTGATGTTCTATAAGGGCGCGATGTTCCCGCAGTGGGACGGATCGGCTTTTGCCAGCGGACTGGCATCGGAGGCACTCATCCGCATCACCTTTGACAGCAAGGGAGGCGCGAAGGTGGCGGAGCGCTGGGCTGTGGGTCACAGGGTGCGGGACGTAGAGGTCGCGCCTGATGGAGCGTTATGGATGATCGAAGACGCAAAACCGGGTGGTCTCTTCCGCCTGACGCCGGTTGGCATGGCAGTTGCGACCCCGATGGCTGCAGCCCCGCCAACGACGGCTGCTGCTCCGGCGGCGGATGCAACGCCCCAGACGGCGATGGCGGCCGGGGCCACGCATGATGCGAAGAGCATCATCGCGGACAACAGCTGTCTTTCGTGCCATCGCATCGGATCAGGCGGCGGGGAGATCGGGCCATCGTTGAACGGCGTGGGCACGCGGCGGACGGAGGACCAGATCCGGGCGACGATTGTCCATCCCCCGGCAACTACCAGTGCGGGCGCGCCCAATCCTATGCCGTCGTATGCAACGAAGATCACGGGAGATGACCTGACCAGCCTGGTGCACTACCTGAGTACGCTGCCTGCTCAGCCTTAAGAAGCTCAGCCTTGATAGGGGATGAGAGGCGCCTGGGGCCGGGACACTCGCCGGCCGGTCCCTGAGAGCTCCAATTAATGCTATGCATCGGGACAAAATGGCAGGTTCCGCCATTAAGGACAATCGTGCGAAAATGGCGACTGCCATGAGCACTGCACCCTACTCCTTCGCTTCCGAAAGAATTGCCTTCCTGTTTCCCGGCCAGGGGTCACAGACGGTTGGTATGGGCCGCGATCTCGCGGAAAACTTTACTGTGGCGCGGCAGACATTTGAAGAAGCAGATGATGCCCTGGGCTTCTCAATTTCGAAGCTCTGCTTTGACGGACCGGCAGAGCAGTTGAAGCAGACGGAGTATACCCAGCCAGCCATTTTCGCAGTTTCCGTAGCTGTCGATCGCGTGCTGCGCAATCACAGTATCACGCCCACCCATGTTGCCGGCCACTCGCTCGGGGAATACTCGGCCGCGGTCGCCGCCGGCATGCTCGGCTTCGCGGATGCGATCAAGGCGTTGCAACTGCGCGGGCGTTTTATGCAGGAGGCGGTGCCGGAGGGGGTCGGCGCGATGGCTGCCATTCTCGGGTTAGCTGCGCATCTGGTGAGTGATCTCTGCAGGCAGGCGCAGGCTGAGACGGGAGAGCCGGTTTCTGCGGCTAACCTTAACTCGCCGGAACAGATTGTTATCTCAGGATCAGCGGCGGCAGTGGCGCGGGCGTCTGAGCTGGCGAAACCTGCCGGCGCCAAGAAAGTTGTGGCGCTGCATGTGTCCGCACCGTTCCATTGTGCACTGATGCAGCCGGCGCAGGACCGGCTTGCTGATGTTCTGCAGAGTATCCGTTTTGATGAAGCGGCCTTTCCACTGGTCTGCAATGTGGACGCGCACGTAGTCACGGACGGCAACCTGGAACGGGAGGCGCTGATCCGGCAGGTGACGGCGCCGGTGCGCTGGGTGGCGTCCATGCAACTGCTGGTAGCCGAGGGCGTGACCCAGTTCTATGAAGTCGGTCCAGGTAAAGTGCTGACCGGGTTGCTGCGGCAAATCGATCGTAGCCAGAGATGCGCGCACATTGAAGATGCTGCCAGCCTGCGGAAGGCGCTGGAGCCCGTGCCAGCCATGCATCTTTGAGGTTTTGACAGCGAGGTTTGGACAGCGCTTCAGGTGGGTTGGCCCGATGTTGAAGACGTCCGAGCGGCCGGGATGATCCTTAACGGAGGCAAGACAGATGGCCTCGTTCCTGTTCTCTGAAGCAGCTGCAAACGCCGGTTTTGCGTACACTGCATTGCATGAAACGTGTCTGTTTTCCCATCTCTCTTGTGGCAGTCTGTACTTCACTTCTGGCGGCCGGGGCCCTGGCAGCGGCTTGGCCGGGCTTACGTGCCCAGACCGCGGCAAACCACGCGGAAGCGCCGCAGGCGCTGCCGGCAGTCCCTGGCTGGGATAAAGAAGAGCCGGTCCGCACCAAGCATGCCATGGTGGTCAGCGTCCACCACCTGGCTGCCGATGCCGGGGTGAGCATCCTGAAGCAGGGCGGCAACGCTATTGATGCGGCGGTCGCGACAGGTTTCGCCCTGGCGGTCGTCTACCCGGATGCGGGCAACCTGGGCGGCGGTGGTTTCATGCTGATCCATCTGGCAGCTAAGGAAGCAACAGCCGCCAGAGACACGTTTATTGATTACCGCGAGCGCGCGCCTGAAGCGGCGACCCGCGACATGTATCTCGATAAAGATGGCAACATCATTCCGCATGCGAGCACGCTGGGCTACCTGGCTGTCGGGGTGCCGGGTTCGGTGGCCGGCATGGTGTATGCAGAGACAAAATATGGCAGGCTGGGGCTGAAAGCAGTTATGGCGCCGGCCATTGCACTGGCCACAAATGGCTACGTCCTGGGCGAGCAGGATGCCAGGATGCTGCTCGATCCCGACCTGACCGTTTTTCCTGAATCGCGCAGGATTTTCCAGACGAACAAGGAGCGAGGCGGGGGCTTTTACCAGCCCGGGGACACCTTCAAACAGCCTGACCTAGCCGCTACCCTGCGCACCATTGCGGCCGATCCAGGTGACTTTTATCACGGTGCGATCGCCAGGAAGCTGGCAGCCGATGTTAAAGCGGGCCACGGCATCCTTACTGTTGCCGATCTGGCGCATTACGAGGTGAAAGAGCGCGAGCCGCTGACGGCGGAGTACAAGGGCTACCGCATTGTTACGGCGCCGCCGCCGTCGTCCGGCGGAGTAGCCATGATCGAGTCGCTCAACATGCTGCGCGGCTACGACCTGGGCAAGCTTGGGGATCGTACGCCGGCCGAGATGCACCTGCTGGTCGAAGCGTATCGGCGGGCTTTCATGGACCACAATGACTACCTGGGCGATCCGGATTACGCAAAGATTCCGCTCAACGCGCTCATGAGCCAGAAGTATGCCAATGCTTTCAGGGCCAGCATCAAGGAGGACGCCGCTACCCCGTCAAGAGAGCTGGTACGTCCGGCCGGCTTTCTACCTGCGCCTCCCAGGGCTGCGGCGCAGCCTGAACACACCAACACGACGCACTACTCGGTGATGGACGAGGAGGGAAATGCAGTCGCTGTAACGACTACGCTGAATGACAGTTTCGGCTCGCACGCGACGGCTGAGGCTCTCGGCTTCCTGCTCAACGATGAGATGGACGATTTTTCGTCGAAGCAGGGGGTCCCCAATATGTATGGGCTCATCCAGGGGGAGAATGCTGCCATCGCGCCAGGGCACCGGCCGCTGTCAAGTATGACGCCGACCATCATCCTCAAAGATAACAAAGTCCGTTACGTGCTTGGCTCGCCGGGGGGTTCGCGCATTATTACGACGGTCGCGAACATTTTTCTGAGCGCTATTCCGGCCGCGGAGGGAGGCGGCGGACTGAACATCCAGCAGGCGGTGGACGCGCCCAGGTTTCACCACCAGTACTTTCCTGATTTTGTCTACCTTGAAGCCGGTTTTACAGCTTCAACGATCAAGGGTTTGCAGGGCATGGGGTACAAACTCAAGCAAGCCGACCCGGGCTGGCCTGTCTGGTCTGACGGCGAATGCATTGCTGTTGATCCTGCGACCGGCGACCTGCTTGCCGGCCAGGACCACCGGCATAACTTTGGGAAGGCGGCTGGATATTGAGAATAATAACCCAAGCGGTTGGATATTGTGCTAGGATCTTTTTATGCCGAGTGTGTTGAGGTTTGATGGCCTGCGGGTGGTCATCTATCCCAATGATCATCGGCCGGCACATGTACATGTCATCGGGAATGGCCACGAAGCAGTTTACGAACTCAACTTTCCGTTTGATGGAGCGATCCTGCGCGAGAACTACGGGGTTTTCTCGCCGCGATCTATCCCACATCGAAAACTGTACTGATGCAGAACGTCGTCGCGTTAGCTGAAGCATGGGAGAGCATTCATGGAAGTGACTGAGAACGTTGAAACTGCGAATTTACGTGGCCGGGATCTTGAAGATTCGTTGCCGCGGGCGTTGAGCGCCACGTATGACGATCGGCTTGGGCGGGTCATCATCCACCTAAATTGCAAGGTTGATCTGTCGTTTGCTCCGGAGGATGCGGAGGGACTGGAGAAAGCGTCGCCTGATCAACTTGAGCCGATCGAGATTTCTCCATCCGGCTTCGGGATCCATTTCCCCAAGCTGGATGCTGATATCTATCTCCCTGCTTTGCTGGAAGGGCTGCTTGGATCGCAGAAATGGATGGCGCGGACGCTTGGCAGCAAAGGGGGCCAGGCGAAAAGTGAGGCCAAGACGGCTGCATCGAGGACGAATGGCCGACTGGGTGGTCGTCCCAAAAAGCAGGCCACTGCTGTTGCTTGAGGGTATCCATTGTTGGTATGCGGACAGAACTGACTTTGCGCAATGTCTTGCTATGGCTCCTGCTCGCATGGAAGTTCTTTGGTCATAGAGTGGCTGTTCTTGAGGGTGACGCCGCTGCGGCCCGCCGACTCGGCATTCGGGCGTCTGACGGAACGCTTCCGCCGCTCGCGCTAGCCCGGTTCGTTCTGCAGTGAGAAGATAGAGCGTCAACCGAAAAGGAACAGGAACCGGCTTACGATGCTCCGAGTGATCTCGACCCATGTATTTCTGAAGCAGCGGCTGCACCCCGGTCTGCTCGATAGCCTGCAGAAGGCGGGCGCGCAGGCGATCGAGATTTTTGCCGCGCAGCAGCATTTCGACTACACCAGCCGTACCCACATCAAGGAGATGGCGGACTGGTTCACGTCGAACCCGGTCGCCCTTCATTCCATGCACGCGCCGTTGTATGCAGATGCGGACATGGGACGCGCGGGCGGACCTGCAGTCAACGTCGTTCATCCCGAAAAGTCACGGCGCATTGACGCTATGGATGAATGGAAGCGGGCGCTCGAAGTTGCTGAAACCTTGCCTTTCAAGTTCCTGGTGCTGCACCTGGGTGAACGGGGGGATGAGTGGAGTCCGCGGGCCCTGGACCATGCCGTGAGTGCACTCGAGCACATGCGCGTTTTCGGCAAGCCGCTCGGTGTTGGCCTGCTGCTCGAGAACATCCAGAATGATGTGACGAAGCCCGAACACCTGCTGGAAGTCTTGCGGGTTGGCCACTTCAAGGATGTGGGCGTCTGCTTCGACATCGGGCACGCCAACCTGAATGAGGGAGTCGAGGGATCGCTGGCCGAGTTGAAGCCCCTTATCGGATCGACCCACCTGCATGACAACCATGGCGACAAGGATGAACACCTGTGGCCCGGCGAAGGCAAGATCGAATGGGCGGCCGCGATCGAAGAACTGCAGAAGGCACCGCTGCATCCAGCCGCGGTGCTTGAAATTCATTACACACTGGGCGAGACGGCAGAGCATGTGATTACGCGCGCCGGGGAGACCTGGAAGAAGTTTGGGCTGTGCTAAAAATGAACGAAACCACCAGAGATACCGTGACTGATACACATGCCAAGCCATCCGTTGCGACCATCGCAACCCTGGGGCGCCATGAAGGCGAGCGTGTCACCCTGCAGGCCTGGCTCTATAATCTGCGGGCCAGCGGCAAACTGCTCTTTCCTATTTTTCGCGATGGCACGGGAACGATCCAGGGCATTGTGCCCAAGGCAGCCGTGGCAGAAGACGTGTTTGAATCGATCAAGAAGCTGACTCAGGAGTCGAGCGTGATCGTGACCGGAAAAGTGCGGGCCGATGCCCGTGCGCCCGGCGGTTTTGAACTGGACGTCGAGCATCTTGACGTAATCCAGCGTGTGCCTGAAGAAACGCCATTTCCCATCTCGCTGAAGGAACATGGCACCGACTTTCTGATGGAGCATCGTCATCTTTGGATCCGCACGCCGCGCCAGTCGGCGATCCTGCGTATCCGGGCAGAGATTATCAAGGCTGCGCGTGATTATCTTGATGACAATGGCTTCACGCTGACCGATCCGCCAATCCTCACACCGGCGGCATGCGAAGGTACCAGCACGCTGTTTCCGGTGGAGTACTTTGGCGAAGAAGCCTACCTGACGCAGAGCGGCCAGTTGTATATCGAGAGTACAGCGCTGGCCCTGGGCAAGGTCTACAGTTTTGGTCCGACGTTTCGCGCGGAGAAGTCAAAGACGCGTCGCCATCTGACGGAGTTCTGGATGGTCGAGCCGGAGATGGCTTTTGCCGACTTGAACGACCTGATGGTGCTGGCAGAAAACTTTATCAGTTTTATTGTCGGCCGCGTGCTCGATCGCCGCGCTTCTGAACTGAAGGTGATTGAGAGGGACATCACCAGGCTGCAGACAGTGACGGCGCCGTTTCCGAAGATCAGCTACGACGAAGCTGTTGCCATGCTGCATGATGCGCATGCCAAAGGGCTGATTGAAAACAAGTTTGAATATGGTGATGATTTCGGGTCGCCGGATGAGACGTACATCTCTTCGCAGTTCGATCGGCCGGTGATGGTGCATCGTTACCCGGCGAACGTGAAGGCCTTCTACATGGAGCCCGATCCGGAGAATCCGAAGTTCGCGCTGTGCGTGGATGTGCTGGCGCCGGAGGGTTATGGCGAGATCATCGGCGGTTCGCAGCGTATCTCTTCCTACGACCTGCTGAAGCAGCGGATTGAAGAGCATCACCTGCCGCTCGATGCTTTTGGCTGGTACCTGGACTTGCGCAAGTATGGCTCGGTGCCGCATGCCGGCTTCGGCATGGGCATCGAACGTGCCGTGGCGTGGATCTGCGGTCTTGATCATGTGCGCGAGACGATTCCATTTGCTCGCACACTGAACCGCATTTATCCATAAGTCACTTTATTGATCCATCTGACCGAAGTGTGAATTGCGCAGTCACGCAGATGCTCGTATCCGCATTCGGAAAGAGGATTCTCCAGGGCAAATTGCCTGATGCTATCGTGATTCTGGCTGGAGACAGGTTGGCCTTTTCGTGGCGAAAAAGGCCTGTGTTCATCGTATCTTCGCTCTACACCTTCAGGTAATTTGCTTTAGCGATCGGTACGCTCCGCTACAATGAGGCGTGCGCCGCTTTCTTGTTCTGCTGCAATTGCTGCTGTTGACGCTGCCGACCTTTGCGTCGGTGGCGACGCTGCACGATGTAGAAGAAAGTCTGCCGGCATGCTGCCGCCGCGCCGGCGCCAACCATTGCATGATGCCGGCGGCAAGGCGTGAACCATTGACGGCGGGTATGGCGATCAGCGCCAAGCCTGAGCCGTGCCCCTTCTGTCCCAAGGCCATGCCCGCGGCCCAGCATGCACCGGCTTCCCTGCTGCCGGCTGCCATGTTTTTCGCAGAGATCGTCAGCCATCCTGCCGTGGCTCCGCAGACGCTGGCGAAGCTTCGCATGGCGCGCGACCGTTCGCGACAAAAACGCGGCCCTCCTCAACTGGCGTAAACGCTCTCTTCCTCTCCACATCCTGTCAACCATCTCCGCTGTTGCGCGGAGACAGCTGTGTCTTACGTGAGTGAACGTCTCCATGTTGAAAGCATTTGCCGGTCTATGTGTACTCGTTTTTCTTTTTCCGTTCAGTCTTCATGCCACGGTCTTCGGTGAAGTCCAGGGCATTGTGCATGATCCGCAGCATCGCCCAGTCCCGGGCGCGCATGTCGTATTGCAGAGTCGAACGTCCGCCCTGCAGCAGGCTGCCGATACCGATGCGAATGGTTCCTTTCGCCTGCTGACGGTGCCGATTGGCGAGTATACCGTCACGGTCACGCAGCAGGGATTTGCGCCGCTTGCGCAAGCGTTAACCCTTGCTTCCAGTACTTCACCCATACTGCATCTTGAACTTGCCGTTGGAACAGTGCAGCAGTCAGTCACGGTAAACACGGGCAAGACGGTGGCTAATGTCAACTCGGTGACGCCGACGACCTTGATTGATCGACAGGCCATTGAGCAGACTCCCGGCGCCGATCGTACCGACAGCATGGCCATGATCACGGACTTCGTGCCCGGCGCCTACATGACACATGACATGCTGCACATGCGGGGCGGCCACCAGGTGGCGTGGCTGATCGACGGCGTGGAAATTCCAAATACTAATATTGCCAGCAATATTGGACCGCAGATCGATCCCAAGGACATCGATTATGTCGAGACACAGCGGGGCAGTTATAGCGCTGATGTAGGGGATCGCACGTACGGCATTTTCAACGTACTGCCAAAAACCGGTTTTGAACGGAATGGCGATGGAGAGTTCATCGCGTCGCTCGGCAGTTTTTTCCAGACGAACGAGCAGGTGAATTATGGCAACCACTCCGAGAAAGCCGCTTGGTACGCGAGCCTGAACGGCGAACGGAGTGATTATGGATTATCCGCGCCGACAGGGGTCGTGGTGCATGACGCCGCGAACGGGTATGGAGGGTTTGCGTCGTTCATCGATAACAAATCTGCCCGGGACCAGCTTCGACTGGTCACGCAGTTGCGGACGGACTTCTTCCAGATTCCTTATGATCCTGCTCCGAACGATTACCAGAATAATCCGGCAGACGGCCTGTATCCCAGCATTGGCCTGCGCGACGCTCAGCATGAAACCGATGGCCTGGCAGCCTTCACTTACGCGCACACTTTTAATGCGGATACGGTGCTGGAGGTGTCGCCCTTCTACCATTACAACAGTGCCGACTACGAGCCTAGCCCTGCCGATCTACCGGTAGCGACTACCTCGGACCGCGCTTCCAATTATGCGGGCGCGCAAGCAACCATCAATACGAACATCGCGCGCAATACGATCCAGGCAGGCATCTATAGCTGGGGGCAGCATGACAGCTACCTGTTTGGGGCGGCCTTCAACGATGGGAGCGGGACCAACTTCAAGACTCCGGATTCTGCGGCCGGTGGGCTGATTGAAGAGTATGTCTCTGATAGTTACAAGCCGGCACCTTGGGTTACGGTGATTGCCGGTCTGCGGCAGGCGCATTTTCAATCCAGTTTTGCGGAAGACTCGACTGATCCGCGCTTTGGCCTTGCCGTCCAGGTGCCAAAATTGAACTGGGTGTTTCGTGGATTTTATGGCCGCTTTTACCAGCCGCCGCCGCTGCTTACGGCTGCCGGCCCAATCGTGCAGTATGCGCAAGCGAACAACACCAGCTTTCAGCCGCTGCATGGCGAACACGATGAAGAACACCAGTTCGGGGTACAGATTCCGTACAAAGGCTGGCTGCTGGATGCTGATACCTTCAAGACGCGGATCAATAACTTTCTCGATCATTCCAACATCGGCGAATCAAGTATCTACTATCCCGTGACTGTTGATGGCGCGCTGGTGCAGGCGTGGGAACTGACGGTGCGTTCGCCGCGTTTATGGAACCGTGGCCAGTTTCACCTGGCTTACTCCAACCAGATTGCCGAACAGCGGGGGGCAATTACCGGTGGCCTGATCTGCTATCCGGTCACTTCGCCGGAGTGCGATGTCGCGCCGGGGTATACGCCGGTCGATCATGACCAGCGCAATACTCTGAATGTGGGCTTCGACAGTGCGCTGCCGTGGCGCAGTTTTGCATCGACGAACGTCTACTACGGATCGGGCTTTACGAATGGCGATCCGTATCCGGCATCGCCTTACCCCGGAAACTACCTGCCGCAGCATACGACGTTCGACGTGGCCGTGGGCAAGACCTTCGGCGAGGACCTGACTGTATCCGTAACTGCGCTCAATGCAGCGAACCGGCGTGTGCTGCTGGATAACAGCCTGACCTTTGGCGGCTTCCACTATAACGACCCGCGGCAGATTTATGCCGAGGTGAAGTACCGGTTTCACTTGTAGCGCGCGTTGTGCCGGCCTGCCGGCGCTGCGTGCCGTGGGTCTACTACGCTTTATTCCCCAGTAGCTTCCGCCTGCCTACGTGGAACCCCACGTCTCAAACGCGAGACATGGGGCACCCGGTCGTCGGCTAAGGCGGTAATTGCAGGCGACCAACGGGAGCATGCCTTTGCGCGGAAGGCGCGTGCGCCCGTATGGCCAGTACCCTACTGGGCGGTGACGGGGACGTAGACGTCAGTATTCTCCCATTTAATGTGCAGTTCGGTGCTGTTACCGTGCGTGTTTTCGAAGCTGATGCTCATGACTTCCTGCAGGCTGGGCAGCATTTTCTTCATCATGTCGACGCGTGCCAGGTCCTGCGACTGGTCGTATTGCGTGCCCCACTGGCCGGTCTGTTTATTGATGATCAGCTTCCAGGTGGTGGCGGACGGGATGGAATAAAGCGTGTAGGAACCGGCGGGGACCATGGCGTCGCCGATCTTCAGATTTACGGCTGTCTTGAAGGAGGTGGCGGGGTTGGCGCCAGTGCGCCAGATTTTGCCGTAGGGCTCATGACCGCCGAAGATCTTGCGGCCGCGCACATGCGGCGTGTTGTAGTCGATGGTGACGGCCTTGCCGTCGAGCATCACGGAGGCTTTGGCCGGCGGACTGGGCATGGTTTTGGGATCTTTATCCATACTGCTGCCGACCTGCGGCGCGGCGTGCAGGGCAAGTGGGGCTGAGGCAAGAGTGAAGGCCAGGGCGGCCGTGACAAGACATCGAGTGATCTTCATTTCCGGTTTCTCCGAGAGTACGTCTGTGGTCGTTTGTTCGACTCTGCAAGTCTGGGGTGGTGAGCCGGTTCTGTCAAAGATGGTTTTCTGTGGGTGGAATTGCAAGTGTCTTGGCAAACCGCAGTTGCTTCGCATTCATTTGGGCGGGAAGCGTGGCGCATGGAAGAACATGCAGGTCCCTCCAGTTCGCTGTGCTTCGGTCGGGATGACAACTTTGGTGGTGCGCTCTTTCCGTTGACGATCGAGTGACGGTTGACTTTCGTGGCAGCCATTGATCGTCCTGCAGACGCTATAGTGGTCGGAGTGCTCCATGGAACCGAATCGGAGCACATGGCAAGAAGAAACGTCTCGGGAGCTATGGCAAAGAAGAAGCTGCGGATTGGTGTAATTTTCGGTGGAAGAAGTGGCGAGCACGAAGTGTCACTGCTGTCAGCTGCGAGTGTGCTCAAGGCTATCGATAAGAAGAAGTATGACGTGGTGCCGATTGGCATCACCAAGGACGGCCAGTGGGTAATGGCCGCCGATGCGGAGCGCCTGCTGACGGGTAAGGCGAATGACCAGGTGCTGGCCGAGGTGATTGCGCAGGGAGAACCGCTGCTGTTGCCGCCCGTGCCCTCTACGACTTTGCTGCCAGGCAACGAATCCGGCCTTGGGAAGCATGCACAGGGGGCCGGCATCACGGCGGTCGATGCAGTCTTTCCCGTGCTTCACGGGACGTTCGGGGAGGACGGGACCATCCAGGGGTTGTTTGAACTGGCGGACATAGCTTATGTCGGCTCAGGCGTTCTAGGGTCCTCGGCCGGCATGGATAAGGATGTGATGAAGCGGCTGTTCCTTTCGGCGGGGCTGCCGATTACGAAATCCTCGACCTTTCTGCGCAATGAATGGAAGACGAGCTCGCGCAAGGTCACGACGAAGATCGAGGCAACACTGAAGTATCCGCTGTTTGTAAAGCCGGCGAACCTGGGGTCGTCTGTCGGCATTTCAAAGGTGCATGCTCGCAAAGAACTGGCGCCCGCGATGGAGCTGGCCGCAAGCTTCGATCGAAAGATCGTGGTGGAGCAGAGCGTGGGCGGCGGCAAGCGGACAGGGCGGGCGCGTGAGCTGGAAGTCGCGGTCCTGGGCAACGACTCGCCGGAGGCTTCTGTCGTCGGCGAGATTGTGCCGGGCAAGGAGTTCTACGACTACGAGGCGAAATACCAGAGCGACGGTTCCGTGCCGATCATCCCGGCCAAGCTGTCGAAGGCCATGACGAAGCAGGTGCGCGAGATGGCGATTGCCGCCTTCAAAGCCTGCGATTGCGCCGGCCTGGCGCGGGTGGATTTCCTGCTGGAGGCGGATTCGCCTTCCGGTAAACCGGGCAAGCTGTTCCTGAACGAAATCAATACGATGCCGGGGTTCACCAGCATCAGTATGTACCCCAAGCTGTGGGAGGCTTCCGGGTTGAAGTATTCCGAGCTGATTGACCGGTTGATTGCGCTAGCGATCGAACGCCGCGCGGAGCGGGATGCTACGAGTTTCAGCCTGGATTGACCGCTATGACGACTCCCATGTCTCAAGTGCGAGACATGGGGCACCCGTATCTGTGGCTTCTCTTCGTTTTAGACCTACAGCAAATTCTCTCTAGCGGCCGAAGGCGTGGAAGACTGGCATTTGTACGGTACGGCGAACGTCTGCTTGGGTTTCCGTGTAGAGCATAGGAGCCGCCGCCGAGCGTTTCGACGCCACTGGCAAAGGTATGGCCGAGCGGGTCGCTCTCGAGGTGATGGCCACTGTAGCACACGCGTTTCAGACACTTTGTCTGGAGCGTGCATCCCTGTTACGCCGTTCGATCAGCGTGCCAGCCCATGTACACTAAGGCCGCCTTCCGTTATCTGGAAGCTGAGGAGAAGCACATGGCGGATCCCCGCCCGCAGACGCTGCAAAACCATGCCCGGCTCGACCCCGTGTACCACTTTGTGTTGACTGTCCTGCTCCTGATCACGCTGACGCTCGTCCTGGCGCTGGTGTTCAAGCGACATGACCTGCTATCGTTCGCGCTGCTTTCCGGGTCACTAGCCTTACTGATCGTCGCCTCGAAAACCCGCACCTATGCGCTGAAGGTACAGGACCGCGTCATCCGCCTTGAAGAACGTCTCCGCCTGATGACCATTTTGCCGGTGCTGCTGCATCACCGTATTGCTGAGTTAAGCGAGTCCCAACTCATAGCGCTGCGGTTTGCCAGTGACAAGGAGCTCATGGCATTGACGGCGCGGGTACTCGAAGAAAATCTGGACAGTAAACAGATCAAGGCTGCCATCGTGGAATGGCGGCAGGACAACTGGCGGGTTTAGGCAGAGGTCTCTCGCCGCGGACCTAAGTCTCCCCTCCACAACCGGCGAGTCACCACGGCCCGGTTGCTACAGCCGGCAATATCTGCATTAGACTTCCTACAATGGCCAGCATTCAAACTCCAATCATGATCGATTGGCAGATCTCGAGCGTGTTCGGCTGGGGTATTTACGGTCTCAACCTGATGCTCCAGTGGAGCCAGCAGCAGAAGCAGCCACTGATGACGTATCTTCCACCCGTCTTGGGAGATCTTCACGTCAATCCGTTGGAGTGGGCGCGGCTCCAGTCCAGTCTTGAGCCGGCCCTTGAGTGGCCTGCGCGGATGGAACCGCTTAGAGGGAGATTGCTGCAGCTTGAAATACCGATGCTGCGGGCCATGGGTAATAACTTTTCCACCCTCGCTCCCTCTCTGAATGGCGTTCGGTTTGTTGGAACGCCCAATATCGCGATGCCCTTTTTCGAATACACGGCATTTACGCCTGAGGGCCTTGCGCGTGGCGCTGAGTATCCACTCATGATCGCCGGTTCCACCTGGAACCTTGATTTAATGAAGGCCGCCGGCATCAGGAACACGGCCCTGGTATTACAGGGAGTTGACCCGACGCGCTTCCACTCCGCCCCCCGGGCAGGCTGGTTTAACGAGCGCTTTGCCATCTTCTCAGGAGGCAAGCTCGAATTTCGCAAGGGCCAGGATTTGGTCCTCAAGGCTTTCAGGATTTTCGCCGAACGGCACAAAGACGCCGTCCTGGTTACCGCGTGGAACTCTCCCTGGCCATACCTGGCAAAGGACCTGCATGTGTCCACCGCAATCGCACCGGTCCTCTTCCATCCGAACGGCAAAATCAATACAGAGGCGTGGGCCGTAGCCAACGGCATTCCTGCGGAACAATTTATCGATCTGGGTACGATTGCAAATGGCGAGATGCCCCGCCTGCTGCGCGAAATGAGCGTCGGCCTCTTTCCCAACCGGGCGGAAGGGGGCACCAACCTGGTTGCCATGGAATGCATGGCATCCGGGGTACCCTGCATTCTCTCCGCCAATACCGGCCATCTTGACCTGATAGCGGATGATCGCTGCTACCAGCTGACCAGGCAGCTGAAAGTCGTCGGGGAAAACTATGAAGGATGGGGCGAGAGCGACGTTGAAGAGGTCTTAGAAGTGCTTGAAGAGGTTTATCGCGACCGCGCTGCCAGTCTCGCGCGCGCAGCACGGGGTGCAGCCTTTATGAGCAAGATGACCTGGGCGGAAACAGCGCGACAGCTTGCCGAGGCCATCGCGCCGGTCATTCAGCAGGCCTCTCCGACGGGAGTCACTCTCTGAAGGGCCGGCAAGGAACCGCAACAGACGCTGCAGCAGCAGAAGTTCACCCCCGGCTTGATGCGCTTTCATTTTGCACCTGATGCTGGAAGCAGCGGCACAGCCTAAGGTGCCTCTGTGCCCAGGCTTCCTCCAGTCTGTTACACCTGAGAAGACATGCATTTTCAAAAGCACATAGAGTTGGTGATTTTTGATTGCGACGGGACGCTGGTCGACAGCGAGCCGATCGGTACCGGCGTGCTCGCAGAATGCGCCCGGGATCATGGCATCGCGATTACCGCGGAAGAAGCACACCTCCGCTTCAAAGGCGCCCGCATGGCGGATTGCGTACGCGTGCTGGACGATCTGCGAGGTTCACCGCTGCCGGAGAGCTTTGCCGACGAAGTCCGGGCCCGCCAGAACGTCGCCATGCTGGAGCGTCTGCAGCCGATGGAAGGCGCACTCGCCTTGCTCCAGGCCATGCATCTGCCCTACTGCATGGCTTCAAACGGCCCACGCGCCAAGATGGAGCTGACCCTCGGTACCACTGGTCTTCTGCATTTTTTCAAGGACAATATTTTCAGCGCGTATGAAGTCGGCTCGTGGAAGCCGGAGCCGGAACTTTTTCTGCATGCAGCGCGTCATTACGGCATTGCACCCGAACACTGCGCCGTCGTAGAGGACAGCCTGCCCGGCATCCAGGCTGGCGCTGCCGCCGGCATGGTGGTCTTTGCGCTACAAGAGCCTGGCGGCGCGCACATCGCGGACTTGCCTGGAGGCGTGGTGCAAATCGAGAGTCTGCACCAGCTACGGCAGCACCTGGTCGCCCCGGACGAGTGTTCAGCCGCGCCGATGGCAGCCCGGCAGTGAAGGCGGCTGTTCGTACTGGAGGGATGAAGGCAGGAGTGAAGCCGGCATCCATCAGACTGGCATGGACAATGCCGGCATGCGCGCTGCTGGCGGTGCTCTGCGCCACCGGCTGCGAACCTCCCTTGCCGCCGGGCAAACCAGTCAGTGCGCTCACGCCGGAAGAAGCCGCCGGCCACCAGGTTTTTGAAAGCCAGTGTGCCCGCTGCCATGCTGCCTACACCACGCAGGGAACGCATGGGCCCAGCCTGTATGGGGTCTTCCGACGGCCTGACCTGCCCAGCGGCCTGAAGGCCACCGACGACCGGGCGGCATCCGTCATTCTTCACGGACGGGGTATGATGCCGGCGTTTGGCAACAAAATCAACGAGGATGAATTGCAGCTGCTGCTGAAGTACCTGCACACGCTCTGAAGCTTCCAGCCTCCGCCAGGCAGGCTGGTAACGGTATGCTTGGTATGTGGCGAACGAAGACATCCAAGAAGGAACTCCGGCGGGGGCGACGCCTGCACTAGCTGCCGACGGAGAACGCAGGTCGGTTGTAGCCGGTACCAGGCTGCTCCCCGGCATGGCCATTATTGCCATGTTCATGCTGGTCGAAGCGGGCCGGACAGCTTATGCGGTCTATGCGCACCAGATCTCCGGCCAGAATCGTTATGGCGCGATGGGCATTGCGACCATCCTGCTGGGCTGCGGGCTGGGCCTTTTCCAGAGACGCCGCTGGGGCTGGGCCCTTTCACTCGCGATGGCCTTTCTGTCGCTGTGCTTTTTCAGCTTCGTGCTGATGCGCCTGCATGCGCCACAAGCCCTGGTGATGACCTTCGTCAACGGCGTATTCTTTCTCTACCTGGTGCGGCCGGAAGTGCGCGTGCGTCTACGCTGAGTCGCCAGGTGGCCGCTAGGCAAATTACCTGATGTATGGTTTTTCTGGCTGATACAGGTTGGCCTTTCTTGGCGAGAAAGCCCGTGTTCACCGTATCTTCGCTGTACACCTTCAGGTAATTTGCTTTTTAGACCGATTCGCCCGCTAGACGCAGGTCGCGGACAAAGGCGAGGGCCGGGTATGATGAGTGGCAGCTTCCGAACGGAGCATCCATGCCCAGTCCCTCATTCAATGCCAAGCTGACGGCAGTTCTCGATCGCAAGCGCCTGAACGAGATGGATCGACTCGGTGACATGGGCCGTTTCCCGTTGCCGGTCTTGGGTGGCGCTACCTTTAACATTCTGCTGACCATGGCAGTTGTCTGGCACTTCCAGCCGAAGACGGATACCAGCGGCTACTCGTTGTACCTGTGGATTGCAGGCGTTCTGCTGCTGAATTTGCTGCCGGTCATCCTGCTCCGGTTTACCTTGAAGCCCACAACCCATTACCCCATCATCGAAGACATGGACTTCTTCAAGGACCAGCACAAGTTTTCCAACTGGGTCTACCTGGCCGCATCTGCCAACATGGCTTTCTGGATCACCGTCGCATGGATGGCTTCCTGGCAGCAGCACACGCACGCCATGATCACCTCAGTTTTGGCCGTCGCGCTGCTGGCCACGTTTTTCCCCGCCTGGATCAGGCTTTTCCGCAGCCGTTGATCTCCCTCTCCATACATGGCGGAGGCAGGGAGCAAGCCCACTCCGCCTGACCTCGCATATCGGCGCTGCCTTGATACCTGCATCGAAGAGAGCAGACCCAGGTAGCCCTATATCTCTGCAGCACCAACCGTTGATCGCGTCACGGTAATGGCAGCTGGCTGTAAGTGGACCGACAAGGCTGGATCCTACCCGACCTTGTCAGCCGGCCGCCCTATATAATTGGCGCACTCATGAGCAAACAAACAGAAGAACTGGCATCGGTTCGCAATGGTGTGCAGGAGTACCCTTCTTCCTCCGGCAGTCTGTTCGGCGAATACTTTAACGACAACAAGCGATGGAATTTTCGCAAGAATGACATCATCGATGCCCGCGGACGCCGTCTTTTTGAGACCACCGCCATGGCCGTGGAGCATCACTCCTATCCCTTCCAGATTCCGCTGCAAAGCCGCTCCGGTCCGTGGGTACAGGCCGACGGACACCGGATGATGATGCTTTCGTCCTATGACTACCTGGGATTGATCGGGGACCCGCGCGTGAATGAAGCCGCCAAGGCAGCGGTCGACCAGTATGGCACCGGCACAGGCGGCGTTCGGCTGCTGACCGGCTCAACCGATCTGCACCAGCAGATGGAAGCAGACGTTGCCGCCTATAAAGGCATGGACGCCGCCATTACTTTCAGTTCCGGCTACCTGGCGAATGTCGCCGTCATTACGTCACTCTTCGGCGCGCCCGACCGCGTGATCGCTGACTCGCTTTCGCATCGCAGCCTGATGGATGCCTGCCGCATGGCCGGCGTCCAGGTACAGCGCTTCCAGCACAATGACGCGGCCTCCCTGCGCCACGAACTGGAAAACGGACCACCGGCAAACCGCACGCTCATCATTAGCGATGGCGTCTTCTCGATGGACGGCGATATCGCCTGCCTGCCCGACATTATCGCGCTCAAAAAGGAGTTTGGCGCTTACCTGCTGATGGATGAATCGCACGCTTCCGGCATGCTTGGCGCGACCGGGCGCGGCACCGATGAACACTGGGGCGTGAAGACCGACGACGTCGACATCTGGACCGGCTCGCTGGCGAAAGCAATTCCGTCAAACGGTGGTTTTGTGGCTGTGTCTAAAGAGCTGGCGATTTATCTGCAACACGCTGCCGCGCCATTTATCTTTTCGGCAGCCCTGTGCCCGGCTGCGGTCGCTGCTGTGCGCAAGTCACTCGAGATTTTGAAGCAGGAACCGGAGCGTGTGACCAGGCTGCGCAAGAACGCAGACTTCCTGCGTAGCGGTCTGCAGGCGCTTGGCTATGACACAGGCTTTTCGGAGACGGGCGTGATCCCGGTCATTCTCGGCAATGAGATTGATGCCGGCCTGCTGGCCCGCCGGTTGCGCGACTTCAAAATCATTGCGACGCCGGTCATGTTCCCGGCAGTCGCCCAGGGCATCGCGCGTCTCCGTCTCTGCGTGACCGCGGCGCACGCGCAGGATGACCTGGAATACGCACTCGACGCCTTTGAGAAGCTGGCGCAACCAGCTTAGAGCAAATTACCTGATGCTATGGTTTTCTGGCTGGATATCCGCGCGCGGCTGCGTTGCGCGTGCCCCCTTCATCGTCCATCCGTATTTTGCCGCGTACGTATTTGAGCAGGGTTTGGATTGCTTACTCACTTGCGCAACTTCATCAAAGTTGTTGATCGCGCAGGCGATTACCTAAGTTCCTCAGGTGCCTGTACATCTCTCTCATCAATGTTGGGTTCTATGAAATCGGGGCGCCGTTCGATCGCGTCCCTCGGTTCGAGAAGACTCCATTGGGATGGCAAAGAACGCCTGGCTGGCCTACGTGTGCAGGGCGATGAATACCTGCGACCGTACGACGCGCGAGTACCTAGCCATTCGAACATCCACGAGAGGTCAACCGTTTTCTGAGGAACATGTGATGGCAAAGAATCTGATCAACGAACTGGCAGCAGCTTCACCGAACCGGCGTCGTTTTATGAAGACCATCGGCGCAGCAACAGCAGGCGTCACTGCCCTGTCCATGGCAGGTATCATGCCGGCGGGCGCTGCGACGACAAGCCCCACGGCGACTGAAATCGAAGTGCTGAAGTTCGCACTGAACCTGGAATACCTCGAAGCCGATTTCTATACCTACGCGCAGTACGGCAACGGCATTGAAGATCATGGCATTGGTGTGAACGGATTGGCGAACGGATCCAACTCCCCTGACGGCGGCAAGTCCACCGGCGGCGCCAAGGTCAAGTTCACCAACGAGTTTTCACAGAACATTGCCTACCAGATCGGCAGCGACGAGCGCGCGCATGTGAAGCTGCTTCGCGATGCGCTGGGCGATGACAAGATTGCCAAGCCGGAACTGAACATCAACGCACTTGGTCTTGATATCTCCACCCTCGAAGGCTTTCTGCAGTTGAGCCGCATTTTCGAGGACATCGGTGTGTCCGCCTATGCAGGCGCAGCCGGTCTGCTCAGCACCCCCAGCATCATCACCACGGCTGCACGCATCCTGGCTACGGAATCCGAGCACGTTTCAGCGCAGCGTGTTTCGCTGTATGTCCTGAACTTCCCCAGCAAGCAGCTGGATGGAGCGGATATTCTTCCGCCGCCGAGCGGCACGACCAACCATACACTTTCCGTCAACACGGCAAACGGGCTTGTCGCCACGCGCACGCCCGGCGAAGTGCTCTACCTTGCCTTTGGCATGAAGGCGAATGTCACCCGCGGCGGCTTCTTCCCGCTCGGCGTGAACGGCGCCATCACCGAGAGCAGCAAACCGGCAACTTCGGCCAACCTGAAATAGCTTCGCTATAAGTATCTCCGCAACGCTGTGGGTCCATCTAATCCTGGGCCCGCAGCTTTTTTTTTGGACGTAGATTCGCGAATCAACGATGCGAAAATAAAGCCATGATCGAACGTGCTCTGATTACCGGAGCCAGTGGCTTCCTTGGCGGGCGGCTTGCCGAGATGCTCATAGCCCGCGGAGTGCCGGTCCGCATACTCGTACGCGCAACCTCAAACCTCGACCATCTCGCAGCCCAGCCACTCGAAATCCTTCGCGGCGACCTGACGGATGCTCTTGCTTTGAACATCGCCTGCAAAAACGTTTCACACATCTTCCACTGTGCCGGCTGCTCCACCGACTGGGCCCCGGCAAGCATGTATTACGAAGCCAACGTGAGTGCGACCCAGGCCTTGCTGCTGGCAGCACGGCACGCCGGGACCATCCAGCGTTTTCTGCACGTCAGCACGACGGATGTGTACGGCTATCCGAAGGTCGTCTGCGACGAAGATCAGCCGCGCACTTTCGCTGGACTGCCGTATAACGAAACCAAGTGCCTGGGCGAAGCAGCCGTCGTCGAAGCATCCGAGAAAGCCGGCCTGCCTGTTACCATTCTGCGTCCGGCAACCATTTATGGACCCCGCGGCACCGCTTTCGTTACCGACATTGTCCGCCTGCTGCGTGACGGTTCGATGGCGCTCTTCGACAGGGGCCGCGAGCGGGGCGGGTTCTGCTATGTCGATAACGTGGTCGATGCCATGATTGCCGCCGCCACTTCCCCTGCGACTCTCGGCAAAATCTACAACATCACCGATGCCACGGATGCCACATGGAGGCAATACGTAACAATGCTGGCACAGGGTCTTGAACTGAAGCAGCCATGGATACAGTTGCCTTCCTCGCTCGCATTGCAGGTCGGGCATGCCCTGGAAATCGCGTACAAGTACCTGCCTCTGCCCGGACGTCCATTGCTGACCCGTCACGCCGTGCTGCTGCTCTCGCGCGATCAGGAGTACCCGGTGAAGCGGGCCCGGCAGGATTTCGGCCTGCACCCCGCCGTCTCCTTCGAAGAAGGCATGGCACGAAGCATTGCGTGGGCCGGAACCGCTGTACTGCAGCGGCGGTAGAAAGTTTTTATCGCATCGGTGCGCCTTTGTGTGGCAGCATACTGGGCATGAAAAATGTTGCGAAGAAATGCACCTCAACCATCATCCCCGGCATGCGGTATCGCGACGCACTCAAAATGATCGATTGGCTTCGGCAGGCCTTCGGCTTTGAGAAGCAGGCGGTCTACCTGGCCGGCGACACCAGAGTCGCCCACGCGCAGTTGACCTTCGGCAACGGCATGATCATGCTGGGTTCCGTAGACAATGGCTCCAGCATGCCTGGCTTGGTAGCGCAGCCGGATGAAATCGGCAACCGGGAGACGCAGCATCCCTGCCTGATTGTGAGCGAATGCGAACCGATCTATGCCTCCGCGAAAGCTGCTGGCGCAGAAATGGTCATGGAACTGACGCAGATGGAGTACGGGGGGAAAGCATTCACTTGTCGCGATCCGGAAGGGCACCTGTGGAGCATCGGCGAATACGACCCCTGGGCTACTTCCGGGAGTGGGAGTGTCTAGGAGCAAATTACCTGACGCTATGGTGTTTCTGGCTGATACGTTAGCCTTTTCTTGGCGAAAAGGCTCGTGTTCATCGTATCTTCGCACTACACATTCAGGTAATTTGGTCTAGCTGTAGGCCTTGAAGGCCAGGACCGCGTTCAAACCGCCGAAGGCGAAGGAGTTCGACAACGCTGCTTCGACCTTCATCGGACGCGCTTCATTCGGCACCACGTCGAGGCCACACGCAGGGTCCACCTTATTGAAATTGATGGTGGGCGGCACAACACTGTTCTGAATAGCCAGGGCAGTCACCACGGCTTCCACCGCGCCTGCAGCGCCAAAAGTATGCGCATGCATGGATTTAGTCGAACTGATTGCCAAACCATTGTCGGCATAATCGCCGAAAACCAGCCGCAGCGCAGCCGATTCGACGCGATCGTTTGCTTCCGTCGCTGTCCCGTGTGCGTTCACATAGCTGACCTGCTCCGGCAGCAGGTCGCCATCACGCATGGCCGCCCTCATCGCCCGTGCGGCGCCTTCTGGTGAAGGCTGCGTCATATGGCTGGCATCGGAAGACATGCCAAAACCGACAATTTCAACAATCGGCCTGGCTCCGCGGGCCAGGGCAGATTCGAGCGGTTCCAGTACCAGCATCGCGCCGCCTTCGCCCAGGACCATCCCGGTACGGTCGGCCGAGAAGGGCCGGCAGGTGTCCGGACTTACCACGCGCATGGCCTCCCACGCTTTCAGGCCGCCGAAAAACAAAGGCGCTTCACTGCCGCCGCAAAGAGCGATCGGCGCAGCCCCGGAGCGCACCATCCAGAAAGCCTGGCCGATGGCATGGGCAGACGACGAACAGGCGGTGGACACGGTATATGTCGGGCCCTGGATGCCGTACTCAATGGAAATGTGGCTGGCGCCGGCGCTTTCCATGCTGAGTGGGATGGTCAGCGGGTTCACGCGCGGCCGGCCGTGATGATACATCTCCCAGTAGCCGACTTCCTCCACCGCGCGGCCACCCATGCAGCACCCGGTCACGATGGCGGCGGAAGCGCGCAGTTCGTCGTCCCACACCACCCCGGCCTGCTTAACCGCCTCGCGCGCAGCGACCAGCGCCAGCTGGGCCGCTCTATCCATCAAGGCAACATTCTTGTCAGGAAAGTGCGCGTCGCGCTCGTAGCCTTCAATGCTGGCGGCGTTGCGGAAACGAATGTTCCCCTGTTCATAAGGAGGCAAGGGGCGGATGCCCGACCTGCCGGCGGCAAGGGATCTCCAGAACTCAGTCGTGTTCAGGCCAAGGGAGGTGATGGAACCCAGGCCTGTAATGACGACCCGCTGCATATTGGGCACTTTAGCTGGCAGGCGAGGAGTTTTCCTTCGCCTCGACCAGTTGCGTAACGCCAACGATCATCTCGCTTACGCGACTGATCTGTTTGGCTTCCTGGTCATCAATCTCGACGTCGAATTCGTTCTCGACTTCAAAGAGCAGGTTCAGCTTGTCCAGCGAGTCCATGCCCAGGTCTTCAAAGGTCTTCTCCGGTGTGACATCCTCCACCGGGATCCTTCGAACTCCTGCCACCAAACGCAAAACGCGGTCTTGAATACTTTCAGGCACGTATCTCTCGGTCCAATTCCATACCCCAGGTGCCGTTCGCCAGGTTGCTGCTGACAGAGCAAGGCCGACAGGTGAACACATGGTAAAAGGTCTTTTCGGATTCTACTACTCAAAAGAGGCTTGTGGAGGTGGATCGCGCCTCCTAAGACACTTAAACCCAAGCGGATGCCGCATGTTGCGCGACCGGCCGATACAGTTTCCAGATCTTTCCGACGGTACAGGCTTAGTAAACATTGCACAAGAAATTAAGCAATCATTCTTGCGTTCCTAACCGCCCGTTGATACACCCGGCGGCATACTTACGGCATCAGGGACTGCATTGAAGCTTGCTCGTCCTGATAACAGGGTGCTGTGACAAGGGGGAGCCGCTTGCGCATTTCATATCTCTGGGAAGAAACGCAACGAGTCAAGGACGGCAGGATCTCCGAGATTGCTGAGTACACGACCGGGGTTTCGCTGCACAGTCACACCAGCCTCTCTGAAGAAAGTCTCACTTTCCTGAACAAAATGGCGCGGGAGATCCCGGTACTGCGCCTGCTGTTCGAGGGTTGCGAGCGACGGACGTTCGCCCGCCATGGCTTGAAGCTCGACTTTTTAGCGGGCAACTGGCGTCCACCGCTGGTTCCAAAAATGGCCTTCGAGCTTGAGACGCGGCAGATCCAAGAGCGGCTGGGCCTGAATGCCCTGGTCTCGATCACCGATCACGACACCATCCAGGGGCCCATGCTGCTGCGTACCATTGCGTCCTCGCGCCACATTCCGGTCTCCGTCGAGTGGTCAGTGCCCTATAAGGAGACAGAGTTCCACCTCGGCGTTCACAATCTGCCAAGCGAAAGAGGCCAGCAGTGGATGCGCAGGTTTGCCGACTATACCGCTGCTCCAGAGCCGGCAGAGCTGACCAGCATTCTGCGCGGACTGCATGCTTTGCCGAATGTCCTGCTGGTGCTGAACCATCCCCTGTGGGACCTCTACGCCATCGGGCAGGAGCAGCATGAACGCTGTGTCGGCGACTTTATGGTGGAGCACGGCGCCTGTATGCATGCGCTGGAATTAAATGGTCTGCGCAATCTGAAAGAGAATCGCGAAGTAGTCAAGCTTGCCCAGAGATGGAACCAGCTGTTGATCTCGGGCGGTGACCGCCATGGCCTGGAACCAAATGCTGTTTTGAACCTGACCAACGCCGGCACATTCAATGAATTCGTTCACGAAATCCGGGTCAGGAAGCAAAGCCACGTCCTCTTCATGGAGCAGTATGCCGCGCCCTGGGAGCAGCGTATCCTGCGGTCGACGCTTGATGCCGTTCGCAACTTCCCGCAATTCTCCAAGGGCTGGCAGCGCTGGGATGAACGGGCCTTCCATCCCGATGCGCAGGGAAATATGCGGACGATGGCGGAACTCTGGCCCAGTGGGAAAGCTCCGTTCCTGCTGCGCGCCGCCATTGGCCTCGTCCACTTGCTGGAGAGCCGGCCATTGGCAAGCGGCATGCGCATGTTCTATGCCGACGTCGACATGGCGTCAGGCGTCACCGAGTCACGCGGCGAAGTAGAGGTCGCCTGACAAACAAGGTTTGTCATCCCGACCGCAGCGCAGTGGAGGGATGTGCGTCTACCCTCACCCCGGCGCACCAACCTACAACCCACTCGGCTCGCGGATATCGATGTATTCCTGCGTGTACGGCCGTTTGAAGAAAGTCGTCCAGAAGTAATTGATGGAGTAGCGAAAGGCCATGCGCATCACGCCTTCTTTATTCAGCCGGCGCGCCGAGGTATACATCTTCAATTTCAAGGTAAATAACACCGGGCCCACCTTGCTGATGCGCCGGGCGATATCTGTATCTTCGCCGTAGAAAGCGATGCTCGTATCAAAGCCGCCGATCTGCTGCAGCGCGCGCCGGGACACGACAAAGTTGCCGCCCTGGATCATCGAACCCACGCGCAGAATGTAGCGGTTGATGGCATAGGAACTCCACGCGATGAAGTAGTAGACGCGGACGAGCAGTCTCTGCCGCATGGTCAGGTCGTAGTAGATAACGGGGCCGCTCAGGGCGGCGAGCTTCGGCTGCTGGGTAAAGCTGCGGACGACTTCGTCCACCCATCCAGGGGTCAGCACGGAGTCGGCATCGACGTTTGCGATGTAGTCGCCGGTACTGGCATCGAAGCCGGCTTGCCGTGCGAAGGTGAGCCCCTTGCGCGGCTCATCCACCACCTGGACACGCGGAAAGGATAAGGCGACGGCCCGGGTATTATCCGTGCTGGCGTTATTGACCACAATGATTTGGAACGTCAGTGGAGCGTTCGCCGTCTGCGCCACAATCGCTTCCAGGCATCGGCCGAGGTAGGCTTCCTCGTTATACGCGGGCACTACAAAACTTATTCGCATCCGCACACCATTTGACCATCTCCCGGTTACAGGATGATGACGATCCCGTGTCGTGCTCTCGCGGCGGCCGCCGGCAGGTCATGACGGCTGGTCATCGGGAACGAACACCATCCGCCGCCTTACGTCGGGGGCAGCTACAGCCTCGCTGTCTGCCCGGTCTTCAAGCAGGCGTAGGCAGCATCGAGCACGCGTTGCGTCTGCAGGGCGTCTGCTCCCGGCGACAGGTAGGGCGCGCCGCCACTGACCCAGGCAGAAAAGCCATCGAGCATACGACTGTACGAGCCTTCATTCGAGATGTTTTCGGTGGTCTCTGCGCTGCCGTTGCGTAGCAGCGTTACGGGGACAGTCCAATCCGAAGACAAGCCATTTTCGGCGACGATCTGCCCGGTAGTCCCGGAGATTTCGACGGCTGTGCGATAAGCGCCGCGGAAGCTGACAGTCACTGCTGCAAACGCGCCGCGAGCGAAGCGGAGTGACAGCGAAGCGCCGGCCTCAATCGGACCGGACACAGCATCGCCCGCAGCGACCGCGGAGACCTGCGTCACTTCGTCGTCGAGCAGGTAGCGCAGCAGGTCAACACAGTGGGAGCCGACGTCGCCGATGGGGCCGCCGAGTGCCATGGAGGGCTCATAAATCCACTGCCGGGCACTCGTCTTCGCGTCGAAGGTGAACTGGCAGTGTGCCAGGCGCGGCTGGCCAATGCGATCGTCTGCTACCCAGCTGCGGATGCGTTGGGAACTGGGATTGTAGCGAAAATTCTGGGCAGCTCCAAAGCGCAGTCCCTGCTTGTCGGCCGCCGCGATCATGCTCTCTACTTCGCCAACGGACATGGCGAGGGGCTTCTCGCACAGGACGTGCTTGCCATGTTTGAGGGCAAGCAGAGTGTGCTCGCAATGCAGCGCATCCGGAGACGTCACAAACACTGCGTCTATCTCGGGTGAAGTGCACAATTCTTCTGCAGAGGCGAAGACATGAGGAATCTTGAGGTCCTTGGCGTTCTGCTGCGCCTTAACCAAATCGCGGCGCCATAGGCCGGCAAGGGTGGAGTGTTTTGCTTCGCGATACGCCGAGACAAGGCGCCGCGTGCCATGCAGTCCAAAGCCGAGGATCCCGTAGCGTACCGTCGTCATTCTGTTAGTGTGCTCCGTTGCGGAAGACTTCTTCCGCAAAATAATTCTCGACGCGAGCCTGGTCGCGCAGGATTTCGTAATAGGCATTCTTGAGCAGTTGTGCACGCCCATCGCGCAACTGCTGGCGGATCGCCTGTTGTACGCGCGGATCGTTCAGCTGCCGTTGACCTGCCGCTTCGGTGGCGATCAGCTTATAGATTGCATAGCCGGCTATGCGCTTCGAAGAATCTGTGGTGTATGAAGGCAGCACGTCGGTGATCTGTCCCGGCTTTAATTTGCTGATCGCGGCAAATACCTCCGGGCTTTCACGCAATTGCGACTCGGGGAAAAAGCCCATGTCGCCGCCGTTACTGGCGTTCGAGGGCTGCTCCGAAAGATTGGCCGCAAGAGTCCCGAAATCTTCGCCGCTCTCCAACCGGTTGTGCAGTTGTTCGATTTTCTTCTTGGCCTCAGCCTCGTTGCCGGCCTTGTTGTTTTGCAGATTGCCTGATTGCGTTGCAGGTGAGGTAGTCACGACGATCTGCGCCAGGTGATACTGCGGCTCCGGCAGATTGAATGTTGACTTGTTCTCGTTGTAGTAGCTCGCAATATCGCTGTCAGTGATGTTGATCTTGGAGATGATCTCCTTGTTCATCAACTTCACACTGGTCAGAGAGCGGCGAATCTGGCGACGGGCTTCTTCCAGCGTCATGCCCTTGGCCTTCAGATTCTGATCGAACTCTTCCTGTGTATAAGGGGCCTTAAGTTCAGACAGCTTCGCGTCCACTTCTTCATCAGTAGCTACCAGGTTTAACTTGGCGGCGCGCTGTTGCAGCATCTCGTCGTCAATCAGCTGGCGCAGGACATCGAGCTTCGCAATATTCACCTGTTCGGTGGTGGTGGGATGTTGCTGCTGCTGGCCATTTCTTGCCATGCTGCTCTGGTAGAAGCGGTCAAGCTCCGCTCGCTGGATGGTGTGGCCATTCACCTTGGCGACAACGTCAGGACCCGGCGCACGATTACAACCCGCAGCGGCCAGGCAAAGCATGAACGCGACAGCCGACAGACGACTCCACGTGCCGCGAAGCCTGGTTGCCTGGAGCGAAGACGTAGGCGGGAAATCTGAAACGCAAACAACCGGGGTAATGGGGAAAGCTGACAACCGTGGTCTCCTTCTCCGCTCGTTTGGCGGAGGTGCAGTGCTGAGCTTACTGTCGCGCCTGCCTCGTGAGAAGTAGCCGCAGGGGGATGAAACTTTGCGGCTACGGGAGTGATTGCTGCCAGCGTCCTTGAGTGGATCGTCCGGCCGTACTACGCAACATTCAAAAACTACGAGTGATGAAAGTTCGAAGCTGTTAGCGGCCGGGCTGTCCCGCCGGTTTGTCGGTCGCCGCTGCGGGTTCCGCCGGTGGCTGAACCCCTTCCGCTTTCAGTGCCCGATCAATTGCCGGCCACAACTCCTCGACCGGACGCGCACCACTGGGCAGGCGTTCTCCGTTGACAAATACCTGCGGCGTTCCTTCCAGGCCAAGCGTGGTGCCAAGCTTCATTGACGAGAGCACGGTCGAGTCATCCTGCTTCGCCAGGCAGGCAGTCAGCTTGGTACGGTCTACCTTGTTCTGGGTCGCAATGCTCCCGGCTATGTTATCCAGGTCGGTGAAAGACTTCTTCGGGTCGGCCTGCGCGCCGCTGATGTCCTGGCCATGGGTATGAACATAGTCAACGTAATTCCAGTAAGCCGGCGTGCTCAGGTCAGCCAGGCAGTTCGCATCCACCGCGGCGTGCATGGCCCAGGGATGAATATCGACCAGTGGATAGTCCTTGTACACGATCTTGACCAGCCCCTTGTAGTGGTCCATGGTGTCGGTCGCGAGTTCGCTGTTCATGCGTGCGCAATAGGGGCATTCCAGGTCGTCAAAGTTGACGATCTCGACTTTAGCGGTAGCTTCCCCGCGCACCGGCCGCTGGTCGACATTGATGGACTGTGCGGGATCTTTGCTGATGTCAAATTTTTCCAGCCGGGCAAGCGTGTTGCCATCTTTGGAAATCAAAAAGTTGACGACCGTCTGCTTCCCCTGGTGGGTAAAGGTGACCGGCAGATTGTCATAGTCGGGAACATCGCTTTTCGTTTTGCCGCCGAGCAGTACGTCATAGTCCGGGGGGACTGCAAACTGCGAACGCACCAATACCTCTATCCGGCGATCAGCGGATGAAGTCGGGGGGAGCTGCGCACGGCATCCTGCGGCGACGGTAGCCAGCAGGCAGCATGCAAATAAGCGTATACGGAACAAAGCAACCACCTTTCCAGGAGGACACTCCGGAATCCTTTCATTATCGCAGGATTGGGGAATTTAGGCTTTGCTGGCCGTCTCCGCGTTGGGCGTCTTAATGCATCGCCGGTTGTGCGGTGGACGTTCTTTATTCGTTGGCCGCAGCCGGTAACCTTTACTTGTCTTCAATCCGTAGCGACACGTCGAACTGTTTGCTGGAGTCGAAGCTGCTGATGTTCTTGACCTTCGACTTGTGGCCGCTGAACTCAGCCCACAGTTGATAGTCCTCTGACGAACCAAGCTGACCGAAGCGGAATGTTCCATCCTGGGCGATGTACGTCTTGATCTCCAGCGACTTCATGTTCTTCAGATACACCACCGCATTGCTTTGCGCCGCGTCGCCTGCGCCATAAACCTTGCCGCGAATGACCCGTTGCGTAACCGGCACATTCTGGGCTGAAGCAGGCTGTGCCTGCCACAACGGCAGGGTCGCCAGTACCATGCCTGCAGCGAAGACAAGGCGGGCCGTTAACAATGCCCGGTACTGCGGACCGTGGAGTCTTGCACCATGCCGGGAGCTAGTCAACTGAGTCATTCTTCTTCCTCTGCAGCAAAGGAACTGCTGTCTTCGTCTTCATATCCATCGTCTTCCACCTTGGCCAGTTCCAGTGGTTCGGTCGTTAAAATTTCAAACTCGGCACCACATTCATCGCAGGTGATCACGTCGCCCTCTTCGGCCTCATTCGCATCTATGCTGAGTGCATTTTCGCATTCCGGACAAACTGCCATACAAAAACCTCCTGGTCCCTCTCGTTCATTTGTTCTGAGGTTCGGCTGCCTGGTGCGAAAGCCCGGGTCATAGCACTGATGCTCGTGGAAGAAGCGTGCGGCGTCAAGCCTCGGTTGTACTCCCCCGGTCGTGCTTCCTGCAACGTAGGCTTATGACATGGTTTGGCTCTACTCTTTACAATCTTGAAAACGCCATGAAGACCCTCTTCCGATCGCTTTGCTCCGGCCCGCTCGCATTAACACTCCTCTTCGCCACCGTAGCACCCACGGCGATTTTCTCCGCGTCGTCAAAAGCTTCTGCGCATTCAGACGGCGGGAGCCGTGATCTCGTTGCAACCGGCACACCGATTGTTGCCGAACCCGCCGACCCGGCCATCGCCTCGGCTATCCGGGAGATCTCCCCCGAGCGCATGCGACACATTGTCGAGTCGCTGGTCAGCTTCGGTAACCGGAGCACCATCTCGAGTGAGGAGAAGGGTCTGCCGCCGGGCAAAGGCGTAACGGCCGCGGCGGCCTGGCTTGCCGACCAATACCGCGCCATTGGTAAGGAATGTGACAATTGCCTGGAAGTCAGGACAGACAGTTTTGTTGAACCACCGCAGACCGGTCCCCATCCCCGCATCGTTCAACCCACGACCATCACCAACGTCTATGCCATTCTGAAAGGCAGCGATCCGGCGCAGGCAAAGCGGATGTACCTGGTGACCGGCCACTACGATTCACGGGTTACCGACGTGATGAATACGCACTCGGATGCGCCCGGGGCCAATGACGATGCAAGCGGCGTTGCGGTATCGCTCGAGTGTGCGCGCGTGCTCAGCAAACATCGTTTTCCCGCGACGATCGTCTTGGCCACCGTCGCGGGCGAGGAGCAAGGATTGAACGGCTCAGCGCACCTGGCCAAACTGGCGAAGAGCGAGGGCTGGGAGCTGGCGGGCGTCTTGAATAACGACATTGTCGGCGGCGATACCACGCCCGGCGACAAACTGGCCGACAAATCGCTGGTCCGTGTTTTCTCTGAAAACATTCCTGCCATTGCGACCCCGGAACAAACGAAACGACTCTTGATGCTTGGCCTCGAAAGCGACTCACCGTCGCGCGAACTGGCCCGGGCCATCGTTGATATCGATCGTACCTATTTCGCCGGGAAGACCCTTCTTCCGGTGCTGGAAATGCGACTGGACCGCTACCTGCGCGGCGGCGACCACTCGTCGTTCAACCAGCAGGGTTTCGCCGCCGTGCGCTTTACGGAGTGGCGCGAAAACTTCAATCACCAGCACCAGGACCTGCGCACAGAAAACGGCCTCCAGTATGGTGATCTGATCCAGTTTGATGACTTTTCCTACATGGCGAAGGTCGCCCGGCTGAATGCCGCCACACTGGCCACGCTCGCCTCCGCCCCTGGCACGCCTCAGCAGGTAGCCGTGGATGCGATGGCCCTCGACAATGACAGCGGCCTGATCTGGAAAGCTCCGGAGGGCGCGCCCGCAGGAACGCGTTACCAGGTGCTGTGGCGGGAAACCAGTGCGCCCGACTGGCAGTATTCCGGGCTGGCGGCAAACTATCTTGATCCGACCCTGGCGCCTAACGCCCCCAAGGGTGCCGCTGCAATGCGCGTGAAAATGCCTGTATCCAAGGACAATGTCATCTTCGGCATACGTGCCTGCGATGGGGCGGGACACTGCAGTCCTGCGGTCGCGCCGGTTCCGCTTCCACGCCCATAATGGCGTCTGAGGGACCAGGTAACGTTGCCGCGCTTCATCAGGACAGCCAAAAGCGGCGACGAAGCGCGATAATAAACTCCTATGCCTTCCTCGCGCTTCGGTTCTACGATGCTGTCCTTCCCCACCTTCGGCGGCGTCACGAAGAAACTGGTGCTGGCGAATCTCGCTGTCTATGCGCTGGTACTCTTCTCGCAGTTCTCTGCGCCGCTGCATTTTTTGCTTGGCTCGCTCGTCCTTACCCCGGCGCTGGTCATCCATGGGGAACTGTGGCAGCTGGTGACCTATGCCTTCGTCCACACGGGCATTCTTGAAATCCTCTTCAACATGCTCTCGCTCTGGTTCATCGGCTCCTACCTTGAATCGGAAAAAGGTCCCAAGTGGCTCACGGAGATCTACTTTCTGGCCGTCATCGGCGGCGGCCTCATCGCCACAGCCCTCTCGTTTACCGGCATCTTCCACCTGTCACCGCTGCAATCCGTTACCAGCGCCCAGGCCGGCATCTTCGGACTGCTCGCGGCCTTCGCCGTCCTCTTCGGCGAACAGCAGTTCCTCATGTTCTTCCTCATCCAGATCAAGGCCAAATACCTGGTAATCATCTACATCCTGATTGCCGTCGCCAGCCTCATCAGCGGCTCGTCCCCGCTGACGTACGTCACCTATCTCGCTGGAGCGCTGCTGGGCTTTCTCTACTGCAAAGCCGCTCCACGCCGAGGCTTCGCCGGCGCCGCCAGCGAGCAATACTTCAGCGTTCGCAACAACTACTACCGCTGGAAACGGCGCAACGCCGCCCGCAAATTCGAGGTCTATATGGGCAAACAAGGCCGCGAGGTCAAGTTCGACAAAGACGGCAAATACATCGACCCGGATGACAAGTCTCGCTGGAACTAGACCAGCCTCCGGCAGCCCCTGCGCGGGGCGCGGTACTTGCCGTACGGGCGTCGGCATAAGCAAAGGCGCGAGGGTAATGCTCTCGCGCCTTTGCTTACGCTGGAGCCCGCGGACCGAAGTGACTCTCTTTCGCCGGAAGCCGTTTAAATATCAACTATGAGGACGCCTCAGAGAGAATTATCCCGTAGATAGAGCGCCGGATATCGCATAGCCTAACTCCTATAGGAGTAGGGCTATGATTCATAAACCAATTGATAAAGAAAAACTCAGCCTGATTGAGGCTCGCGCACGGTCGCAGGCAATTGACCTTAATGAAGCTAGAAATGCATACACTTTATGGTCTTTTCCCCACGGGATGTACTGCGGAAGCTGCGATGACTTCAATGCCGCGATAGCTCTATCGCGCAAGCATGTCAATTTGAAAGAAGTATACATCGTAAATTCGGAAACAAGGCCCCACCGAATCGCTTATGTCAAGGAAGCTACGCCGAATCGGCGTAGCTAGCAACTCGTCCACGGTCGCGCGAGGTCGGTTGCGCTCCACCCCTTTGGCTAAGACCGCAATCGCAACGCTGAGAAAACCCAAAGCCTCCCTCAGCGTTTTGAGGGAGGCTTTGGGGTGTGCCCGTACGGCGAGTACCGCGGTCCGCGCAGGACCCGCCGGAGGCTTACTGCAGCAGGGTCCCGGACTCGTGGTCGATCTTTGCTTCTTCGGGTGGGATGACCATGGCGGCGGCGACTTTGTCTTCGTCTTCGAGATTGAGGAGTTTGACGCCTTGCGTACTGCGGCCGGCGGCGCGGATGGTTTTGGTGTCAATGCGGATGATCTTGCCATACTGGCTGATGACCATCAGTTCCGAGGTTTCGTCCACGAGCAGGATGGCATTCACCTTGCCGTTGCGGTTAGTCGTTTTCAGGTTGATGACGCCTTTACCGCCGCGGGTTTGCAGACGGTATTCATCGACATCGGTACGTTTCCCGAAACCCTGGGAGGTGACGGAGAGGATGAGGCAGGGCGTGTTGCCGCCTTCGCCGTTGGAGACGCGTTCTTTCTCCGTGACGGCGATGCCGACGAGGTAGTCATTCTTGGTGAGATCGATGCCGCGTACGCCAAAGGCTGGACGACCCATGGACCGGACGTCATTCTCGTCAAAGCGAATGGCCATACCTTCGTGGGTCGCGAGGAAGACAAGTTTGTTACCGTCCGTGATACGCACGCCGATCAGTTCATCATCTTTATCAATACCGATAGCGATGATGCCGCGTGCCATCACGTTCGAGAAGTCTTTGAGCGGCACCCGTTTGACGGTGCCTTTCTGCGTGGCGAAGAAGATGAATTTGCCTTCTTCGGTCAGGTCGCGGACATCGAGAATGGTACGCACCGTTTCACCAGGCTGCAGGTTCAACAGGCTGGCGATGGACTTGCCCTTACCCGCCGCACCAATGTCCGGAATTTCGTAGACCTTGAGCCAGTAAACGCGGCCCGTGTTGGTGAAACACATCAGGTACGCGTGCGTGGAAGCAATGATCAGCTGCTGCACGAAATCTTCTTCGCGCGTCTTCATGCCGAGACGGCCGGTGCCGCCGCGACGCTGCTGCCGGTAGGTCGAAATCGGCGTCCGCTTGAGGTAGCCGGAATGCGACACAGTGACGGCGACTTGTTCATCGGCGATCAGATCTTCGAGCTGCAGTTCGGCGGTTTCGTCCAGGATCTGCGTACGGCGCGCATCGCCGTGGTTCTTGCGAACTTCTTCCAGCTCCTTGATGATGACCTGCCGCAGCTTCTTCTCCGAGGCAAGGATTGATTCGTACTCATCAATGTTTGCCCGCACAGCACGCAGTTCGTTGAGCAGTTCATCGATCGAAAGCTGGGTGAGACGGTAGAGCTGCAGTTCCAGGATGGCGTCAATCTGGCGAAAGCTGAGGATCAGCGTCGCCGTGGTCTGTGTTGCCATATCGATCCCGTACTTGCCGGCATCGAGTTTCACGCCGGCCAGCTCAGCACCACGCAACTGGATGGTCGCACCGGAGAAATACTGGAACAGATTCTGCCGTGCATCCGCGCGGGACGAGGACCCGCGAATGATCTTGATCACGCTGTCGAGATGGTCAAGCGCGATCTGGTAGCCGAGCAGGATATGTTCACGCTCGCGTGCTTTGCGCAGCAGGAAGGCCGTGCGCCGGCGAACGACATCCAGACGGTGATCGATGAAGTGGCGGATTGCATCATGCAGCGGCAGTTCGCGCGGCTGGCCATTCACGACCGCCAGAAAAATCATCGAAAAGCTTTCCTGCATCTGCGTGTGCTTGTACAGCTGGTTCAGCACAATCTGCGCTTCGGAACCACGCTTCAATTCGATCACGATACGCATGCC
>CAZZXL010000025.1:0-1033 GCA_964658035.1 uncultured Acetobacteraceae bacterium
GGGACTAGTCAACAGGATTTGGCCGGGGAAGGACCACCAGATTTGTCCAAGCACGGAGTTGATCGAGGGCGAGCAGGACAGTGTCACCTCTCATCATTTCCGCTGCGTCCTTGACAGGCCGGGATGGGATTCTTAAGATCGTGCGGTGGAAACGATACCAGTAACCTGGTAGCGACGAAAGCCGCCGCACCGGATCAACACTTCCTACAACGCCTTTATACTTCGTGAGGTTCCATGTTCCGCACCCCCAAGAGCATTGTGATAGCAGCGATGACGGCCTGCACGGTGAGCATTTCAGCGCAGACAATGACTGCCCCCGACATTACCAAGCAGCCGACGCTTTACGTGGTGCCTTACGCTCACCTGGATACGCAATGGCGTTGGGAGTTCCCCCAGGTCATCAGCGAGTACCTGCTGAAGACGATGCGCGTGAACTTCGACTACATGGATAAGTATCCTCACTACGTTTTCAACTGGTCAGGTTCCAACCGGTACCGGTTGATGACGGAATATTACCCGGCAGATTACGCGCGGCTGAAGGGCTATGTGCAGAAGGGCCAGTGGTATCCCGCTGGTTCGTCCGTTGAAGAAGGGGATGTGAATCTGCCGAGTGCGGAATCCATCTTCCGCCAGGTGCTGTATGGCAATACCTACTTCCGGCAGGAATTTGGCAAAGCCAGCGCAGAATACATGCTGCCGGATTGCTTCGGATTCCCTGCCTCGCTGCCGACGATCCTGGCGCATGCGGGAGTGAAGGGATTCTCCACGCAGAAACTGAGTGCTGCGTGGCAGCCTGCCCCGCTGATCGGCGGCCCTGACTCTCCTGAAAAAACCCCGGAAGGCATTCCATTCAACGTTGGCTTATGGGTCGGCCCGGATGGCGAGAAGGTATTGGCTGCCCTGAACCCCGGCGGGTACGGGAGCCAGATCCATACCGATCTTAGTAAGACGCCTCCACCCGCGGGACCGCCCGACCCCAACGAACGCAGGCGGGAAACAGAGATAGACTGGCCGGGGCGGATCGATATCGACG
>CAZZXL010000025.1:1043-39292 GCA_964658035.1 uncultured Acetobacteraceae bacterium
CGGCACCGGTGACTTTGGTGGCGCCACCAATGAAGAATCAGTGAAGCTGCTGGAGGCAATGGTTACGCAGGGCAGCGCTGTTTTACCGGGTGCTGATTTCCGGGGTGGCGGCGCACATGGCGGTTCTGCCGGGACGCTGGTAACCGAGGGCGCGCCGGTGAAGATGGGCGATGGCGGGGTCAAGGTTGTATCTGCAGCTGCCGACCAGATGTTCCTTGATATCAAGCCTGACATGCAGACGAAGATGCCCACGTACCAGGGTGATCTCGAGTTGATCAATCACTCCGCGGGATCGCTCACGTCGCAGGCGTATCACAAGCGCTGGAATCGTAAGAACGAACTGCTGGCCGATGCTGCCGAGAAAGCTTCTGTTGCGGCAGCATGGATGGGTGGACAACCTTATCCGCAAAAGCGGCTGAATGATGCATGGACTCTCGTGATGGGCGGCCAGTTTCACGATACAGGTGCTGGAACAGCAACTCCCAGGGCGTACGAGTTCGCGCAGAACGACGATGTGATTGCTTCCAACCAGTTTGCTGATGTCTTGACCAGCGCGACGCAGTCAATCGCCTCCGTGTTGGATACGAATATTAAAGGCACACCCGTCGTGGTGTATAACCCGCTGAATATCGCCCGCGAAGACGTTGTAGAAGCGTTGGTACCCGGGGGTGGCACGCAGACGTCAGTGCAGGTCTATGGGCCGGATGGTGTTGAGGTCCCTACACAAGCGGAAAACGGCAAGGTCCTGTTTCTAGCCAAGGCCCCTTCAGTTGGCTATGCGGTGTACGCGTTACGTGACGGGAAGGCACCGGCGGCATCGACTGAGCTGAAGGTTAGCCCGTCGATGCTTGAGAATGCGCGCTATCGAGTCAGCATCAGCACCGAAGGGGATGTGACCAGCATCTTCGATAAATCCGTGAACAAGGAACTGCTAAGCGCACCGATGCGGCTGGCAATCTCAAAGGACGCGCCGAAGCAATGGCCGGCCTGGAACATGGACTTCGACCAGGAACAGGCTGCTCCGCGAGCCTATGTGAGCGGCCCCGCAAAGATTCGGGTGGTTGAAAACGGCCCGGTCCGCGTGGCTGTCGAAGTCTCTCGCGAAACGGAGGGCTCGAAGTTCAAACAGACGGTAAGGCTTGCTGCGGGCGATGCCGGCAATCGCGTGGAGTTTGGCGAGTCCATTGACTGGCGTACGTTGTCGGGCAATTTGAAGGCAGTCTTCCCGCTCACCGCGACCAACAAGCTGACAACCTATAACTGGGAGGTTGGTACCATTCAGCGTCCGGCAGCAGCCGAGCGCCAGTTTGAAGTTGCTTCACACCACTGGATCGATCAGACGGATGAGCAGGGCACCTATGGCGCCACGATTTTGACTGACGTGAAGAACGGCTCTGATAAACGCGATGACAAAACCATCCGCTTGACGCTTCTGCGTTCACCCGGAGAAGCGTCACAGATGAAAGGCGAATTCACCGACGAACTGAATCAGGACTGGGGACACCACGAAATACTGTTCGGACTGGCCGGACATGCCGGTGACTGGCGTCAGGGCAAGACAGACTGGCAGGCCTATCGTCTCAGCACACCCCTGATAGCCTTTGCGACCGCGAAACATCCGGGCACACTGGGCGGTAGCTTCTCGATGGTAAGTGTAGACAGTCCAAACATCCGCATCCTGGCTCTCAAGAAAAGCGAACTCAGTGACGAAGTGATTTTGCGCATGGTAGAACTTGACGGCAAAGCTGTTCCCCAGGTGCATGTGAAGTTTGCCGGACCGCTCGAAGCAGCGCGTGAAGTGAACGGCCAGGAACTGCCGATAGGTTCTGCGACGGTTGCAGATGGCATGCTGGAGACGTCCTTTACTCCCTATCAACCGCGGACATTTGCGCTAAGGCTCAAGGCTGCGCCTGTGCACACAGATGAAGCTCAGTCCCAGCCGGTTACGCTTCATTATGATCTTGCAGCTTCTACGCAGGACGACGCCATGTCTACCGAAGGATTTGACGGCAAGGGCGACGCACTTCCGGCGGAGATGCTCCCTGCCAAACTGATGGTGAATGGCGTCGGCTTCCAGCTTGCTCCCGGAGGCGCCGGCAAAGCTGATGCTGTGGTCGCCAAGGGCCAGGAGATTGCACTTCCCGCGGGCAGCTATAACAAGGTGTATGTACTGGCCGCATCTGCCGATGGCGATCAGAATGCGACCTTCAAGATCGGCAGCACTCCAGTGAATGTGATGGTGCAGGACTGGGGAGGCTTTGTCGGCCAGTGGGATACGCGCATCTGGAAGCCGCGACCGGAGACGGTGACGGAGGGTGGAGGACGCAGTCGCACCCCGGAACACGAGGTTGCTCTGAGAAAAGACTGGGCATTTTCCGCCAACCATTCCACGTGGGACCTGCAGAATTCCGGCTCGCCGGACTGGTCGCCCCGCTATCCGGAGGACTACCTCGGTCTGCGCGCAGGGTATGTCAAACCAGCAACGCTCGGATGGTATGCTTCGCATCATCACACGCCGGCAGGACTCAACGAACCGTACGCCTATAGCTATCTTTTCGTTTACACGATGGACCTGCCGGCGGGTACCAGGTCACTGACGCTTCCCGATAACGCGAACGTGCGAATCATGGCTGTCTCGGTGGCAAAGGAAGGGCCGGATGTTCTTCCTCTGCAGCCTCTCCATGACTCTCTGAACATGGCCACAAAAAGCAGCACGATGGAAGAAGCTGCTGCAGCGCACTGAGGCGCACTAACCTGCGACCGACTGCCAAGCTAAAAGGTCGGTTGCGAAGGCTTTGCGTTGATGAAGAGAAAGCTGGTATATCCAAAGTATGCCGGCTTCTCTTCCGCTTTCTCGCAGACGCTTTCTTCGCCAGACACTCGCGTGGAGTGCCGTGGCAGCTCTCGGCACCCTGGGCGAAGCATCGACCATCTGGCCCATAGACAAGTCGGCTGCGCAAGCGCTGATTCTCGGCGATTGGGGCTGGCTGGATCATCAATCTTCAGATGATCTGCGAGCGGGGAACAGCTACGCTGCGCAAACACAGGTGGCGCGCGGCATGCAGCGTTTTGCTCAGGATCACAAGCTGCGTCCGGATGCCTTGTTTTTTCTGGGAGACAGCTGGTACGGCGACCTGCCTGGTGGGGCCGCGTCCGCTCGATGGCTCAACCAGTTTGAGAAGATGTATCCGGTGGAAACATTTCCCGGACCCGTGTACAGCATGCTGGGCAATCACGATTACCAGGTGCTTCCGGCAGAGGTAAACAAAGTTGAAGCCGAACTGGAGTATGCGCGATCGGGCCACGGAACAGATGGAAAGCCTACGCGCTGGAAGCTGCCGTCCCGCTGGTATACCTTCGATTTTCCTGCGCACAATCCCTTGATGCATTGCATTGTGCTCGACAGCAACATGCCCAGGGATGGGCGATGGCAGCACAATGAGAACTTCACTCTGAAGCCGGACGAACAGGCGGAACAGCTTCAATGGTTTGAACAGCAGTTGCAGAAACCGCGAACGCTCCCCTTCCTTGCCGTACTGGCACATCATCCCATCTATTCCAATGGACCCCATGGTGACCATCCCGTGCTGGTCCGTGACTGGGATCCACTCTTCCGCAAGTACAAGGTCGACCTCTACATGGCGGGGCACGATCATGATCTCCAGGTACTCCAGTTCGAAGACCATCCAACGACACACTTTCTGTCAGGTGGCGGCGGCGCGGATCTTTACGTGCTGAAGGTCGATGATATCGAGCGTGGTCCGTATGCACAGGAAGTACATGGCTTCGGACACCTGTCGGTGACGCCTCGCGAGTTGCAGCTTCGTCATCTGGATGCAGATGGACGCTTTCTCTTTGGCGTGACCAGGACAGCCGAAGGCAGAGTGTCCAGGTTACAAGCCTGACGGGCGCTTCCACTTATGACGATGCTGCTGCGTTTGATCGTTGCAGGCTCGTCGGCGCATACGGCAGGAACTCGGCCATATCTGCTGCTGACCTGCCCCGTATCACCACCTCTTCTATCCCGAGAGTCGTAGCACCTGGCTGCCATTGGAAACGAACCAGGTCGGCCGGCGCGCCGACCCTTAGTGCGCCCGCCCTCCCGGCGAAGCGGCCCGGGTTCACGGTCGCCATTTTCAGCGCATCTGCGAGCGTGCATCCCGTCGCGCTGATGACATGAGCGACCGCATCTTTCAAAAGCGTGGTTGAGCCTGCTAGAAAATTCGTCCCGGCAACATTCAGGCGGCCACCTGGATGGAGTTCGACACTACCGCCCACCGGCGTCTTGTAGGTACCCGGTGAACAGCCGGCGAGCATGACGAGATCCGAAACGAGGATAGAGCGCTGCAGGGTTTTAGCCCTTAACATGGCAGTGAATGTATCTGCCGGCAGATGATGGCCGTCAGCGATGAAGGTCGCAGTTAGACGGTCGTCAGCCAATTGTGCCCAGAGCAGGTTTGGATGTCGCGGCAACATTTGCGCCACGCCATTACCCAGGTGGGTTGAAAGGCTCGCACCGGCATCAACAGCTGCCTGGATCTGCTCTACGCTCGCATCCGTATGACCGATGGCAACATGGATGCTTTGCGCTGACAACGCCCGGATGTATGCCGGAGCGCCGGCATAGTGGGGCGAGAGCGTGACCATGCCGACAAGCTGGCCGCAGCTTTGCTGCCAGCGGGCAAATTCTGCGGCATCCGGCGGCCTTACATGCTCGATGGGATGGGCCCCGCGCGGACCATCGTCACTTGCAATATGCGGGCCTTCGATATGCACGCAGGGAATGACATACTTGACCAGCGCGTTGGCGTTTCGAGCAGCAGCGATGACGCGCAGGTTGCGCACCAGCTTCTCTTCGCTGGCAGTAATGAGCGTTGGGACCAAAGCGGTGACACCGGCAGCAAGCAATTTTCCAACCAGGGCGATGACGCCTTGTGTCGTAAGATCGTCGGCGTTGAAGTCATCGCCGTGGTAGCCGTTTACCTGCAGGTCAATGAGCCCGGGCGCAAGCCATAGTGTCTCTTTAACGGAATGCTGCTCGATGGACGCGATGTGGCCGTCAACACAGGTGATCTTGAGTGACTGTCCGCTTGATGGATCGCGGCCTGTGAAAGAGGTTTCCATTACGCAGATGGTACCGGACTCTGAAAACTGATGATGTTCGCTGTCTTTGAGATGAATCAGACTCTTTTCTGATCATGGCCCGGCAGGGTGAACCAGCTCATGCAGAGACTGCACTCTGCATGAGTTGATGAAACCGGTCTGGATGCTTTGCCAATTCTGCCGAATACGCTGCGGCGCGGTTCCACTGGTAAAGCAGCTGGTCCTTGGGCTGCAGATCATACACAGCTTCGAGTTTGGCGGCGGCATTCGGAAAACGGCCAATGTCCCAGTCTTGGTTCAGCCCGGCGGCAAGTTCCTGGTCACGCTCCGCTATGGCCTGGATGAGCAGGGTCAACGTGTCGCGATTGACGGTCCTGTCTGCGTGCTCAGCAAGAATTGTCTCTCGCCAGCGTGTCTTCTCGAGATAGGCGACGCATAACTCGAATGCTTTGAAGTCGGCAAAGTTTTTGAGGACGAGAGGTTCGAGTTCCACGAGCAGGCTGCGGACGCGGATAAAAGGATTTGCAGAAAGTGGAGGCTTCTTCAATACAGTCGCCAACTCCTGGTCGCTGCTCCAGGGCACGCGCAAAGGAAATGACAGCCAGGAAGCAGTCTCCTTTTCGTTCATAGAGGGAGCATCGCTGTAGATCAACTGAAAGACCTCGTCCCAGCTCTCGTTCCAGCGCGCTTGATAATGCTTCTCCACGAACCTTCGAAAGCCTGACGTTTGTGCCGTAGCCGTTCCTTCCGTAAAGGCAATCGCTGCATAGGCGAAGCCGTCCCAGATCGAGCATTGCACATAGCGACTGGGGATCCAGTTCGTCAGGATCACTCCCAGTGCGGCGGGTTGGCCCGCCTGAAAATAAGCGTCGGCGAATGCATCGATGTTCCGCAACTGCTCTGTTCCTACCCGCGCACCCCAGCGATAGCACGAGAGAGCGGGCGCGCCAATGGCACGAGAACCATTGCTACTGATCGTCTGCAAAGCATTTTGCAGACTGGCCGAGCTATTGTCGTAGTAACTCCAATCCATCACGATGATCTTCTTGTCTAACTGCCCGAGGATCGCCGGTTCTTTCCGTAAAACAAGGTCACCCCATACGATAAATTGCTTTCCCAATCCCGCTGCGACCTGATGGAGCGCGTTCAAATACTCTGCCCATATCTGCGTACGCGTCCTGGTTTGAAGCGCTTTGCGCGAGAGTGCAGAGCCACCCCAGTTCACTTCATCGCAGCCGCCGTGGAGATAGACGGAGGGGAAAACGTCCGCCACTTCCCGGTACAGGTGCTCGAAAATCTGCAGAGACTCCGGCGAGACCGGAATGATGCCGGTAAATTCCGCGGAGCTACTGGAAGGGTCGCGATCGAGCAGATGCGCGTATGCCGGAGAGCGCGTGATGTAGCCGGTATGGCCAAATGATTCGATCTCGGGAAGCAGGTCAACGCCATGGTTCCGGCCGCATTCCACAAGGCTTTTCATCTCTGCCGGCGACAAAGCGTTTTCGTGCGTGACCAGGCCGGGGACCGAGTTGAACCGCATTGCGCTTCCCTGGTCATCGGTCAATCGGAACTGGAGGGTGTTCAGTCCCCAGTCTGAGCAGAAGTCGATGACACGTTTGTAGTAGCCAAGGGTCTCAGGAACGCGACCGGCATCCACCATGATTCCGCGGATCTTCGGCTGAGCGCTTGTCGATGCAGCTTCCCCGACCGATGGCCGCAAGGGGTGGGATGGATCTTTTTCCGAGGAGGGTCCGCCTGCCGCTTCGATGCGGAGTTCGCTGCCCCAGGTGATGGGAGTGGCAGCAACGGCAGCTGCTGCCGCAAGAAACTCTCTTCGTGTCCTCAATCGTCACTCCCCCCACTTTCAGTCTAGAGTCATAAGCGCCCTCAGAAATGCTAGCCGTTCGCCAGCGCAAGGAGTTCAGGCTCCTCCGGCCTTTGAACTTCGCACAATGGAAGTCTGACCGTGAGTCGCGCCCCGCCTTCAAGACGATTGGTAGCCGTCACACTGCCTCCGTGAACACGAACGACTGCTTCCACGAAGGCAAGTCCAAGTCCATGTCCCCGCGATGCACGACCTTTCACTCTTCGCTCGAAGAGATGACCATTGATCTCCGCGTCGAAGCCGGGCCCATTGTCTTCCACGGTGAGCTTCGCCATGTGATCGTCCGTTTGAAGTGAGACACAGACCATGGAGGAGGCGGGGAGATGTTTGAGTTCGTTATCGAGCAAGTTGGCGATTACCCGGTGGAGGAGACCTGGGTCGGCCAGGACTTTGATTGCGCCCGCGCTCCGTATTTGGAGACCCAGCCCCTTATCGCTCATGCAGGGCTCGTAAAGATCAATCATGTCTCTTACCAGCTCGTCGAGATCCACCTCGCTTCGCGAGAGCCGGAGTGCATCGGCTTTCGCCTCTGCCACGTCCAGCGATGTGTTAAGAAATTCAGTCAGCCGGTCGAGTTCGTCGATCGCTGAGACGATTGACTCGGCGTGATCCTCCATGACGCCACTACCCAAGGCCGTCTCCAACTTGCCACGGACAGCGGTGAGTGGGCTTCTCAGGTCGTGTGCGAGGGAGTCCGTAATGGTATGTAGTTGATGGACCGTGCTCTCGATCCGGTCAAGCATATGGTTCAGCGTGCGGGCGAGATGGCCGATCTCATCCTTCCCCCTCGTGTCGGGAACCCGGCTGCTAAGATCGGATTGGCCGATGCGCGACGCTGCTTCTGTAATCTCGCTGACGCGGCCTAACATCTTCCGCGTTGCATAAAAAACAATGACGAAGCCAAGAAGGACAATCACCACCCAAAGAGTGAAAAACCGAACACGAAGACTTCTTAAGACGTGTAGTTCGTCACGTTCCGATAATCCGAGATAGATGTTGCTGCCATCTTCAATGCGAACTGATGCTACGCGGAAGGGGATGCTGAAACCCTGAACGCGCACATCCAGGGGCACGTCACGTAGCACCCGTGCAGCGCGGATGGCAGCCAGGTTTGCGGTGCCATCTCCAGACCCAACCCAAAGTTTCGCTGGTCCGTTCTCTCCGGCTTGAAGAAAAAAAACGGCGTCGTTCTCGTTGCCGCTGGACCGCTGACGGTTCGGGACCTCGCGACTGGCAAGTTCTGCCACTTCACCCACAACTCGGCGATACAGGCGGTCTTTTGGAGTTCGTCCGGCCACGTCCCCCAAAACCCCGACTTCTCCCGAGAGCCATGCATCGCTTCGCCGCTGGATGTCGCTTGCAACAAAGCGGTGAAGCATCGCGAACACCAGCATTGTTCCGATGGCAAACGCCAAGCTGGCCCAGAGCGAGATACGCCACGCGGCGCTTCGCATGATTGGATTAACGGTCTTTGAGGACATATCCGATACCTCGCAACGTCTTGATGAGCGGCTCACGTCCTTCGATGTCGATCTTGCCGCGTAGACGATAAATATGAACATCGACCACGTTTGTGTCGGGCTGGAACCGCATTCCCCAGACTTCTGTCATAAGCATGGAACGGGACACGACCCTGCCCGCATTACGGCAGAGGTATTCCAGTAAAACGAACTCCTGCGGACTAAGGTTGAGAACTTCGTCCCCTCGGGTCACTCTTCGTCTGAGTGTATCGATTTCCAGATCTTGCACCCGCAGCCGGCTTGAATCTTCGATCTGGGGAGTGTTTCGTCGGAGCAGATTACGCATCCTGGCGAGTAGCTCGGCGATAGCGAAGGGTTTCGTTAAATAATCGTCCCCTCCCAGCTCCAGACCCTTCACGCGGTCATCCACCGACCGCCTCGCCGAAAGAATGAGTACAGGACTGGTCACACCCGCCTTCCGAAACTGGAGGATGAGATCGATGCCGTCCAGATCTGGCAACCCGAGATCGACGATCATGCCTTGATAGACGTGCTTCGCCGCGAGGAGTGCGGCGGTCGCTCCGTCTTCTGCCGTGTGAACTTCGTAGCCCGCGCCTGTCAACGATTGCTTAACGAAGCTTTGAATCTCGAGTTCGTCCTCGACCAGCAGGAGTCGCATCATTCCATCCTATGTTGCGCCTCGACCGCCCTGCCCCTTGATTTTGGGGCTCCGGTCGGATTCCGAGGGATGAGGTTGCCGGGGTCAATCCTCCGCTAACTACCCAGTTCGGCGAGTTGGTGTTCCTGCCATCAGAAAAGCAGAAGGATCAGCGGGCAGACAATTCCCGCAATGAGCACTCCGCCGACCACCGCTTTGCGCCGTGCGTATCTCCATGACATCAAAAGCCCCGTACAGGTTGAGATCACAAGGGCTAAAGCAGTTGCAGCGAAGAACAGTTTCATGGGAAGCGGGTTGGGTACGGGCGAAGCTGGAACTGGTGCGGGAGCTTTTGGAGTATCAGGCTTCGTAATCTCGGGTTTCTGTCCGTCCGCCTTTGCAGGCCCGGGGGCAACCGGCTTCCTGGGAGGAAAGTATAGGGTGCCCTTCTTATGCAACTGGGCAAGGTGAGCGAGAAAGGCTGGAGGAACGTAAGAACTACCCCGACTCCTCTCATGAAGGCCAAACATCTGAAGGCATCCCGTGAGGGCGAAGAAGAGGATCGTCGGCGCGAAGAACACTCCTGTGTAGTGGTGCGCTAGGCGCACCAATTTGAGGCTGGTCGCGGAGGTCATTTTAGCTACTCGATTCCTCAACCATCAGGAAGTAAGCGGGTGCGCATTGGTCTAAACTGGCTCATTGGTTAAAACCACCCATTTGGCTGACTGATGGGTAACTTAGCATGTTCACCGACGCATTCCTTCAACCTGTTCGTTGATTGCCTGGTCCATGAACGAATCGTCATCGTCTACCCCACTGCAGGCTGCTATCAAAGAAACAAAGGTCTAGTCTCAATTCATGGTTGTTCGATTGAAGATGGAGTCTGTTCTTTCGAGTATTCGACCGTCGAGGGATTGTCGTCACTTCATCGTTCAGCTTTCCGCATCGCAAGCAGCATCCAACCCAATCCGGCTGAGGGCCATTCGTGCATGACTACGGCTTACCTAAACCGCATCGCCACTGCGGTACCAGAGCATGATGTGCACGACTCCTTCTTCGTTTTCGCAGAAAAGATGCTCGCTGACCCTCGACTCCGAGCGGTCCTCCGTCGCATGGCGAATCGCGCCGACATCACGCACCGGTATTCCTTTCTCGATCCCAGGGTTGAAGGCCAGTTTTCTTCGCACGATGCACACAAGTTTTATCGTCTCGGACATTTTCCCTCCACCACTCAGCGTATGCAACTGTTTGAGCAAAGCGCTCCCATGCTGATGCGGAAGGTAGTGGACAGGCTCGCCTTGAGTGAGGATGAACGCGCAGGGATTACGCACGTTCTCGTAACTTGCTGCACCGGCCTTTATGCGCCCGGGCTGGACTTTGAACTCATCGAACACCTCGGGCTTTCGTCGAGTGTGGAACGCACGATGGTTGGATTCATGGGATGCTACGCCGCGATCAACGCGCTGAAGTTAGCGCGGCATATTGTGCGCTCAGAACCGAATGCCCGTGTGCTCATGTTGAACCTCGAACTGTGTACGCTGCACTTCCAGGAGACGCAGGATTTGGAGCAGATCCTTTCCTTTCTGGTCTTTGCCGATGGCGCAGCCGCGAGCCTGATTTCAGCACGCGAGCACGGTCTCGCGCTGGACAGCTTCAAGGCTGTGATGGTGCCCGAGACGCGGGAGCTCATTACGTGGAAGATCCGGGGATTAGGTTTCGACATGCTGCTCTCTGGGCAAGTGCCAGGAGAGCTGGGCCGAGCGCTGCATGAGGGTGAACTGATGGCGGAGCGCGACGACATCGACATCTGGGCAGTGCATCCTGGGGGACGGTCGATTCTTGATGCGGTTGAAAAAGGACTTGAGCTGCCGGCAGATGCGCTGGCCGCATCGCGCGAGATCTTGTCGTGTTTCGGCAATATGTCGTCGGCGACGGTGATGTTTGTCTTGGAGAAGATCATGCAGCAGGCAAGTCCCGGACAGCGCGGGTGCGCCATGTCGTTCGGACCTGGACTGACGGCGGAGACGATGCGCTTTCATGTGGCCTAGTACCAAGATTGACTTAAGTCGGCGGGTCTCCCCGCGCGAACTCCCGGAGCTGATGGATGGGGACTGCAGCTATGAGGATTTCCGTGACTGCCTGCGCAGTCTGGAAACTGTCAATCGTTGGCTGTTGGGCTACCGCCCAACGCTGGCGTGGCTGGATGCACTACCGCGCAGCTTGCCTGAACCGGTGCACATCATCGATGTGGGTTGTGGCGGCGGCGATTTACTAAGGCGAATTGCGCGCCGCGCACGAAGCCGGGGGATTGCCGTGCAACTAACGGGGATCGATCTGAACCCCTATGCGACGCGTGCGGCAACTGAGGCTACTCCAAAGGAATTCGGGATCACCTGGGTAACCGGAAATGCAATGTCCCATCGACCTGAGAGAAAAATAGATATCGTTGTGAGCTCGCTGACCGCACATCATCTGGAAGATGTCGAGGTCGCGGCACTGTTGAAGTGGATGGAAGCGACCGCGCAGCTCGGTTGGTTTATCAATGATCTGGAGCGGGCTGAATGGAGTTATCGGATGTTCGGGTTGGTGCGATGGCATCCCATGGTGCGGCATGACGGCCCGGTATCGTTCCGCAGGGCTTTCCGCAAGGAGGATTGGGTGCGCCTGCTGGCCGCTGCTGAAATCCCGCAAGAAAAGGCGACGCTGCAGCATTGGCGGCCAGGGCGTTTGTGCGTGGGGCGGTGGAAGTGAAGCCGATCCTTAAAGAGTGCCTCGTTAGACTGGGAGATACACAGCCGTTTGCGCGAGTCGCCGCTTTCCTTGCCTCATCACGTCTAAACCTGCGAGAGGAGAATGATGCCAACGTCCACTCTGCGAGCGATCACTTCCGCTAGTTCCAGATGCAAGACCATTCTCTGGGTCTCGCTTGGAATGACTGTCCTCTTCGTTTTCATTACGTCAGAGGTTCTCCTCGTTACCGATTACCCGATGTACCATGCATACCGCCTGCAGGTGATAGCCGACCGTGGGCTACTCATCCCACACACTCTATGCGGCACCTTTGCACTGCTGGCCGGTCCATTACAGTTCTCCTCGCGTTTCCGGCAGCGCCACCTTAAACTCCATCGCGTTCTGGGTCGCATGTATTTCATCTCGGTCATTATTGGTGCTTTCACCGGGATCGCTCTCGCCGCTGGGCGACCAGGGCTACCGGGAACCTCCATGCAAGGGGCGGCCTGGATTGTCTGCACCGCCGCTGCGGTGATTGCCGCGCGTAACCGCCAGGTTGCTGTGCATCGTCAGTGGATGGCTCGTTCCTATGCAGTCACGTTTACCTTCGTGTCCAGCCGTGTGCTAAATCTCGTGCCATCTTACTGGAGCCACCTTGGCGACGTATTGTCGGCGGTCGGCGTTATCGCCTTCACTCTGGCTTCCATTCTTCTCGTCGATCTCGGATTGAACTGGCACGAGCTCACCACGCGCCGCAAATAACGATCGCAAGGTGACTACTTCCCGGTGCTGGTTCCGACCAGGTCCGAACTGACGACCGGCCCGTAGGCACCGGGCTGTCCAACCATCACCGTCACCGCCGACACGTAAACTGACAACTGCCATGCCCCCCGACCCATTCGACCTCGACTCCCTGCATCACGAACTCGCCGAAACTCCTTTCGCTGGGCGAATCCGCTACTTCCCGACCATCCACTCAACCAACACCTTCGCCATGAAGGAAGCCGACGAAGGCACGGCATCAGGCACCGTCTACCTCGCCGATGAGCAGACCGCCGGCCGCGGTCGCGGCGCCCATGCCTGGCACTCCGCACCCGGCTCAGGCCTCTACCTCAGCATCCTTCTCCGCCCCCGCCTCGCCCCCGCCGACGTCCTCTGGCTTTCGCTCGCCGCCGGTCTCGCCGTGCATCACGCCGTTAGCCAGGTCACCGCGCTCCAGCCGGACGTTCGCTGGCCTAATGACATGCTCTTCGGCAAAAAGAAATTCGGCGGCATCCTCACCGAACTCAATGCCGAAGTCACCCGCGTCCGCCATCTGGTCATCGGCATCGGCATCAATGTCCACCAGGAGCAATTCCCGACGGATCTCGCGCCCATTGCCACCTCGCTCGCTATCGAGTCGGGGCGTCACTGGGGCCGCCAGGACCTGCTCATCGCCCTGCTGCGCAACATCGACCGCGAAGTCAGCACCCTCATCCTTCCCGGCCAGCTCGAAACGGCAACGCAAAGCATCCTGCGCCGCCTTGAAGCTGCCTCGAGCTGGGTGCGTGGCAAGCGCGTCTTCGTGGAAGAAGAAGACGGCTATGCCGGGACGACGGACGGTCTCGATGCCCGTGGCTTTCTCCGCATTCGCACGGCCGACGGGACGCGAACAGTCTTCTCCGGCGGCGTTCGTGAAGCCGCCGCCAGGTAGTCGGCAGCTAGCATGAACAAACACGTTATCCTGTAGATCGCATGCTCCTCACGCTCGATGTCGGCAACACCAACACGGTCCTCGGCCTCTACAAACTGGAAGCAGGTGAGCAGCCTGCCGAACTCGTCGCGGACTGGCGCGTCACCACGCACCTGAAGCAGACCGCCGACGAATATGGCGTGCTCTTCCTCAACCTCTTCGCCATGCACGACATCAAGGCGAGCGAAGTTGAAGCCATCATCATTTCATCCGTCGTTCCGCCGATTGAAAGCACCTTGCGCCGCGTATGCGAGCACTACTTCAAGGTCAAGCCGATGTTTATCGAGCCCGGCATCCGCACCGGCATGCCAATCCTGGTCGACAACCCGTCTGAACTCGGCGCCGACCGGCTGGTCAACGATGTGGCCGCCTTCGCGAAGTACGGCGGCCCCGTGGTCGTGGTCGACTTCGGCACCGCTACCACCTTCGACGTGGTGACCGCCAACGGCGAATACGTGGGCGGCGTCATCGCTCCCGGCCTCGGCATCTCCGCCGATGCCCTCTTCGCCCGCGCCGCCAAGTTGTCGAGAGTCGACGTCAAAAAGCCGGCCAAAGTAATTGGCACCAACACCATTACAAATCTACAGAGCGGCCTGTTCTATGGTTACATCGGCCTGGTCGACGGCATTCTCGAACGCATCCTGGAAGAGATGAAAGTAACCCAGAGCAAGCCGCCGAAAGTGATTGCGACCGGCGGCCTCGCTCGACTCATCGTCGGCGATTCCAGGTACATCGAACTGGTGGACGACATGCTCACCCTCGATGGCCTGCGCCTCATCTACGAGAAAAACCGCCTCCAAAAGGGCACAAAACGACACGAAAACAGCACAAAATAGCTGTTTTTTGACACATTTCGAGCCATTTTAGGGCCGATATCCAGGTAAGATTTGCAAAACTACTTCAACTACTTCACCGAAATCGAAGACCACTTCCAGCGTCGGCGCGGTTCCATTCTTCTCCTCTCAACCGTCGATTGGGCCTTGATCGAAACCTGGCGTGAAGCGGGCATTCCGCTGGCCGCCGTCCTGCGCGGCATCGACGCGGCCTTCGATAAGCACGAAGCGAAAAAACATCGTCCGGGCACGCGCAAAGTAAATGGACTCGCCTGGGCCTCGCAGTCCGTGATGATCGAGTTTGAAGCAATGCGCGAAGCCTCCGTCGGCATGGCGCCGCAAAACGACAAGCCTGAAGAAAAGCCGGCATCCGGCTTCGAACAGGAGCGGATCGCACAGCATCTGCTCGACTGCGCCGAAGCCCTGCTCCGCGCGAAACAAGCCTCAACCTGCCCCGCAGCCATCGACGAAACGGCCACGCGATTGACCGCGCTCACAGAGGAAATCCGCGCCACGCTACCCAAGCTCGAAGAGCTCGACCGCACTCTTCTCGTCATGGATGAAAAGCTATTCGCCGCAGTGCTCGCCGCGGAACCGGAGCAGGCGCTGGTGCAATTAAAAGAACAGGCGGCGCGTGAACTTGCACCCTACCGCAGCCGGATGCAGGCATTACAGATCCGCCAGATCGAGCAGCAGTTCCTGCACAAAAAGATCATCGAAAAGTACCGGCTGCCACGCCTCAGCCTCTTCTACATGAGCCAGGGATGAAGCTGGGCAGCCGATGAAATTGCGCATTGAAAAAGCCGTCTACGGAGGCGCCGGCCTTGGCCGCGTCAGCAGGGAGGACGCGAGTAGCGACGCCTCCATCGCTACCGAAATGCAGGGCAAGACCATCTTCGTGCCACATACCCTGCCCGGCGAACTCGTCGAGTGCGAGATCATCGAAGACAGGCGCAGCTTTGCCAATGCCCGTATCACAAAAGTCCTCGAAGCTGCCGCCCAACGTATCGCACCCGGCTGCGAATATTTCCCGCGTTGCGGAGGCTGCCAGTACCAGCATGCGTCTTACGAAGCACAGCTCTCCATCAAGCGCAGCATCCTGGCGGAGACGTTGTCCCGCGCGGGAATGAACATCGATGCAGCAGCCATCGAGATACTGGACAGCGGACCGTGGCAATATCGCAATCGGATCCGGCTGCACATTCGCTTCGGGGATTTCGCACTCTGCTATCGCGAGGCATCGTCTCATCGCGACGTTCCTGTCGACCACTGCCCTATTGCCGCACCGCTGTTACAACTTGCCATCAAGGCCTTCACCTCCGCGGCCGAATCGTGCGGGGTTGAAGCCGGCATCTTTGACGAAGCAGAGTTCTTTACCAACGACGCTGAAGACACGCTGCTCCTGTCTCTTTGGACCACCCGCGGCAATGACGCGACGCGGGCGCTCCCTCTCCTTTGCGAGACCCTCGCTGAACATCTGCCGTTGCTGAATGGGAGCCTGCTCTTTCAAACGCAATCGCAAAAAGGTCAGGGCCGCCAGCAAGCGAGCTGGGGCAAGCCGGAGCTGACCTATACCGTCAACCGCCACCGCTATCGCGTCAGCGCAGGCTCCTTCTTTCAAATCAACCGCCTGCTCATTCCGCAGCTGCTGGATCGCGTCGCAGCCGTCCGGGGGCAGGTAGCATGGGACCTCTTCGCCGGCGTCGGTCTCTTCGCTGTCTCGCTCGCGGGACACTTTCAGCAGGTGACCGCAGTCGAACAGGCTGCTTCGTCCGTGCGCGATCTTGGTCATAACCTGCAAGGGAAACAGCACCGTGTCATAGCGTCATCGACGCTAGACTTCCTGAAGGCGGAGACCAAAAAGATCAACCGGAAAGCGCCCGACCTGGTCATCGTCGATCCGCCGCGCGCCGGCCTCGGCAAGGACGTGACCGCGCTCCTTTCCCAAATCGGTCCGACCGCGATCACTTATATCTCCTGCGACCCGGCAACGCTCGCCCGAGACCTGCAGCAGTTGTTACACTCTGGCTACCAACTCAGAAAAACTACGCTCGTCGATCTGTTTCCGCAGACTGCCCATCTGGAAACGATCGCGGAACTGACACGCGGCTGACCACCCTCAGCGTAGCCGTGCGCGGAGAGTGCCTTGGCTACGCTGATCGCCTGCGACTCACGAACACGTACGCACCGGCCGCCAGGGCAACAGGCCAGTGCCCGCATCAACGGCCGTGCCGCGCGCATCGCTGTTCTTGACAGGCTGAGCTTCCACGCGCAGCCTGCGCTCTTCGCCGCCGTTGCCCTGGCCTTCGGCATGGCCTGTACGCATCTCTGCTGGATTGCGCCTGCCTGGCTGCTCCTTGGCGGCATCCTTCCACTCATGGCCCTGTGCTGGTGTTCGCTGACTGCACCCCGGGTCCTGCTGCTTCCCCTGTTCGCTGCCTTCCTGCTCACCGGCGCTTTCCTTGGCGAAGTGCAGCCGCATCCCGATGCGCAGGAAGCCCTCATCCGGCTAACCGATAACGAAAAGCACACTATTGTCGGCGAAGTGGTCCGTTACGGTGCCGTCCGCACCATCCATTCGCAACGTCCGTTCAGCAATGAAGCCACGGCGGAACAGCAACTCTCCGTCCTGCTCGCAGTGTCCAGCGTCGACGCGCGCCCGACGACAGGCGGCCTGCGACTGGCCATCTACGCGCCCATGGACATAACGATCGCCCCCGTCCATTGCGGAAATCGCATGAGCCTGAACGCCGCCCTCAAAGAACCGCAGAGCTACCGCGATCCCGGCGTGTGGGACGGCCGCGCCTGGCTGCTGGGTCAAGGCATCAGTGTTCTGGCGGCGGCGAATGCAACCGACATCCTGCTGCCGGTTCGAGACAAGCGTGGCAGCGTGGCCTGCTGGATCCACGCACTGCAGACCAGGGCGAGTGAACGGATCATCGCGCTCGGCTCGACCGCGAGGCCGCGCTGGCTGCCTGTCGCGCTCACCATCACCGAGAGCGATGCCAGTATGGTCACCGCCATGGTCACCGGCGATCGTTCCTACCTCGAACGCAGCGAGCGGATTGGCTTTGAGCGCACCGGCGCCTTCCATGTACTGGTCGTCTCCGGCCTGCATGTTGGATTGATCGCGGGCCTTCTACTCGCAGCCATGAACAGACTCGGCTGCTCACGCGGCTGGTCGGGGCTGGTTACCGCGGGGCTGGCGACCATCTACGCCGTCTTCACGGGCTTTGGCCAGCCCGTGCAGCGCGCACTTGCCATGGTGCTGCTCTACCTCGCGGCCCGCGCGTTCTATCGCGAGCGTCACGCCCTGCAGGCGCTCGGCGTCGCTGCCATCTGCCTGCTGGCGTGGCAGCCATCGGCGCTTTTCGATGCCGGCCTGCAAATGACGATGCTGACCGTGGTTGCAACCGGCGGCCTGGTCGCGCCTCTGCTCGAAAGGACCCTCGCTCCCTATCTGCAGGCGACGCGGCAGATCGGCATCCTCGCGGTCGACCAGGGCATGCCGCCGAGGCTGGCACAATACCGCGTCATGCTGCGCCTCTTCGCCGGGCATCTCGGCCCGCTGCTCCTGCCCCGGCGCTATCGCAGCCGTGCTCCTGAGCTCCTGGCAAAGACTCTCCGCTTACTGCTGCGCATAGCTGAGCTCTTCCTCATGTCGCTCACGGTCGAGATCATCATGGCCCTTCCCATGGCCCTCTACTTCCATCGGATCACCGCTCTCGCCCTGCCCGTAAACCTGCTGTTGATCCCAGGACTGGGACTGCTGCTTCCGGTTGCGGTCTTCACGGCAGTCGTGGCCATCGTGGCACCTCCGCTCGCCGCCATTCCCGGCATACTGCTGGCCTTGTTGCTGCATACGGCGGTCGGCATCGTGCATTTGTTCTCGCGACAGATGGGGGACGTACGCGTCGCCACCCCTCACCTCTCGGCGACAGTTGCAGTCCTGCTGCTGCTCGCCTGCTGCGCCTGGTCGATGCGACGCGGCAGGCTCCTGGCCGGCGTATGCGCGGCAGCATGCTGCGTCTCCATGATTTTCCTGCTATGGCCGCGCGGCGTCATGGCCCGGGCACATGTACTTGAAATTACCGCTCTCGATGTCGGCCAGGGAGACGCGCTGCTGGTCGTCACTCCTGAAGGCAAAACGCTCATGGTCGATTGCGGCGGTCCCACCGGCGGCGATCTAACACAGCATGGCAATTTTGAGATCGGTGAAGACGTCGTGTCGCCTGTGTTGTGGTCGCGCGGTATCAGCCACCTGGATGCGGTCGTGCTCTCGCATGCGCATAGCGATCACATGGGCGGCATGTTCGCCGTACTCAGTAACTTCCGCCCGCGGGAGCTATGGGTCGGCAACAATCCGCCCACCTTGCAGTACAAGGCCCTGCTGGCAGAAGCACGACAGTTGCACATAGTCGTCAGAAGCTTTCACGCGGACAGTACGTTCACTTACGGCGGGGTCAGCATACGTGTGCTCGCTCCTGCAGCCGACTACGTGCCCGGCCCGGCAGCGAAGAATGATGATTCTCTGGTATTGCTGCTTGCCTACCGGCATACGTCGGCGCTGCTCGAAGGCGACGCCGAAGCTCCCAGCGAAGCCCAGATGGCCATTCTGCCTTCCATCCATGCGGACCTGCTCAAGGTGGGCCATCACGGCAGCAAGACGTCGACCACTGCCCCGTTCCTGGCAGCGGTCTCACCCGGGTACGCGGTGGTGTCGGTTGGATGGCACAACCTCTATCACCATCCCCGCTTCGAAACTTTAGAGCACCTGCAGGAAGCGAGAGTCAGGACGTACAGAACTGACCTGGACGGCATCAGCACCTTCTATCTTGATGGCGAGCACATCTCGACAGCCCCGTGACGATCGGGGAGCAAAGAGCCTGCATTATCTCTTTCGGAAAGGTGCATGAAGATGTATGCTGGCAAACAAATTCGCAGCGATTTGAAGCGATCACCTGCAAGCAGACACATGGGCATGGAGGGTACAGGATGAGGTCGGACCAGTCAGACGGAGAGCAGCAAACTGAACGTTCTGCATGCGATGAAGACGCTCGCAACCACGCCACCCGCGACTCCAACACCCACCCCGATATCAATGCTCAACTGGACAGCGACCAAAAGCGGACGCCGGACAGCAGTGCCTTTGACCGGGAGGAGCAGCGCAAGCTCCGCCGCCTGCAGTTGATGATGGACATGGTCATGTCCGTGATCGGCCAGGACAATCGCCTGACCGTGGACCAGGCCGCCGAGATGGTGGCCGACAGCAAACGGGCGGCGCTGGCCATGTTCCCCGACAAGGAACTCGCCTACAACCTGATCTACAAGCCCAGACTGCAACGCCTGATGCGCGAACGCTTTCGCATCCAGTAGCGATAGAGCAAATTACCTGAAGGGGTAGAGCGAAGATACGATCAACAGGGGCCTTTTCGCCAAGAAAAGGCCGCTGTATCCAGCCAGAAACAACACCATAGCATCAGGTAATTTGCTCCAGGGGGTCACCACAAACGTAAGCGTCCGGGACCTACTTCTGGTCGAAGCTGGAAAGCCGCAGCGTGATGGTACCCCAGAACAGCCGGGCCCTCATCTGAATGGGAATATGCCGTACATCGTCGGTATACCAGATCCAGATGTTGCCGCGGTTCTTCACCACGCCCGCATCTGCGGTTGGCTGCACTCTCACCGTATCGAACGTGCCGGCCGGCGTAATCACGCGTTCTCGGGCCTCCACCTTCATCGTTACATCGATGGTCCGCATGGCATCCGCCACGGGAAAGACGAAGCTTCGGCCAATCGCTAGCTCCTGCGTAGCGCCATAGAAAATTGCCGACATCAGGTCGCTGACACAGGGAGGGATCTGTGCCTGCTGATGCTTGCTGGTCCCCTTCACCATGTTCTTTTCGTCGAGTACCTGCTGCCCGGCTGCGCCGTTGAAGGTCAGACCGCTGGTAATCTGCCGGCGTCCCTCCTGCAGCTGCTTGTTGAAGTACTGCGAGCAGCCGGTATGCCGATCGAACGCCGACTGAAAGCGGTCATTCACTTTGAACAGCAGGCTGACTGCGCCAATGTCGACGCCCGTGGCGTTAATGCGTTCGGTATTTCCGTCCGCATCCAGGTGGATGGTCGCCGTGCCGGCCGGAAAAACCCGCCAGTCGACGATGTAGTTGAGCGTCTGGTGCTGGGGCAGGGGATAGTGCGTGTCCGCCGGATGAAGCGGTGCGAGCGTTTGTGGCACCGGTGCGAACGCTGCCTGGAATGCGAAGGCCTGGCGCGGCAAGAGCTGGTTGGAAGCGACGAGGATCCCGAGCAGGCAGGCAGTCGTCACAAGGCGGGTTCGAATCAATGTCGGCTCACTCAGTAGGTTGTCAGAAGTGCCGTGTACCGATGAAGATTCTCAACAGGAGTGCGGCATAGATTGCGATAGCGCCTAAACCAGCATTGTACTCGCGGTGGCGTAGATAAAGCGCGGCGGAGAAGCCGCCGGCAGTGTCATCCCGGCTGGAAGAACGGTCGCCACGCGCGGCCGTCAAGCGGGGAAAAAGTCTTGGCACCCGCTGCGTGTAACTCGCGAATTCCGGAAAAGCCTCGCGGAGAAATGCCTCCTCCGAAAAAATGGTCGGCAGATAAATGATGGCAAAAAGAATGGCCAGCAGGCTGAACACCGCCCAGCTCTTTGAAGCCGCAGCGAAGCCAAAGGCCATCAGCATCGACCCGAGGTAAAGCGGGTTGCGTGTGTAGGCGTAAGGACCAGTCGTCGCCAGCTCGGCATTCTTCTTGACGTAGCCGGAGGCATACGCGCGAAGCAGCGTTCCCGGTACCACCAGCAGCAGGCTCAGTACGAGCGATCGACTGGTGGGTGGAACGTAGTAAAGATGCCCGATATAAAACACGGCAAACAGGAAGCCCATCGGCACGCGTATCCGCCGGGCAATTCTGCTCCACTGCTGTAGCTGGGAGGGCGAACTCATGGGTGCGGCTGGTCTTCCCCTTCGTTCCGGATGGATGGGCTGCCGACGCCGGCTGTACCTGGCGCATCCGCTTCGATTGCCGGCGCGGTCCCAGGTAGGGTCTGATTGGATGGCTGACCAGGGTCGCTCTCACTGGCGGCATTTCCGGGTACGCCGGCCAGCAGTTCATGCGCAGCGGCAAGCACATCCTCAACCGTAATGGTCAGCAGCCCGGTTTCCGGTTCACGATGACGCCTATGGTCGCGTTTGCTTTCAGGGTGCCGCAGCACGCGGCAGGGCACACCGAATGGTCCATTGCGAGCCGGGTCTGTGGGTCCAAAAATGCCGACCACCGGCACATTGAGCGCGCAGGCAAGATGCAGCGGCCCGGTATCGCCCGCGATCACCAGCGCGGCCCGCCGGGTCGCAGCGATCAGTTGATCAAGCGTCATGTTGAGCGCAATGGCGACCCCGCCGCTGGCGGCAATCACTTCGCGTGCAATGCCTTCTTCGCCCGGGCCGGCATTTACCACGACCTTGTAGCCCAGCGTGTTCAACACGGCCGCAACCGAACCGAAACGGTCCGCGGGCCAACGCTTCGCCCCCCACCCTGCGCCTGGATTCACCAGCACCAGCGCCTGCCCGCGCGCGATCGTTCGATCGCACCACGCTTCCGATTGCGGACTGCGGGGCAGCATGGGAGCCGTAAAAGACAGTTGGTCATTCGCGACGCGGTTGACGACTTCAATCGCCTGGTCAATCACGTGCACGCCGGAAGTGGGGACCTGCTCCTTGAAGAACCGCCGTGCCATCGGTTCGCGCGGCTTCGCTTCGCCGATCATGCGCGCCGGTTTGGCAAGGCGTCCCAGGATGGCTGATCGCACCGCTCCCTGCAGGTCGACGCAGACGTCGTAGCGGGCAGCCCGCAGTTCGCGGCGGACCTCGCTGAGTTCACCCAGAGTGTCTGGTGTCAGCGGCGCACGCGCCCACTTCTTCGCCGGCACCCGATGGATGCGATCGACCAGCGGCATCGTGGGACGTTCTCCGGCAGCCAGGCGTGCGGGTGTATCGCATGCAGCCAGAAGGGCCTGCCACTGCGGCTCAACTGCCCAGCCCAGGAACCATTCCGGATGCTGCGCCCGCAGCGCCGTAACGGCAGGTAGAGCGTGCAGAATGTCGCCCATGGCGCCAAGGCGGACAATGAGAACTCGAAGTTGGGAGGCGGGAGCTAACAAACCCTGATTTTCTCACAGCGGCTGCACACTTTCCCTGTCCACTGTCAGTGGTTGTGCAAGTCGACCATGCATTCCACTGCCTGGTCAGCTTCGAGCAGGGTGACCGTCAGCGGCACACTCTCAACCGGAGCGTGTTGTCGCAGAAGCTGCAATGCATCCGGGGAAAAACGCACCAGGTCTTTCTCGGTCGTCAGGATGCGTGTTGCCCCTGACTTCCTGGCACGTTCGCCGATGCTGTGTATATCTGCCGCATTAAAGGGGTGGTGGTCTTGGAACGGGACACCATCGACCAGGTTGACTCCTGATGCCTGTAGTTCCGAAAAAAAATCCTGCGGCCGCGCAATGCCGCAGAACGCCAACGTCGCACCATCGCCTGGACGGACATGAAGCGTTCTGCGCATGTGCCAGATCATCGCGCCAGGTTGAAGATAGCGTTTAGTGAGCCCAGCCATGTCACGATCTGCCTCGCGCACAACGACAACGTGCGCCCTTCGTAACGAGGTAAGCGGCTCACGCAGAGAGCCGGCAGGCAGCAGGCGCGCGCGCAGATCATCACGATGCAGCAGTACGATGTCGAGATCACGCGCCAGCTGGCGATGCTGAAAACCATCGTCAAGCAAATGCATCCGCGGTGCGTTCTCGTTCAACCGTAGACTTTCCTCTTCCGCCAGCAGACCTGCCGCGTACCGCTGCGCGCCCACGTACACCGGCACCCCGGCTGCGCGCGCAATCAGCAGCGGCTCGTCGCCGAACCGGCTCGCTGCTGCATCTGCCGCTGGATCAACCCGCTCAATGGCATGGCTGCTGCGACCATAGCCTCGCGACAGCACATCAACAGGCAGCCCGGACGCACTCAGCAACTTTGCCAGCGCAATGGTGAACGGTGTCTTGCCGCCGCCACCGGTCGAAAGGTTGCCAATACTGACGACTCGCTTCTGCAACGTTTGCTGGCTGATCAAGCCGCGGTCATGGGCACTGTTCTTTGCAGCAACAGCAGTCGCATAGATCGGAACCAGCGGAGCCAGCCAACCTTGCGGCCTCAATTTCATCGCTGCTCCCTTGCAGCGACCCGGGAGAGGATGGCCTCAGCTGCGCGCCCCGTGGCGCCCGCCTGCGCTTCAAAAATACGCCTGGCATTCTGTCCGGACTCCTGCGCGACCGACTCGTCCCGCAGCAGCGCAATCAGTTCCCCTTCCAGGCTGTCAGCATGCACAATCCTGATGGCATCCTGCGCGAGAAGCAGTTCCACCATGTCGCGAAAGTTTTGATAGTGAGGGCCGGTAGCGACAGGTACGGCGAACTGGGCCGGCTCCAGAGGATTATGCCCGCCCGCAGGCACCAGGCTCCCACCCACGAATGCAACGGTCGCCAAGGCATACAGCGATGCAAGCTCGCCAATCGAGTCGAGCAGGAAGATGCTGCCCGCTTGTATCTGCGAAGGATTCGCGTTCCATGTCGAACGTCTTATCCAAGCAAAAGCGGACGTCTGCAGAAGCTCCGCGACCCGCTCAAATCTTTCCGGATGCCGGGGAGCCAGCAGCATCACGGCATTGGGAGTTTTCTTAAGGATCGCGGGCCAGGCTTCCAGCAGCAAGCTCTCTTCGCCTTCAAGGGTTGAGCCGCAGACCAGCAGTTTTGTGCCGTCGCGCAAAGCGCCTCGCAGGCGCTCGACAACAGGGGCATGCTGAGGGGCCCGTACATCAAATTTCAGGTTTCCTCCGACAGTCACACATGCAGCCGGCACCCCAATCAACCTGAACCTGCGCGCATCCTCCTCGGTCTGCGCGAGGAGTTGCGAGAGCATCTGCAGAAAGGGTCGCCAGAGGGTCCGCAGTCTCAAGTAACGCGGCAGCGATCGATCAGAAACACGCGCGTTTACAACGACGACCGGGATGTTCTTTTCCCGGCAGATGCTCAACACGTTCGGCCAGAGTTCGGACTCGGCCAGCACCAGGATCGATGGCTTCAGCTTTCCAAAAGCAGCACGAACACTCCATGGAAAATCCAGCGGAAAGTAGAAGCATCGCTCAATGATGTTGCCGAAGCGTTCCCGCGCCAGCTTTTGCCCGGTACGCGTCGTGGTCGAAACCACTAAGGAGACATGCGGAGCCCGCCTTTGCAGTTCGCCGACCAGCCCGCTGATCGCCAGCACTTCCCCGACGGACACGGCATGGATCCAGATGCGCGGACCCGCAGCCGGCTTGATCGCGAATGCGGCTGACGGTCCGAAGAAACGCTCAACCAGGCCTTCACGAAATCGATCGCTGGTGACGCAGCGAAAGAGCCACCAGGGCGAGCCGAGCACAAGCAGCAGGAGCAGCCCGAAGTTGTAAAGGATGCGAGCGATCGAGAAATATCCTTGGTCAATACTGGACGATTTATGCCCGACATGATCATAATCGGTTCCACATGAGCATCCTCACGAAGTCAGATGTCAGCTATTGCCGGAGGCGATCAAAACTGCTGACGGTAGTCATACTCTGCGCCTTATCTGCCGCCGGCATGAGCAGTGCCGCGGACAAGACCCCGCCTCCAGCAAAGCCGGCGTCCACCTATGCAGATGCAGACAACCATCCCACAGAACATGTTTCGATTGCAGCCGAGCCATTCACCGGCAGTAAGGCAGAGTTTTTCCACCTGAACTATCCTGCCTACGGCATCATGCCGGTGCGCATGATCGTGACCAACGACGGCGACACTCCCATTTCCCTTGCACAGGCACGGATCGACTTCATCACCGCCGCCGGGGACAAGATTCCCGCAGCGCAGATCGAAGACATTGAGCGCATGATCAACAAGCCACCAAACCCTGGAACGAAAATTCCTCTAGGCCCCATCCCGATCACTGTTGGCGGCAAGGGCAAGAACAAGAACAAGCAGATCAAGGCGGACTGCGACGCCTACGGGTACAGTTCGATTGCCGTGGAACCACATACGACGCGCGCCGGATTCTTGTTCTATGACGTTTCGGGAGTAGACCATCCGCTCATCGGCGCGAAGCTTGAAGTACGCGAAGTGCAGACATCGGACGGCAAGCAGATGTTCGCGTTTGAAGTGCCGTTCTACAAACTCGGTCAGAACTACTAGAGCAAATTACCGGATGCTATGGGTTTGCCGGCTGAATACAAGCTGGCCGTTTCGTGGCGAAAAGGTCAGCGATCATTGTTTCTTTGTTTCTTCGCTCTAACACCTTCAGGTAATTTGCCTTAAGAAACGCCTGTGCGGGTCGTCCATGCTCGAATGAGAACATGGACGACCGGGCAAGAATTAAAGCTGTATCTGTACTGGTGCGGAAGAGTTGGCAGGGCCGCGTTTCGCGCGCGGCTCCCACTTGGGATACATCAATTCCGGCATGGGTTTTGACTGGAAGATTTTGCGCGTCTGCTTAGCAATCCAGCGGGCAGAGGTCTTGGCCTTCTTGCGGCGGGCGCTGTCTGTGGAGATGCCGGTCCCGGCATACATCTGACGGTAGAGCTTTGACAACAGCATGAAGGCAACGCGGGCTTTCAGGTTCGGGGTGCAGGCAGACCGCTTCCACACCGGACCCCAGTCGTAAAAGCGGTCCCAGACCTTCTGGGTGCGGTCGCTGATCTCCGCCGCCGACATGATGGGATGCGGCGTGAACATTTTGGGACGAATCGCCGTCGGAATCAGCCAGTACTTGGTAATCGGCGTACCTTCGACCAGTGTCGGCGCCACGGCCTGTTCTTTTTCCCAGCGATTGAAATCGACCGTTCCCGGGAACGGCGTCATCATCACAAACTGCGCAAAGGTCACGCCGGCCTTTAATGCTACTTCGACGGTCGCGTTGAAAGTGCTTGGCTTGTCGCTCGGCAATCCGAAAATGAACGAACCAAGCACATGAACCCCGTGTTCGCGGAAGCGCTGGAGTTGCTCGACCAGCCGGTCGCCCGAGTAGTTGAAGTCCTTGAACACGTTCTTCAGGCCTTCCGGGGTCACTGCTTCAACTCCTACCAGCGCACCCTTGATATTCGCTTTTCGCATCGCATCCAGGTAATCGCCATCTTCCGCAGATTCCATCGTGATCTGCGTAAAAAAGACCATGTCTTTCGGCAGCTTTGCCAGTTCGGCCATAAGCGAGTAGCGCTCGGCGCGGATTTGCAGCAGTTCATCAAGCTTGGCCTGGTTATTCTGCTCACGCGCCAGTCGCAGGTCCGTGAGGGTCACAGGATAGAAATTGTCATCGGCGAGAGCGATAAAGCGGAAGCCCAGGCGCCGCAGATCGATGATCTCGTCAATCACTTTCTCAAAGGACCGCTGCCGTGGCTTTTGACCATCTGTGCGCCATACGGAGCAGAAGGAGCAATGCTTGGGGCAGCCGCGGATCGTCTGTACCGACGCCCACATGTACTTGTCAGGTTGCATCAAGTCCCAGCGGGCGGCGAGGAAATCTTCTCCTTCGATCTTGCCGCCTTCATATACCCGCCGCGCGTTGCCGGCCCTCAGGTCGCGCAGAACGTTGCCCCACGCAACGTCGCCGTCACCTTTGACCACGGCATCGGCGAAGCCGCGTTCGAAGGGCTCTTCCGGAAAGAGCGTGGCGTGGATACCACCGTAAACCACGGTCGCGCCGCGCTCGTGCGCAAGTTTGCCCACCTGGTAGCCGCGCAGAGCATTACCGGTATGGACGCTGATGCCGACCACGTCGCCGGCGTGAATTGTCTGGGGGTCGAGCTGTTCAATGGATTCGTCTACCAGGATGGGGTCGCCCATCTCAGAAGGTGTAGCGGCGGCAAGAACAAAAAGCCAACGCGGCGTGATGACCGCGGTACCAAAGGAGTTATCGCTGGGATTAACCAGGTGTACGCTCATATACGCAGATGCCCCTGCACGAACCGGAATGCCCTGGGACCGAACCTGCCGGTGGCCTCCCAGAGAGTTAGTAGCCGCATCAGCGTTTTCTTTTCCGACGGCAGACCATGTCTACGCGGATGCACGCCGATCATACGCTTTTTGTAAGCTGGGTGACTAAACATTGAGGCGTGATGATCTGCGACCTTAGCAGTGCTGCGGTCAAGTGATAGCTGTTTTATTGACAGCATGCTGCGGCTAGCCTCTTAGAGGTCCCACAACGGAAGCGGGGCCTGCAGTAAGCCGGAAATCTGAACCAACCAGGTTTACCTCTTTGCACATTGCGGTAAGCCGAGAACGCATTCGCTCGCCTATCCTGTCGCCCAGTGTTTCTTCTCCAACAGCAGCACCGGTACGGGGCGGAAGATTTGGAAAATTGGTGGTCAAGATGGTGGTTCGCTTGTCAAGGTAACGAGTATTCAAAATATGTGCGACGGTGTCCCACACCCAATCGGTTGGCTTGGTGGCGCCAAGTTCATCCAGTACCAAGACCTCCGCGTCAAAGATGGGGCGCAGGACTTGCATCTCGGTCATATCTACTGAGGCGTTGTAGGAATTTTGTATTTGTTTGAGGAGGTCGCGATAATCACAAAATACCCCTCGAACTCCTCGTTCATTGATAAGTTCACGAAGTATGCCGATGGCTAAATGCGTCTTACCTACGCCCAGCGGACCGGTAAATAAAATGCCGGAACCGTCTGTGCCGCTCGGGAAGTTTAAGACAAAATCCTTGCATGCCTTGAGCGCCCATTCTCGTTTAGCATTACCACCGTCGTTTCTTAAAAAGCAAACAAACTCTGAAAGCGCACACTCCTCAAACCGCTTGGGAATCTGCGCCGCTTTTATACGTTGCGCGAGGCTGCGTGACGTTCGGCATTCACAAGGCGAGGCAAAACGATCGCCGTCCCGCATGAAGATAAGGAACCCGGTGTCAACGCATTTTTGGCAGCTGGGTTCTACATTAGCCATGCGTTGATTATCGCACCGGCACACGGCCGCTGAAATGTCTCAGCGGGATACTGCCGCATCCCGCTGAGCAACAAACAGCCCACAGACTTACTTGCCGGCGAAGACCCACTGATCGCCATTCATGACCAGTGACGCAGTATCGGAGGGCGAAGCCCCAAGGGCCGTCGCAATGGATGGGAAAGCGGTCTGCATTTCCTGCGATTTGGCCCACCCGGCTACATCCGAGATCTTGTAGTGATACGTGACCGCTTCAGTCTTGGCACCAGAACCATTGGTGCCGGGCGTGGCATTGTCAATGGAGGTGACGTCGCGGTGGCCATAGCAGAAATTGCCATAGCCAGGCTGGGTGGTATCGGGTGTCCAGGTGGAACGGCCGCTATCGGACAGATCATAGTTATTGACCTGTTTGGAGGCGATAATCAGCACCTTCTTTTCAGCCGTTGTGCGGGTCAGCAGGCCAGCCTGCGTGAGTGCGTCATATCCCTCGGTCTTGGCATCATCCGAGGTCGCTGCCTGGGCGGGAAATTTCTTCGATTCTGACCAGATGCAGACCGGCGTCGCCTTGTAGTGGTCGTTGATGGCAGCCTTGTAATTGGCATTGGAGTTGTCAGTCTTATCGCAGCCGACAGGCAGGAGGAAAATTGCCGTCAGGCCAAGCGCGCAGAGAATGGTTTGTTTCATGATGGTGGGGTCCCTTTCAAGGTGAAATCTGGAGAATGGTTGCGGCGTTCGAGTAAAGCCAGCATTGGAATAGAGCCAAAGTTGAGTAGAGCCCTGCTCAGTGGCTCCTTCTCGGATGCCGAAAATACCGGATCGTGCGAGTACGCTTGGATTTCTCCCTTGATCCTGCAAAGAGTACGTTTGACGACATCCAGTTCTTCTTTGTCGGCCGATAGTGCAGGCAGAGGCTTCCTTTTCACGAGCCAGATGGTGCATGACTGCCGACTTGGCGCCCTCAGAGTCTTCAGCATGGATCATTCCTGGCCGTTTGTAACTTTCTCAGATAAGAATGGGCCGATGCAGGCTAGTCTTGGCAGAGCGCAAACGTGCAAAGGAGGCCCTGATGCCAATGGCCAGGATGGAGCCTGCGGAAGCTGTTCTACACTTTCGCAAGTGGCTGACTGAAGAGACGACCGTGGCTTGCGCGGGAACGCTGCTGGGGCTCTCCTTCAACATGACGGGCAAGTTCATCGCCGCCTCATTGGAAAGCGTGCAGTTCTGTACCCGGGACCAGAGCTGTAGTCTGACGCTGCTGCCCCTGTTTGATGACCTGCGCTTTGTCTTTTCAGACCCGCGCGATCTACCGGGAGGTGCAGGCGACCTCAGCCTTCCCGATTCCGCGCTTGGGGTGACACTGCCGGGCAGGGAGCGCGACGCCGGGGCAGAAGAGGTGCGGGACAAGTTGATCTTTGTGGCCCTGGCCGATGGTGCTACCGGTGAGAAGATTTTCTGATGACATCTGACTGATCGCGAAGGAACGGCAGATCCCTCCACTACACTGCGTTTCGGTCGGGATGACAAACCTCAGTTTCCGGCCGGAGTGGCAAACCTCAAGCGGGCGGCAAAGCGCGCTGCATCGTTTCTGCGGCGGTGATTCAAACCTGGTACAAACGGGCCCACCCTCAGCGATATGGTTGCCAACGCGGCTATTTCCGCTTATCCTAGGAGGATTGCAGGAAAGGTAATACGTGCTCCATGGCTAAAGAAGGCATTCACCCTAAATACGACGAAATCAGCGTTCACTGCGCCTGTGGGTCGGTGTTTCAGACACACTCAACGCATAAGGGCGACATTCACGTTGAAATCTGCTCGGCCTGCCACCCCTACTTTACAGGCAAGCAGAAGCTGATTGATACTGCCGGTCGCGTCGAACGCTTCCGCCGGAAGTATGCGAAGTCTGATGCCGGTGTTGCAGCAGCGGCTGCGGCAGGCAAATAACGGTTCATCCTCAAGGCCGGAACGGCTTGCAGGAACAGCGAAGGCCTCCACGCGTGGAGGCCTTTCGCGTTCTCCCTTGGTAGACTGCTTGTAGAGGTGGCGGCATGATGTTTCACCTGACAGTGGAGCGGGCGGACGATGGTTGGATCGAAGCCGAATGCCCCGCATTTCCCGGTTGTGTTTTGCCGCCTGGATGTGGGCTAGGGATCAAAAGGCCGTAGGTGTCATGCCATCGACGAAACCCAGCTTGTTGTAGCGGTCCACCTATCGAGTTGTGGGAAGGCTGGGCAACAACTCCGGCAAGGAAGCAGCCAAGGCTTTCCAGAAAGCTGAATGGCTGATCGTGGACAGGTCGGCAGCTACCTGATGATGACGAAAGCGGGACAAAGGGCTAACCGTTACGTCCCTCAGCACAAGGAACTGTCAGCCGGCACATTGCCAGCGCTCATTCGGGCAGCCGGTCTTGATGTGGATGCATTGCTGGAATTACTTTGAACCCAAAATTGAACCCGAGAGAAGAGATGCAGAAGCACTGGGACAATCCGCTTGAACACCCCATGCCCGGCGAAGCGCGGGTGCCGGCGGGGTTTCGGATCGACCACATTGAGGTAGCGCCGGCAACGGTACTGGCGCCCATGGTCGGCGTGACGGATACGGTTTTCCGCAGGTTCATCCGCAATGCCAGCATGTTCACGGCGGCGGAAGCCGAGGCAGTGGCCGAGCCTTCGACGGTCGAGAAGACCATTACCAATCGCCAGTCCGGCTGCGGCCTGTTGATGACGGAGTTCACTTCTGCCGACGGCTTGTCGCGAATGCGGGAATCGAAACGCAAGCGCTACCTGACGTACTACGACGACGAACACCCTATTTCGGCGCAGTTGTTCGGCTCCGATCCAAATACCCTGGCTGACGCTGCGCGCATCGTGCAGGACGCCGGCTTCGACATTGTCGACCTGAACCTGGGCTGCCCGGCAAAGCGCGTGGTCGCCTGCAACGGCGGAAGCGGCCTGCTCAAAGACCTGCCCCTGATCGCCCGCATCTTCGAAAAAGTGCGCGCGGCGGTGACGATTCCCTTCACCGTAAAAATCCGCATGGGCTGGAATGACCAGAATATTGTGTGCGTGCCTCTCGCCAAGCTGGCACAGGAGAGTGGACTGGCGGCAATCGCCCTCCATGCACGGACGCGGGAAGACGGCTACTCGGGCCAGGCACGGTGGGAGTACATTGCGGCGGTCAAGGCTGCAGTCGGCATCCCGGTAATTGGCAACGGCGATATCCGTACGCCTGAAGATGCTGCGGCGATGGTCGAACAAACGGGCTGCGATGCGGTGATGATCGGCCGCGCCGCGCCGGCCAATCCTTGGATCTTCCGGCAGATTGCGCAGTACACCGCTACCGGGAACTATGACAAGCCGAGCGAGTTTGATCGCTATCGCATGATCCGCACGTACTTCGAGATGCTGCTGGAAGAGATTGCGCTGGAAGAGGCGAATGCTGCGGCGAAGGCTCTGGTCAACGCAAACGCGAGGGCGCAGGTACATCGCGAAGCGGCCGGCAAGATGAAACAGTTTGCGGCCTGGTTTACCCATGGTGTACCGGGTGGAGCAGCCCTTCGGCGGAACATTTTCGAGGCGAGAACCGGCGCAGCCATCCTTGGTGCGGTGGATGCCTTCTTTGAAATGCGCATGCGTGTTGCTGAGAGCGATGGAGGCGAAGCTTCCACGCTCAACGCAGACATCGAAGAGAGCTGCAGGCTGGCTAAAGCTTAGGGCGAGCAGCGGAAAGCTAGGCCGGATGCGAGTGTTTGCGGAAGATGACTTTGCGGTCGGTGCGCCAGTCTTCATTCAGCGCGATCAGGTTCCACTCAATCTCTTCAGCAAAGTACTTCAACACGATTTCATTCGCGGGATGGATGCGCAACGCGGGCGCGACAAAATACAGCAGGGGCGGTGCCGCTGAAAGTTCGACCCCCGGGAAGTAGCCGCTGCTTTGCAACTCGTATTTCTGCGCATTGCTGCCGGCATGCAGCTGATGGACGCGAAGCCAGTAATCCAGACCTTGCAGTGGAAGATGCAGATCGTCATCCGCCTTCAATTCGAGCACGGCAAGTCTGCCGCTTCGATTTGCTGTCAGCAGGTCAATCATCCCGCGGTCGCCAGCTGCAAACGCAGGCACCTGGTTGTATACGTATTCCAGATCAAGGGTGGGCTCGATCTCCGCCAGATCCCGCCTCAAGGCAGATTCGAGCCAGCGTTCGGATTGCAGCCGGTAGAGAGCGTCGTGGTCCGTGCAGTCCGCCTGGCGGCTGGCAAAAAGTCGGGCGACAAGCTCGCGCAACATCGGCTCCGTTTCTTCATTGAGTTCGGTCTCGTTCGGTCCGGCGCCGAAGGTGATCGTATTCTGGCGTGCGAAGGTGCCGGCGGCAAGCCCGAAGCGGACGCGGGCAAACTCGAGTCCATGGAGCGACAAGGTGACTTCCGAGGTACTGCGGGCACGGACCTCGACCCGCTCGTGATGGCCGGCCGGAACCAGGGCCAGCACCCGGCTGGTGTCCCCGGCGAACCGTTCCAGGATATTCCCCGGGTTAAAGGCTCGAACCAGGCGGGTCTTTAGATTGCCCTGCCGTGAGGTCTCCATCTGGACTAGGCCGTCTCCTTGTGGTTCCATCTCCCACAGCTGCCACTTGGCCAGTGACGGATTCAGCCACGCCATGCGCGACGCCGTCACTTCGCCTGTTCCTGCAGGCAGAAGAATGCGGAGGCCTTCAACCACGCGCCGCGCTCCATACTGCTGGCGGCAGTGGTGCAGCCAGAGAATGCCCAGCGTCAGGATGCCGTCGATGGTCGAAGGCATCTCATTCGCGTTCACCGCGATGAGGGCCCAGGCGCACTGGCCGTGGGTCAGCAAGCCGCGTACATAGGCCGGCCCGAAACTGTGTTCGAGGTCCATGGCAGAACGCATGCCGACCAGCTTCCAGTCGCTCCACTCGCGGGCCAGCAGGCGTTCGACAGCGTACAGGAAGCGTGTCCGTGCTGCCTGCCGTGTACTTGGCGTGCGTGTATCGCGATCCGCCACAAATTGCAGCGTCTGCGGCTCTGCGCGCCCAAAGCGGCGCACCTTCACGCTCAGAGAATCTTTGCGAGCCTGTACACCGACGACGGTCCGCATGTAGTTCTGGTCTTCTGACCAGAGCTGCAACACACAGCGGCCGTGCGCGCTCGACAGTGAATAGCTGGCGCGCGACATTTCAAACGCAACACGACCTTCATCCAGCACGATCGCTTTCGGGAAGTCGGCGAGATAGACTTCGAGAAGGCGCGCCATTCCCTCGGCCGTGAGACCGTGTTCACCTGCCAACGCTGTTGCGGACATTTGCATTGAGGATGCAGGGCGTTCGGCAACAATACAAGTTACGAAAGACGGACGTGCGTCCAGAAGCGGGTCACGCGGCTACCAGCCCTGGCGTTTGCGGCAATTCACGATATGCGCCAGGTGATGCCGGGAGTGCCAGGCGTAGGTCGCGAGCACTGCATCCAGGGTTTGCCGGCCATTTTCTGGGTGATTGTAGCCGCGCGACCAAGCCTGTTCCGGTAACGAACGCAGGTTGGCGACCCAGCGCTGGTGCAGGCTCTCGAGCAGCCTGACCGAGACAGCGGGCGGCAGCTTTGCATCTTCGAGTTCAGCCCAGGCTGCCTGGTTGTAGGCGAAGATTGCGGGCCAGTCTTCCGTTATGGCGAGGCGGGTCCGGGCATACGCGTTTAGATGACTGTCTGCTATGTGGTGGACGAGTTGGCGAATTGTCCAGCCGCCGGGACGATAGGGGGTATCGAACTGGGCTTCGGTCAGTGCCTGCAGGGCGGCTGTGAGGAGCTTTGGCAGTTCGGCCAGTGTGTGCAGTGCCTGTTCTCTTTCTGCAGGCGTAAGCGAGGAAAGTACGGGCGGCCTGCCGATGGGATATTGCAGGTCTGTCGTGTCGTTGATTGGTGGCGGCATTGGCGTTCTCACTCAAAAGGGTAAGGATGGCAGGGAGCAGATTCTGCCACGCCAGCCTACAATAGAGAAGGCGTGCGAACCAATCCGCACCGCACCCGAAAGGCGACCAGTGGCCACAGAGACCGCAACGAGCATCTTGGCAGCGCAGCATACGGCAGGGCACAAGCGTTATTTTTTCGACAAGTTCGGCATCACCGACCGGCTGCTCGAACGCTGCCTGGGCGAGGCGCTGTCGGCTGGCGGCGACTTTGCGGATCTGTATTTTGAAGCGGTTTCGTCGACGTCGATCGGCCTGGATGAATCGATGGTCAAATCCGCCAGCCAGGGGATGAGTGCCGGTTGCGGCATCCGCGTGCTTTCGGGCGAGCGGACGGGTTATGCGTATACCGATGATCTGTCGTCTGAGAAGCTGCTGCGTGCGGCGCGAACGGCAGCGCTGATTGCGAGCGGTCCGGCGACGTCGCCGGTAGCGGCATTTGAAGAGAAGTCGGCTTCGACGTTGTACCCGGTTCCGGCGGCGGATGCTGACCCTGGCATCGCGGCCAAGCTGGCGCTGATCCGGCGGGCGGATGTCGCGGCGCGCGCGTATGACCCGCGGATTATCCAGGTACGAGCAGGCTTTTCGGACGAAGTGCGTCGCATTTTGATCGCGGCTTCGGATGGAACGTATGCGTCCGACACCCAGCCGCTGGCTCGGCTGAATGTATTCGTAATCGCGAAGGATGATACGGGACTCGAGGCCAAGACGGCGCGGGGGACATCGGGTGGCGGCGGTCGCGTGGAACTCGATTTCTTTGAAGAAGAAAAAACGCCGGAGTTTTTCGCCGGCGAAGCAGCGCGGCAGGCCATTCTGCAGTTGAACGCGGTGCCGGCGCCGGCGGGCGAAATGGAAGTGGTGCTGGGTCCGGGATGGCCGGGTGTCCTGCTGCACGAGGCAGTCGGGCACGGGCTCGAAGCGGATTTTAATCGCAAGAAGACCTCGGCCTTCGCGGGGATGATCGGACGCCAGGTTGCCAGTTCCAAGGTGACCGTCGTCGATAACGGAACGATGCCGAACCGGCGCGGTTCGTTGAATATCGATGACGAAGGCTCGCCCACGCAAGAGACGGTGCTGATTGAAAACGGCATCCTCAAGGGGTACATGAGCGACAAACTATCCGCGCGGCTGATGGGCGGCAAGGATACAGGCAATGGTCGTCGCGAGAGTTATCAGCAGATCCCCATGCCGCGCATGACGAACACGTATATGCTGGCCGGCGAAGATGCGCCGGAAGACATCATCCGCAGTGTAAAGAAGGGGCTCTACGCCGTCAATTTTGGCGGTGGTTCGGTCGATATCACCAGCGGCAAGTTTGTCTTCTCTGCGTCTGAAGCGTACCTCATCGAAGACGGTAAGGTGACGTCGCCCGTGCGCGATGCGACGCTGATCGGCAATGGTCCCGAGGCGCTGAAGTATGTCTCGATGGTTGGCCATGATCTGAAGCTGGATGAGGGTGTCGGGACCTGCGGCAAGGATGGTCAGAGTGTGCCTGTGGGTGTGGGGATGCCGACGATCAAGCTGGATCGGATGGTTGTGGGCGGGACTGGGCGGTAGCGCGGTGTAGACCCTTCTCTATTGGGTAGACGCTTCTCTACTGGAGCGCGCAGCGGGATTGCGTGTAAGGCCCCTCCTGCCGTGTGGAGATTGATTACAGGCTTCCAGCAGGGCCCTCGTGTGCACGCTCGTAGTTCACGAGAATCACGCCTTTTGAGGTGACTGTGCTTTCCGCCACCCTGAACGTGGCCTGGAATGTTTCATCTGCGAACAAGCGTTTGCCACCGCCCAGCGTTATCGGAAAGATCTTCAGCCAGAGTGCATCGACCAGATCATGCTTCATGAGCGTCTGAAGAAGGTTGGCGCTTCCATACACGTGCAAATCCGGCCCTTCTGTCTGCTTGAGTTCGGTGATTTTCTTCGCGATATTTCCGTTGAGAAACACAGACGGCTGCCATTCGTGAGAAGTGATGGTATTCGAAGCGACGTACTTGGTGGCGGTGTTGACCTCCGGCCAGATGTCACCATGTTGCGGCCAGAATTTTGCCCAAAGCTCGAAGGTGTTGCGGCCCAGTAGCACGTCAAACGGCATGCTCATCTGCTTTTTCACGGCCGCTCCACTCGCCGGATCGGAAAACATTCGTATCCACCATGGAGGGCCACTGGTGTCTTCCTCGAGCTCGCCCGGGGCCTGGATGACGCCATCGAGCGAGACGAATTCGAGCACATTGATTTTTCTCATACTCAAGGTCCTTCCAGGTCCTGCCGCTTTTGCGCGCCAGGAAGGCGGAGACCAGTGTAGACCACCTCTTCTCAATGCGCCTACAGGAGCAGTGCTCCAGCCGATTTTGTGCCCGATTGGCTGCGACGAGTGAGTAGCGAAGCTCGGCGATGTCGCGCTTCGCTACCGCCGCCGCGTTAGAGTAAGAGGATGGCTACCGGTATCCTTCCCGTCTCCCCTGCCCTCTCTGAAAATGATCTGCGGACCCTTGCCAGCTCAACCGTCGACCGGGCGATTACGGCGGGGGCAGTTGATGCTGAAGTCGTAATTGGCAGCGGCGAGGAATTTGAAGCGCTCATCCGCATGGGCGAAGTGGAACGACTGAAGGAATCCGGCTCGCGGGCGATCGGCATTCGTGTGTACTTCAAGTCAGAAGACGGTATGCGCACGGCGACTACGTCGTCCACTGACTTCTCCGAAGAAGGCGTTCGCTACCTGGTCGCCGGGGCAGTTGAACTGGCAAAGATTACGACGCCGGATCCATTTGCCGGCCTGCCGGATGCAGACAGCTTCGGCAGCCTGCCCGGCGAACTCGGTCTTTACCATGAGGATGTGTATTCCCTGCCGCCGGCTGAACGCATCCAGTGGGCGAAGCGCGCGGAAGCGGCGGCGCTAGCCCATGAACCGACTGCGGCCGGTGCGATTACCAACAGCAAGGGTGCGGGCTTCGAAGCTGCCAGCGGGCACAAAATCCTGGCCAATTCACGCGGCTTTGTGGGTGAATACCGGCGCTCCTACTGCTCGATCGATGCGGCGCCGATTGCGCAATCTCCCGATGGCAAGATGCAGCGGGATTACTGGTATTCAAGTGCCCGGAGTGCCGGCAAGCTGGAGTCGCCGGAACATGTGGGCCGCGAATCGGCGCGGCGTGCGCTGCGACGGCTGGGAGCGAAGCCGGTGCCGACGCAACAGGTGCCGATCATCTTCTCGCCGGAGATTGCGCGGTCGATTGTGGGCCACATTTTTGAAGCAGCCAGCGGGTCGGCTATTTATCACCACTCTTCTTTCTTCGTCGGCATGCTGGGCAAGCAGGTAGCGGCTGAGAGCATTACGGTGATCGACGATGGCACCATTGTGGGCGGTTTTGGAACGTCGCCTTTTGATGGCGAGGGGCTGCCGACGCGCCGAACGGTCATCGTCGAAAACGGCATCCTGAAAAACTATTTATTGAACACCTACATGGGTCGCAAGCTGGGGATGGCGTCGACCGCGAACGCCTCGCGGGGGCTGGCAGGAACGCCCGGCATTGGCAGCCACAATCTATTCCTGAACAAAGGCACGGTGACCCCGGAGGCCCTGCTCTCAGAGGTTTCGGCTGGTCTGTATGTGACGGAATTGATTGGCCAGGGCGTCAACATGGTCACCGGTGATTACTCGCGAGGCGCTTCCGGTCTGTGGATTGAAAATGGCGAACTGACCTATCCGGTTGAGGAAATTACGATTGCCGGCAATCTGAAAGAGATGTTGAAGAACATTTCAGCCATCGCCGATGACCTGGTCTTCCGCGGTTCGACTGCTTCGCCGACCATACGGATCGATGGCATGGTGGTTGCCGGCGAATAGCCGCTGATGGTCG
>CAZZXL010000026.1:0-32758 GCA_964658035.1 uncultured Acetobacteraceae bacterium
CACACATAACGTCACACATAACGAGGTTAGAAACGAAAGACAGAAATGGTCGCATACACGTGCGACCTTGGAGAAAAGTAAACGCGGCATGCTCTGACATCCTTCGCGAAGCCTCTTAGTGGGCATCTAGTTCTTCGTCTATCGGCGCCTTCGCTAAGCGATACAGCACGAGCAGCAATCTAAGTACTCTAGCGTGCGAACTTTAGTTACGTGCTCACGCGACACCCAGCAATCTGACTCGAAACCAGCAGCGATAGCTTAGTTACGGCACAAGGAAACGACACCAAGCCAACATCTATATAGCCGAGATCAAACACGCCCAGTTGGCGGTGGCAGGATTTTGCAAGACTGCCATTCATCGAGGCCACACACAGGCTTATTTACAAAGTCGCGCCGTCGCCCTAGCTGAAGAGTGTTTCCAGAAAGAACGGCAGCTGCTTACAAAGCCAACTGCGTACTTCAATATCAAAAAGCTACGCGACATCACAGTGGAGGACTTGCTGGACTTCCGGCAATGGCGAGTTGACTCTGGAGTCGGGCCGACGATCATCAATATGGAGATGGGAGTTGTACGACGTTTCCTCAAGCGCGCGAAACGATGGTCGGCATTTGAAGATGACGTTCGACCACCTCAAAGAACATCGGACCCGCACTCACCCCTGCAGAGAAAGAGCGATTGCTCGAAGCTGCCTATTCTAACCCGGAGTGGCAAAATGCGCGGCTGGATCAAATTACCTGAAGGCGTAGAGCTCTCGCAGCGCAGCTCTCAACAAGGATGCTTGAGCGGTACAGTCTTGTTCGACAGGAAGCGAAGAGGGATGCAGTGAACCTGCTGTCAGCAAAACGCCCTAGCAAGTCCGCTCAGACGGGTTGCGACACAAACATAAGACACAAGGACCAATCAGGTGAGGGGTATTGCTCCCTATGTCGTTGAAAGAATGGTAGGCACGACTGGACTCGAACCAGCGACCTCTACCGTGTCAAGGTAGCGCTCTAACCAACTGAGCTACGCGCCTGCAGAACCGCTGCTCTTTCATCATAGCAAGAATGCGTGCTGCGCGGGGTGGCGCGGGCGCTGCTGACGGCAAAGGGCACGAAATGCCTTCAACGCACGTCATACGCGGCTGCGTTCTGCCTGCTCTGGATCCTGCTGGCTTCACAAGCGCACCTGCGATACTATCAGGCTTTCCGGAAGGTCTAAGGCCTAATCCTTGGCTGGTTCCCGATTCCACTGGAGTTCGTGATCATCTACTCGCATAAACGATTGCCGTGCTGAAAGACTTTAGATCTGCCCCTAATCAATTAACGTTTCTGCGGCTCTGCATCATTCCTTTTCTGGTCATGGCTGTACTCGATGGCCATTTTAGGACCGCCTTCGCGCTCTTCGTGCTAGCCGGAGTAAGCGATTGCCTCGACGGTCTTTTGGCCCGCCTGCTGCACCAACGAACGATGCTCGGCCAGTACCTCGACCCGGTTGCAGATAAGCTTCTGCTGAGCACGCTCTTTCTCGTCCTGATGCACCAGGGACTTATCTCGCGACGCGTGACCGTGCTGGTCTTCAGCCGCGACCTCGGCATCCTGGTGGTCGCCGTCCTGCTGCACCTGACGACTGGTTTTCGCGACTTTCGACCCAGCATCTGGGGCAAGGCAAATACCGTCGTGCAGATCATTGCAGTGACCTGCACGCTATGGGTACAGTTCTACGCTCCACCAGGCCTGTTGCTGCTGAAGCACGGCGCCCTGGCGGCGACTTTCGCCCTGACCCTCATTTCCTGGTTCCACTACACCTGGAAAGTGGTCGTGCGCTCAAACGTCCATGATGAAGCCGCCGTTTCCTGACACGGCATATTCAAGTCGCAAGGAAGACTAATCCTCTTCGTCCGCCTTGGATAGCACTTTCTCTTCAATCTCCATGTCCTGGAACTCGTTGGCGTCGAAAACTTCGCCACAGAACTGGCATTCGACAAATTCGATGTCATCTTCACGCGCCACGACGCGCACTTGGGTGTGCTTGCAGGGAGTAGGGGTATCCATGATGAAAGGCGCCGGGACAAACCCGCCGCATGGGCAGAATTGTAACTGCCGCGACCGGCGAGCGAAAGCAGTTAGCGAAGATTCATGTTACGAGCTAATCGAACAACCGGCTTTCTTGAATCAGCCCCCGGCCCCACAAACTGCCCCCGCCCGTCGGAAGCGGGTCCCCCCAGTGGACTACCGATGATGGCGTGGAAAGGCTAACCCCTAGGAAAACAGTACAAATGCCGAAGAAAAGCCATTACTGTTTTGATGCTTGTAGCCTATACTGCTGCAAGGTTGACCGGTAAGACTTCCGCCTGGCCATCCGAAAGGTCACCTCCAGCAAATGCGCGCTTTATCCAAGCCGAGGGCCCGCAGCTTGCGTGATGCAGGCAGCAGTCAAAGCCATGGGAAAACGATGCCCGCCTCTGACATTCCCGACAAGCTTTACTTCAAAATTGGGGAGGTCGCCAGGCTCTGCGGGATTGAGACCTACGTTCTGCGCTTCTGGGAAGGTGAGTTCGCGCAGCTCCGCCCTGCCAAGAGCGGCACCGGGCAAAGGCTTTATCGCAAGCGAGATGTTGAAATGGCCTTGAAGGTGCGGCGGCTGCTCTACGATGAGGGATACACCATTTCAGGCGCGCGGCAGGCGTTTCAGCAGGAAGCCCCGCCACGCGGCACCGAGCCGAAAACGCAGTTGGAGCTCTCCGTAGGAACACCCACAGCTACGCCGATGAAGATGCACAGGTTGAAGGCGGAACTACGGGAAATCCTCGGGATGCTCTCCACCTCGTCAGCGGAAGCTGGCGTCGGGGGTCGAAGCGGCAGTCGCTATGCCAAACGGAAGAAGTTGCCGTCGACACCCGAACTCTTCACCGAGTAGCCCGCAAGCTTACGGTACATGCGGCGCCCCCTGCGCCGGGCAAGCCACTGCCCAAGGTGTCAGCATGATCCAAAGAAGCATTGCCCGCGAGTCGACATGATAATTTTATGAGGGTAATAAACTTCGTCGGGACCGCCGCCTGTTCATGTCACCAGATCGAACGCGTTAGCCCAGCGTCGTTCGATGTTTCACAAGACCTTATGATCTGCCAGGAATGCTCATCTACGGAATTCCGCATCTCCCGCTTTCGCTGGAGTGACCTCGAGCGCTTGGCGCTTCTTCAATACCCGGTCCGCTGCCGCAAGTGTCATCGCCGGGCCTTTGCCGGGCTTCCCCTGGCCCTGGTATTGCTGCAGGCCCGGCGAGCACGGCGTGCCAAGCGGGCCCAGTCTTCCAGCCATTAAGCACTCGCTTCCTTCTTGTGGGCGATGAGCTAAACCCGCTCTGGCGTAACCTTGCGGACCGTGGCAGAGCTTCTCTATTCCAGTGACCCTTTTGTCACTATCCGGCTTCCCGCCCCCACCTTTGTTCTTGACAGGGTTTGTACGAACGGCGTAAACCACGATATGTTGAGCGGCACTTCTGTTGAGGGTGCTACTTCATCACGTGGATGAATTTGCATTCTGACTGTAGGCCGCGAATTTCGAGAAAAGGCTTACTAAACGATCAGAATTGTAAGCGCATACAATTCGCCGTTCCGGGTTTGTCAGTCAGCGAAGTTATCAGTCGTCAGGTCTTTGCAGGCACGACCGTAAGTAAACGTCGGCCTGAACCAGCAGTACTATCAGGATTTTTGGGAGAGTTCAGAGATGCAGACTTCTTTTTTGAAGAAGTATTTTCGTACATTCGCCTTGGCCGTTTTCGCGCTTGCCTTGTTACTCGGCAGCAACGCGTTTGCCCAGTCAGACCAAGGAACCATCACCGGCAACGTACAGGATGCTTCGGGCGCAAATGTTCCGAGTGCGCAGGTCACGCTCACCAGCGTCGGTACCGGCCTTGTCCTGCAAACGAAGACAGATGCCAGTGGCGTCTACACCTTTTCACCTGTGAAGATCGGCGACTACACGGTCACCGTTACAGCCCCCGGTTTCGAAACGACCACCCAGGAAAATGTGCACCTGGACGTACAACAGCGTCTCGAGGCCAACATTCACCTGAAGACTGGCGCCGCCTCAACAACGGTCACAGTTACCGATGCGCCGCCATTGCTGCAGGCAGAGGAAGGGTCAACCGGCCAGGTGGTTGAAGCCAAGACCATCAATGACACTCCGCTGAATGGTCGCAATTGGATTTTTATCGCACAGTTGACCGCAGGCGTGGCGCCGGCCAGCGGTTCGCGCGGCCAGAATGGTGGCGACTTCAATGCCAACGGCCAGCGTGCTGAACAGAACAACTTCATCTTGGACGGCGTGGATAACAACGTCAACGTGGTGGACTTCTTCAACGGCGCAAGCTTTGTCGTGCGGCCTCCCCCAGATGCTCTCGCGCAATTCAAGGTGCAGACGGGCGCGTACAGTGCGGAGTTCGGCCACTCTGCAGGCGCCGTCATCAATGCCAGCATCAAGTCAGGCTCCAATCAGATCCACGGCGATTTGTGGGAGTATCTGCGTAATGATGCGTTTGACGTGCACCAGTTTTTCGATCCAAGTGCGGCCGTCGGCAAGTATCGGCAAAATCAGTTTGGCGCGACCTTGGGATTACCAATCATCAAGGACAAACTATTCTTCTTTGGTGACGTAGAAGCGCGACGCATCATCTTCGGCGAGTTGCATACCGGCTACAGCGTTCCGACGGCCCTGATGAAGACGGGCAACTTCAGTGAACTACTGAATCCCGCGCTGACTTCCGGCGGTAAAGCGATCACGCTTTACGAACCGAGCACGACGGCGAACGGAACAACCGTTATGCCCAACAACACGCTCACAACCGGGCAGATTGATCCGGTTGCATTGCGCCTGCTCAATCTCTTTCCGGCGCCGAACGTTGGCGCAGCAGGCCAGACCTATTCGAATTTTGCCAATCTTACAAACTCCCAGGACAACACCTTCCAATGGGATACGCGTATGGATTACAACATCAGCAACAAAGACCAGATCTTCGGACGCTACAGTTACAGTCACGAACCTATTTCCCACCCGCCTGTTTTCGGTAATCCATTGGATGGTGGCAGCTTCGGTGACACGGGCGCCGTAGTCTCCCTCGGTGAAAACTTCGCGGGCAGCGAAACCCACGTATTTAACTCCAGCCTCACAAACGAATTCCGCTTTGGCTATAACTATGGACACTTTTCCGGCCAGCATGAGAATGCCGGCGCAGACATAGCCCCCAGTTACGGCCTCGGCGGCGTTCCGTACGCTCCTGGCAATGGTGGCCTGCCCTTCTTCAGTGTCAGTGGACTTTCCAACTTCGGTTCACCGCAGTTCTATGCGACGAACGAGTATGAGAACGTCTACCAGATTCTTGACAACATCACGAAAGAAGCCGGCAACCATAGTCTTCATGCCGGGGTGAACTTTCAGCGCGTTCGCTTTACAACCAGCCAGCCGACACAACCACGTGGAACCTATACATATACCGGCCTCTACACTTCGCAGGTCGGCACGCCGAACACCGGCTTTGGTACGGCAGACTTCCTGGTGGACGACATGAACAGTGCTGCCGTTTCCAACATCTTCAACACTGACGATGTTCGCTGGAATCGTGCCGCTTATTTCGAAGACGACTGGAAGGTCAGTCCCCAACTTACTCTGAACCTGGGTCTCCGCTATGAATACTTCCAGCCGTACTACGAAAGACATGACAATCAAGCTGCCTTCGTTCCGACGAGCGGTCCTACAGCAGGCGCAAGTACCGGACAGTATCGAATCCCTATCAGCAAGCAAGGCATCACCCTTGCCCCGGCTTTCACTAAGCTGCTCGACCTGGACAACATCTCAGTCGTATTCGAGAAAAACCGCTCGCTTATCAGTTCGCAATACCTCAACTTCGCACCACGTTTCGGCTTCGCGTATAAGTTGACCGACAAAGCCGTCCTGCGCGGCGGCTACGGTATCTTCTACGGCGGCTTGGAAAGTACCGGTTACTTCCCGAACCTGGGGGAAAGTTTTCCCTTTGAATTTGATTCGGCATTTAACGCGCCAAGTGGTTGCGTAGCAGGCGGTTCATGTCCGACAAATGGATTTGCTCTGGCAACAGGATTTACAAATGCGATTGCGGCTGGCTTGCAGAATTCCATAGCAAAGCCTTCACTTCGCGGCAGCGATGCTACGGCGAGAACGCCCTATAGCCAGCAGTTCAACCTGTCTACTGAATATGGGTTGAGTAACAGCATGGTGGCCACGGTCTCTTACGTCGGATCTGTGTCCCGACACCTGCAGATATTTCCTAACCCCAACGGACAAGTAGCCCTTACACCAAATGGCTTCGCAGGTTACACAGCAAACGGCGAAACTGATGTCAATCCGTTCACGCCTTATCCTTACTTCGGTGGTATCACCTTTACCTCTTATTCCGGCTCGTCTAACTACAATTCGCTACAAGCCAAGCTGGAGAAGCGTTTCACGGACGGTATAAGCTACCTGGCCAGCTATACCTACTCACATTCGCTGGATGATGCACCTACCCCCCTGGGAAGTACCTCGGACAGCGGCTACCGCGGAACCAACATTGTTCCCATCGGTCTTGACTACGCCAGCTCGCCGTTCGACGTACGCCACCGGTTTACCTTGAATGGGAACTATGAGCTACCGGTCGGCCACGGTCGCAAGTACCTGAGCCAGGGACGCATCCTGGATTACGTGGCAGGTGGCTGGTCCACCAGCCTGGTCTTCGCTGTGCAAACAGGAGAACCCATCACCATAGGCACCAGTTCTCTCACTTCGCCGAGTGGTGCCAATGCATACGCGATCAAGACAGGTGATCCATTTAAGGCAGGCGGCGGCACTGACTGCGCGGTAAAAGTGCGTACGGTACAGCATTGGTATAACCCGTGCGCATTCTCCAACCCACCTAAAGACGACATCGGATACTCGAATGCCGTTTACCCTGACGGAACGAAGATCCCAAACTCCGTCTCAGGCGCAGCAGCTCTGGCCTATCTCGGCACCGCTCGTAATCAAACCTATGGACCAGGTTATAACCGCACGAACATGTCACTGTTCAAGTCATTTCCGACGTTCCGCGAGCAGAATGTTCAATTCCGGGCAGATGCGTTTAATATCTTCAACACTCCCGGATACGGCGATCCAAGCACGGCGAATGATGGATCGAACGGTGGCCAGATCACCGGCTCCCGCAGCTTCCAAAGCTACACACCTGACTCGCGCTTCTTCCAATTCGCGTTGAAGTACGTGTTCTAAAGCGCTACACTTCAGGCGGGTAGTCACTCTTGTCTACCCGCCTGGAATTTATCTGTATGACCTTCTTGTCCACTCCCGGCGCACATCGAAATCCCTGTCTATCTGCAGTACCGGCCCTTCTAATTTTTTTTACTGCTTGCCATTCTTCTTTGCTGGTGGCGCAATCGCGCCCGGCCATAAACATTGAAAAGCCCCTTACCTCTGCTGATCAATCTTCCCTTCACCAGGCACTTGACGCGTATGATGCCGGGCATCTCGAGGCAGCCGAACCCGTCTTACAATCGCTCGCCGGCAAGTATCCGACAAACTACGAAATAGTAGAAGGCCTGGGAAGCCTTTATGCAGAACAAGATCATCTGGATCAGGCCTTGCCGCTCTTGAAAATGGCCGTCCGCGTTGCTCCTCGCCAGCCTCTTGCGCTTGCCAACCTTGGGACCGCTTATTACAAGCTGGGTCAAAATGCGCAGGCACTCCCCGCGCTGCAGAAGGCCGTCTCGCTCGAACCTGGCAATGCGCAGACACAAGCTGTACTGGGTGAGGTTTATTTATCCTTAGGCGAGCCACTCCAGGCTTCCACTGCATTTAAAAGTGCACTTCGCATCGACGGGGGCAATCCTGACCTGCTCTACAACGAAGCTCTTGCACTTTATAACGCTGGGCAGACCGCGCAGTCTGCCACACTGCTCTCGCGCCTGCCGGGGGTAGATACTTCTGCGCCGGCGCAATCGTTGTACGGGGATGTCGAAGAGAAGCTCGGACACTACAAGGAATCAGCCCAGCACTATATCAATGCGGTGCAATTAGCTCCCACCGAAGCTAATTACTACGTGCTCGGCATAGACTTTCTTCGACACCTTACCTTCGACGCAGCAGTGAAGCAATTCGCTGCCGGGGTAAAGACATTCCCCGACAGCCGGCGTATGAGGTTTGCACTCGGCGTAGCTTATTATGGGAACGGAAACTACGACCAGGCAATTCCGGTACTGTCCGAGCTGCTTCAGCGCGATCCTGACAACAATACTTACGCGGAGCTGCTAGGACGCACCTGCACGATTTTGACCGAAGGTGTTGATCCCCACTGCCGGGAAATCCTGAGCTTCGCACGACAGCATCCGCAGAATGCTGTTCTTGCTACCTATGCCGCTGCCAGCATTCTTCATCGGCCAACAGATGCAGACGACATGGAGACCGCGCACCAGTTGCTTGATGCCGCTATCAAGGCTGATGCAGGGCTTCCGGAAGCACGCTACCAGATGGGCGTTTTGCTGCAGTTGCAGACGCACTGGCAGGAAAGTATCCCTCAGTTGGAAGCGGCTATTCACAGCAAGCCCGACTTTGCACAGGCGCATTATCGATTGGCTCTCGCCTATTCGCATACTGGTCACAAAGAGCAGGCTGGTGAAGAAGTATCCTTGCAACAGAAATACAGTCAGCAGGAAACGCAGTCGGTAGAAGGTCGAATGAAGCAGATCACCACGCTGCTGGTAAAGATGCAATGAGCAACAGTCGTTTCGATACAAGGTCGCTCGACAACCCGCGCAGAACAGCGGAAGCACTGGTATGGGACCGCCGCGAGTTTCTGCGGACAGCTGCCGGCATCGGTGCAGGGAGCGCTGTGCTGGGCTTTTCCCCGCTGCGTGCCATGGCACTTCCAGCACATCAGAAAGCGATCGTGGTGACCTTTGGCGGTGGCGCGCGCGATGAAGAAACGTTCGCTCCCGAAGGTCAGGAAAATATTCCCCAGATGATGAAGACGCTCCTGCCGCAAGCTACCTACTTTGGTCGGGTCGAGAATCACGGCATCCTTGGTCACTACGTAGCGACTGCGAGCCTGGCTACCGGTGTTTATGAAACATTTGATAACTTCGCCGCAGTGCCTCCGGCAAACCCCACCGTGTTTGAGTACTTCAGAAAAGGACTAAGCCGTCCCGCCTCCGATACCTGGGTGATCGCGCCCAGCAACGGCTTTAACCGCATCGGAGAAAGCGGCCATAGCCGCTATGGAGAAGGTCAGGGTGCAGGTGTCATCCTGCCGAAGCGGTTGCTGAAAGCTGCCATGTCAACCGGCGACCATAGTAAGTATGCCCACCTGCTCCGAGATAACTACGAAGACCCTTTCTACACTCCTGAGCTAGCCGGCAATGCCATCGAACTGAAGCAGTTAGATGAAGTTCTTCGGCTATCGATGGCCGAGTTCACTCAGCATGCGCTAACACTGAGCAGTCCGGATGAGTTATCGATTTATATTGCGCGTCAATTGATGAAGCAGGTAGCTCCAAGTCTGCTTTGGATCACGCTGCATGATATCGATATTGCGCACTCCGGCGCCTATTCCCTTTATCTTGATGGCATCCGGCGTTCAGATCGCCTGTGCGCGGAGTTATGGCAGGCGGTGCAGGGCAATCCTGAATATTCCAACAAAACGACCATGTTCATCCTGCCTGATTTCGGCCGCGACTCTGATTTTACAGCCGGCGGCAATGGCTTTCAGCATCACCGCACCGGCGATGCCCTCTCGCGCACTACGTGGATGACGGTGCTTGGCCCGCGCATTCGACAGGGTGTCTTCATTGATCGTCCCGTCAGTTCGCTGGATCTGGTGCCCACACTCGGGGCGCTCCTTGGTTTTCAAACGCCGCTGGCCGCCGGCAAGCCGCTGGTCGAGGCCATTTAGGAATGCTCCCTGCCAAGCTATCCGTCTCCGCCTTTGCAGGCTATCCACTTGAAGCGCAGGCATTCGCGAAACAGAACCTTGCCGTACTGCAGCAGATGCCGTTGTCTCTTGCCATTATTCTGCTGCGCGAAGTCGTTAGCTATGACTGGCGATTTCCCATTGAAAAGCTGGCACTCGACAGCCAGTTTCACTGGCTGCGCTCCCTTTCGATCGATCACCTGAAGCAGGTCGTGGCCGGTTTTGCCAACTTATCTGTTACAGATGAAGTCATCTCGCAAAACTGGGTCAGCCAGCCGCAACAGGCGAGCGAAGGTTTAACGGCGTACCTCTGGTCTTCTCACCAGATGGACCAATTTCATGCTGCTGCTGCGAAGTATGCAGAGAGTCTACACGCAGCCGTGTCAGAACCTGCGCCTGGCTTCTCCCGTCTTTGCATAGTCGTCCTCGGTCAGGGCGTGCGCGCAGAGGACTATCCTCTCTTTCGCAAGCTGCGACCACACGGCGTGTTTGTCCCCCAGGTTGAAGGGCCCACCGACCTGCAATCCGTCTGGAATTTAGTGTCGGACCGCATAGAGGCACATCCAGAGCCTTATCAGCATTGGTTTATCGACGGCCAGATGGCAGAACTTGCAATCGCTGAGCGCGACCCGCGCATGGTTCACATGTCGTGGCCGGAGACAGGAACGTTGCGGGCCGCGATTCTCGCGCGCATGCAGCAGGTCACGCAAAGTCCGCAAGGTGGCCCGGAAGAATTGCGAACGTTGCTTGCGACGATTACACCGTCAACTCTAGGAGTGCCTGGGGGTAAAGATGAAGTATTAAGCCGCTTCAGGCTGAGCCTGGTGACAGAGGGTTCAGGCACACAGATTTTCAGCACGACTTTTGTCCAGTGGGCAGCGAGAGAAGCCCTGCGTCGGGCCCAGCCATCCACCCTGCTCTTACGCTTTGGTCCCCGCCAGCGTCAACTGCCGATGGATGAACTTGTGGCCGGCGTGCGCAATGCTGTTGCTGACCCTGCAGGATCGATGGTAGATGCAGACATGGGCGCGTTCTACACCTGGATCAATCAACAACGCCTTACCGGCGCAGGTCAGGCAAAATTTGTCGCGTGGTCACAGGAGCATAAGCAGGCGATTGTTATTGGCGCCGGTCTGCCGCGCGGTACAACGGCTAACAGCGCCATGAGCTTGAAGCAGTTGCTGGCGCTTTAGGCAAGCAAGCTCGAAACACTACCTGGCGATCTGACGCGTAGTCGTCATTTAATTGGTCGGGACGGGCAGATTCGAACTGCGGAGAAGGCGCCAGTAATCGCACGATCAACATGGAAGTCTCAACTCTGCGCATAATGATGAAGTCGGCTCGCTTGTGGGCTGAGATCTCTCCGGACGTGAAGATGCTTCCAGAGCGGAAGGACATCGGCAAGATCAGACTGCGGACGAGGAGATGCGTCTCCTGGCCGCCTGCAAGAAGAGTACTCAGCCAAGCTTCTATTCGGCCGTTGTCATCTTCTGCAATATGGGACTGCGAAATGCCGAGCTGCGCAATGCACGCTGGAGCCAGGTCGACTTCTTAAAGGCGGGGTTTCTGGTCGGTAAAGCAAAGACCACAGGATCGGCCGGCCGCGTGATCCCGCTCAATCAAGCAGCGCTCAGCGCGTTCCAGGAATGGAGGAAGCGCTGGCCCGAGGCAAAGCCGGCCGATTACGTCTTCCCCACTGAGAAGCTGGTGTTCAAGGGAGCCGGTGCGCCCGATCAGAACATCATGACCTCTTACGGGGTCGACACGAACAAACCTCTCGGCTCATGGAAGAAGGCATGGGGAAGCGCGAAGAAGCAGGCTGGTGTGATGCCGTATCCACGATCTGAGGCATCACTTCGTCTCAATGCTCGCCCAGACGCAGACGCCCGACGCGACCATTTAAGCGATCAGTAGGCATCTCAGCAAGAAGATGCTGGACCACTATAGTCATGTGCGAACGGATGCCAAACGTAAGGCAGTACGTCTTCTGGATGAGAGGCCATCGCGTCAATAGTGAGGGCGAATGTCTACAAGTTCAAAGAAGCCGCGGCGCTTAAACTGCACTATCACCCGTTCGACAGAGGACATGTCGTCGTCATACGGCTCAAGGCACCATTCAAGCCTCCACCCATCCCAGCCTTCGATATGCTGACAAGCACTCTTGCCATTCTTCTCTTCGAAAACAATTCAGTTCAAAGGGAGGCTCGATCGGATGAAACAAAGGATTGTCGTTCAACCCTTGGAGGATAGCCTTCACCTCCCTCTGAATCTGTGGGTCCAATGATGCCAGGTCTTTAATGAAAGGTCCCTGAAGGTCGACGGTATGCGAGCGCATTTTGTGCTTCGATCTGCAGCACACCTAGCAAACTTCAAAAAGGGGAATACTTGTGCTTAGGCAGTGGCCAGCAGTTGTTTCTCTTTGGCGCGACTCTCTTTAAGCTCATTCAGATCGGCTTCAACTTCCGGCGTGATCAAGTGGGCGCGTTTTAGCGCAAGGATAAGCTCAGATCGTGAGCGATCAAATTTCCACTCGATAAAGTCGCCTTCGCGCAGTCCATAGCGGTCGCGTATCTCAGGTGGCACTGTAGTTTGAAACTTGCTGGTAATCCTCGTGACTATAGGCCGCGACGTCTTTGACTCGGGACGTTTCGTCGGCCGTTGTGTAGTGGCTGCCATAGTATGTCCTCATCTCCCATTAGTTTCCGAATTTCCGAAAGTCGTTGTCTTATATTGGCGACTTATCGGCATTTCATGCTGTGCAGATCCTTAATTTCAACCCAGTGGTAACCCATCAGACATGCAAACCCGAACAGGAGCAAACCTGTTCCGGTGTAGGCCAGAAAAATCGCTCGGCGATGAAGAATCTCCTGAGCAAATCCTGGCTCCGAGATCAAGAAGCCTTCATAACGCACCCTTGTAAGGCCTGCAGAATCAGGGCTCTTGCTGAAATCAGTCAGTTGATCCTCATATTTCTGCTCCTTGCGGCGCAGCAATATATCAAAAGCGAGCACGAGCGTTCCTAGAAAATTCAGGAATTCTCCCAACATACCGATCCAGTGCGCCAGCACAAAGTGCCTCCCAACGAGAGAGGTTCCGTCTATTGAGAATACAACTTAGCATGTCGCAGATTCGGAATGTCGGAAATTCCACCAAGGATGCAGTGGGTGTCGCCGACTGATCATCCTCAGCTACGAAGAAAAGTCTCTAAGCATGTGGGCTAAAGATGATTGAGGCGAGAAGTTACTAAACGAAAGTGCGTACCCACAATTCCCACACCGAGGCGCACTGTTTATAGGCGCCTTCCGCAACTTCTTAATTTAATTGGTCGGGACGGGCAGATTCGAACTGCCGACCCCTCACACCCCAAGCGAGTGCTCTACCAGGCTGAGCCACGTCCCGAACCGTTTGCAAGAGGGGTTCCTACTTTAGAGAGTGTACACGACCATCTGCCTAGTGTGACTCGGGCGTAAATTCCTTCGGCAAAGCTCCGCCTTCCCCGAAAAAGAACTCCTGCATCTGCTCAACCAGGAACTCCTGCGCCTGGGCTGTCCAAGGTTGCAGCCGGTATTCATTGAGAAGCATCTTCTGCCGCTCCACCCATTCACCCCATGACTGTTTTGAAACACTGTTATAGATTTTGTTGCCGAAATCTGTATCAAAGGGCGGCTCGTCCAGCCCCTCCATCTCCCGCTTAAAGCGGGAATCCTGCACCATATGCGCCATGACTGGTATGTCTCCTGTTCTGAACTATCCTCCGCTATTGTATGCAAATTCAAAGAAGCGGAGCACCCTGAGACAAAGCACTCTCTCACACCCGCAAATTACCACTTCTTCGATTGACACACGCTTCTCCTTACTGTAAGGTAAGGAATACAGAAGGCAGGGAGTGAGACCAATGGCTACGTCAGTGATCACTACGAAGGGGCAGATCACCATTCCGGCTCCTGTACGGTCGGCACTTGGGATCGGGACAGGCGATCGGATTGAATTTGTGCAACTGGAAAAGGGCAGCTATCTGATTGTTCCTGCTACCAGTCCGGTGTCTGCTCTGCACGGCATTCTGCGGACGCCAAGTACTCCCGTCTCAATTGAAGACATGAACGCCGCAATCGCGAGCGAGGCTGCGAAAGCGCGATGATCGGCTTGGACACCAATATTCTGGTTCGCTACCTGGCGAAGGATGATGCCACCCAGTCTCCGAAGGCTCTTGCTATCATCCAGTCGCTTTCCAGTGACGAGCCAGGCTTTATTCCGCTCGTTGCGCTCGTGGAACTGGTCTGGGTAATGCAGCGTTGCTATAGCGCCACCCGTGCCGAGGTGGTCGAGATTCTGGGCATGCTCTTCCGAACAAAAGAGTTCACCGTAGAAAATGCAGAAACTGCCATCAAAGCGCTTCATCGTTTCGCCGGGTCAAAGGCGGATTTCTCCGACTCCTTGCTTGAACGATCGGCCGATGCGGCGGGTTGCAAATACACCCTGACCTTTGACCAGATGGCTGCCGTCAGCGCAGGCATGCAACTGGCAAACTAACACCACCGGTGCAGCTTCTATGCCTGCATCCTTCTCATCCTCAGAATCGTCTGTCCGTCGCTAGTCGCGGTTTGATCTAGCATTGAACAAGACTATGACGATCCATGACACACCTGCTACTGTTCGCGTCCGTTTCGCTCCATCCCCTACCGGCTTACTGCATGTCGGCAATGCGCGCACTGCTTTATACAACTGGCTATTTGCACGGCATCACGGTGGCACATTTGTGCTGCGCATTGAAGATACCGATGCAGATCGCAGTGAAGCGCGCTTTGAAAATCAACTGATTGAAGACCTGCATTGGCTTGGTCTCGCGTGGGAAGAGGGTCCGCGCTCAGGCGGCCCGCATGCTCCATACCGCCAGTCCGAGCGCCTTGATATTTACCGCGCCCATACAGATAAGTTGCTAGCAGAAGGCAAAGCATATCGCTGCTTTTGTACACAGGAAGAACTGGAGGCAGAGCGACTACTGGCCACGAAGGAGCACCGTCCGCAGGTCTACTCCGGGCATTGTCGGGCAATCTCCCGCGATGAAAGTAAGCAAAAAGCGGCCGCCGGCTTGCCCTTTGCCGTGCGCCTGCAAATTCCCGACCGGCCTCTCCGCTTTACCGACATCGTCCGCGGCGAGGTCGAGTTTCAGAGTGAAACAGTCAGTGATCCCGTCCTGGTACGCTCGGGTGATGGGATGCCAGTCTACAACTACGTCGTCACCATCGACGACGCGCTCATGGAGATCACGCACGTGATCCGCGGCGACGATCACATCTCAAACACGCCAAAGCAGGTAGCAATTTATGAGGCTTTTGGTTGGAAAGTGCCACGATTTGCGCATTTATCGACCATTTTAGGCGCAGATCGGGAGCGATTGTCGAAGCGGCATGGCGCCACCTCGATTGCCAGTTTTCGCGAGATGGGATATCTGCCGGAAGCCCTGGTAAATTACCTGGCCCTGCTGGGATGGGGCGCGGAAGGTGGCACACGCGAGACCTTCACGCCGGAAGAGTTGACGAAGGAATTCAAACTCGAACGGGTAACGCCATCACCGGCTATCTTTGACTGGGACAAACTGAACTGGCTCAACCGGCATTACCTGAAGTTAAGTCCGATCAGCGATATCGCCGAACTGGCCTGGCCTGCCTTTGAAGAGCGCCACTGGCTGCCCCTGCGAAGTGCTGGCACTGAATCGACCGTCGCATGGTTCGCACAGTTGCTGCAGGTATTCGTCACAGCAATTGACCGCATCGACCAGTTTCCCGAAAAAGCAAGCTTTTTGTTTGTGATGGATCTCGCTGCTTTGAAGGCCGATGCTGAGAATACGGCGATCCTGTCAACTGAATCGGCAAGCAAAGTCATGACGACCTTTGCGCATGGACTGAACACCATCGAAGGGCCGATCGACGCGGCACAGTTCAAGGCCCTGATGAACGAAGTGAAATCCTCTACCGGGGTGAAGGGTAAGGACTTGTTTCATCCTGTCCGCATCATGCTGACCGGCGCACATAGCGGTCCTGAGTTCGATAAGATCGTACCCTTGATGGAAGAAGGTTCAAGGCTTGGATTGCCCGTGATGAGCGTGCGCGAACGTGTGAAGCGATGGCTCGCATAAATTTGGTAATCATGAAGTTGTCTTCCCAGATCAAAGCAAGGGACCTGAAATTTCATCCTGGCGCCGCAGCTGATCAGGATAAACACAGGCCCCTTCGACTTCCCTCAAGGGCGACAACTTCTGTGGCACAAGAATGGCGTGTTTGAGGCAAGGTGCCTAAGACCCCCCGTGGGCTGTCAATCTGACATCAATATTGCCACGTGTCGCGTTTGAATAGGGACATGTCCTATGGGCATCCGCTACCAGCTTTTCTGCGGCAGCCTGATCCAGCTTCGCCGCAGTAATGTCCATCTTGACGGCAATGGTAAAGCCCTCGCCGACATCCTGCGGTCCGATATCAACCGACGAATGGATCGTGATGTCACCCGGATCAATCTTCTGCTGATGCGCCTGGTACTGCATCGCTCCGGTAAAACATGCCGCGTAGCCGGCCGCGAAAAGCTGTTCAGGATTTGATCCCTTGCCATTGCCACCGAGGGCCGGCGGAGCTGCCAGGTTTACGTCGAGTGCGCCATCGGAGCTGGTTACGTGGCCATTGCGGCCGCCGGTCGAGGTGACGTCTGCAGTGTAGAGAACTTTCATGCTGGTCCTTTCCATTTCCAATTCATGATGATGGCCTTGAATTTACCGCAATTCGCAGGCTGTGAACAAAGTGATAGATTCGCTCTTGCACCCTGGGGAGCTGGCGAACGGAAGTAAAGTTGATGGCCGATCAAACAGATTTCTCGTTTCCACGTAGCTGGAAAGCACAGATATTGACAGTGCGTCCGCTGATCCTACCTCGCAGGCATTGCGTCTATCCCCTCGAGGTGGAAGAGGTCGAGCGCGGCGCTCTCGAAGTGATGATCACGCCTGGAACAGCAGCTGTAGCCGGCGAAAGTTTTCTCGCGACCTGTGCGCTCGGTTTCAATGCTGCGTTGCTGCCGACGGGCATCTGGAGCTGTCCGCATCCGGACTGGCTTTGTGCCGTTGCGGGCGGCTACGCTTATTTGATCAACACCTTAGCACCTGAAGTCTTTGAGCAGGTGGAATACAAGCCGGTGGTCGAAATACTGCCACTGCCGTCGGAAGGCCTGCTGCTCTTTGTCAGCTTCCACACCCTGCTTGCCTACGATGCAGAGGGGCAGCGATGGAAGACAGAGAAGTTGACATCTGAGGGCCTTAGGCTTGGCCGAGTGCGAGATGGCAAACTCCAGGGCTGGGGCTGGGATATGCGGACCGACCGCGAGCTGGAGTTTACGGTCGACCTGGCAACGGGCGCGCATACCGGCGGCGTTCCGTCATAAAATTACGCTCTCTATGCGATAGAAGCTGAGAGCTGCCTCACCCTGTTCAATCAGCCGGTAGCGTCGCAGGTTTCCATAACTATCTTCTACAGACGAAGGAAGCCGTTCTACTTTTGGCAGAGCTTTGTTGCGCTTTGAAGACTGGTGCTCGACTACGACGATCGCATCAGGAGCCAAAAGCGTTTCCGCATTCTGGGCGAGCATCCGCAGCGTCTCGCCATAATCGGCTGCCTGTTCATAGGGAGGATCGAGAAAAACGATGTCAAAGGGTTGCGTCGCTTTGCGCAAGGCTGCTATGACGCTGCTGCCGGAGATGAAGAACCCATCGCGGATACCGAGTGACTTGAGATTCAACTGGATGATATTCAGCGGCTCTGGAGCTTTTTCGCAGAACAGGACATAGACCGCGCCGCGGCTCATGGCTTCAATTCCAATTGCGCCTGTACCAGCGAACAAATCGGCAACACGGGCGCCTGCGATGCGAGAAGAAAGGATGCTGAAAAGCCGTTCGCGCAGACGGTCGCCGGTAGGGCGCGTCGTCAGCCCGGGCGGCGCCTGCAGAGGACGGGAACGATAGATGCCGGCAATCACGCGCATGCTGAATCATCTACGTTTAGCACTGGTCTGTACAATTGAGGGACGATGCGAGGCTGGTCATTTCCGTTAGGGCGCTGGATGGGTGTGGAAGTTCGAATCCATACGTTCTTCATCCTGCTGCTCGGCGTTTGCGCCGCCTATGCGAACATGCTGGGGCTCTCCGGCATGCGAGGCTTCAGCCTGTGGCTGCTCGTATTATTCACGGTCATCTTTCGGGAACTTGCGCGCGGTGTGGCCGCCGCCTACCACGGCCTGCAACTGCGAAGCCTGCTGCTGCTGCCGACCGGCGGCTTACTTTCCTATAGCAACGCGGAGAGTCAAGAGCGCTCGAGTGAGTCACGCATACAGTTGCATCTGGCCCTGGTTGGACCACTGGCAAGTATTTCCTTCGGCATTCTTTTGTGGCTGACGGTGCTGGGGATGTCACCTGAGCTGCCAATCGTGGTCCGGCCTCTAGTGACCCCGGCCCACCTGATCCGCAGTGTCATCTGGCTGAATCTTCTTCTTGGATTGCTGAACCTTGTGCCTGCATATCCGTTGGATGCTGGACGCATTTTGCGCTCGCATCTCGCAAAGTCGAGTAATAAGGACTCGGCTGCAAAACTTGCTTCGACCATTGGCCAGGTCACTGGCGTAGTTGGATTTGCCGCAGGTGTTCTGTTGCAGAGTCCAGTGCTCATCGTCGCCGGCTTCTTCATCCTGATGGGCGCGAAGCTGGAAGACCAGGGTACGCTGTTTCAGAATGTCGTCGATACCGTGTTCATGAAAGATGTGATGCTGACGGATTTCTCCATGCTGTCGCCCTCTGACACGCTTGAAGACGCACTGCATAAGGCGATCCACAGTCTGCAGGATGATTTTCCAGTGGTGCGCGGACAGAACCTGGTCGGCATTGTGTCGCGGCAGAATATTCTTGAGGCTTTGCGTGCCGATGGCAACGGCTATGTGCAGGGTGTGATGCAGCGGGCGTTCCCGACTGCGCAGCCACAGGATTCTCTCGGCGCCACGATCAGCCGTTTTGCCGGGCGCGGCATGTCGCTCGTGCCGGTCACAGAAAGCGGGCGCATAGTCGGTATTGTGACGCTGCAAAACCTGATGCACTCCATGGGCCTGCTGACGGAGAGCCGCCGGCTGAGCCAGCGGAATTAGGCTGTGTCCCCTGATTTTCCAGAAGAAGTAGCAGGCCCGGAAGAGGCGATCGACTTCGTGATGCCCGCGGTGCCGCGTGCGCGGCAACGAACGCTCGGGCCCGGGCTCTACCTGGTTGGCACGCCCATCGGCAATCTCGAAGACATTACGCTGCGGGCGCTGCGCGTGCTCGAGCAGGCGGACAGCATTGCGTGCGAGGATACGCGCGAAACCCAGAAGCTGCTGAACCACTTCGGCATCCGTACGCCGCTGGTCAGCTATCACGCGCATAACGAGCAGGAGCGGGCGGGGACTCTGGTTTCAGAATTGAAGCTTGGCAAGCGCATTGCCATTGTCACGGATGCGGGTATGCCGGGCATTTCTGATCCGGGCGTGCGACTGGCACAGGAGGCGATTGCTGCGGGGATCGCGGTGATCCCGGTGCCCGGCGCAAATGCTGCGCTGAGCGCGCTGGTTGGGTCCGGGCTGGCGACGGAGAGTTTTCTATTTCGGGGCTTTCTACCCTCGAAGGCAGGGGAGCGGCGGACGGCTCTTGAGTTGCTGTCAGGGAATGCTTCGGGTGCTACGCTGATTTTTTACGAAGCGCCGCATCGGATCCTTGAAACTTTGAGTGATGTCGAGGCGGTGTGGGGTCCGTCTTGCCGTGTTGTCGTGGCGCGCGAACTCACCAAACTGCATGAAGAGTTTCTGCGGGGCCCCGTGGTCGACGTGCGTAAGGAATTAGCAGGGCGGGATCGCGTGCGGGGAGAGATTACGCTGCTGATCGAGCCTGGTCGGGATTCCTCGCAGGCTGATGCTGCGCAGTCAATCTCGGCGCGGCTGAAGGAGTTGCAGGCAGCCGACGGGATCGATGAAAAAGAGGCCCTCAAACGCGTGGCGCGTGAACGCGGGATCGGCAAGAGCGATGCGTATCGGGAGCTGCAGAGAGAGCGGGCCAACCGGTAGGGAGCGGCTATTCAGGCAAAACGCAGGTCTCTATCCACTGCAGTCGAATCACAACGTGAGGCGCTGTCCCGTGCAGGATGACAAACCTGGAGAAGGGATACGCGCGCTGAGTCCCGAAGACTATTTGCCGGCAGGTAGCTCCCAGGCTTTGATAGGTCGTTGTGACTGTGGCAGGTCGTCGCCTTTGACGCGGTCGTACATGTAGACGTCGCTGGTGGTGCCGAGCGATTCGTTGTACAGGCTGGGTTCGCCGATGATCTCGCGGAGCTCTTCCGCAAAGCGGTGAATCGCTTTAAGGGCGTCTGCGGTGGCTGCTATTTTCAGGGTCGGTGTTTCCAGATGCTTCTGATAACCATGGTCTACCAGGGTCGCGACCTGCCCGCCCAGCACCCATCCGGGACGACGGGTCCATAAAGCCACGAAACCTGCTTCTTCATTCTTGGCCTTGGTCGCCTTTAGTCCAAACTTGGGGTTCGGCGCCAGGATCGCACCCGCGCCATATTTGGTCACCAGAATTTGTCCCGCTACCGTTCCCTTTGCTGCGACCCCGGCAGCTTCTTTTACATCAAACTGAGCATTGCGCAGAAGAGTCACAATTTCATCGAAGCTGCGGATGACGACTTTCGTTCTCATGGCGGTGGATTGCTCCAAATTGCTGGGGTCCCGCGCGAACGCTACACTGAATGCAGGCATTTACCCGGTCTCTTCAATGTCGCACATTGGCCCGGTCGCTGCAATTCCAGGCAGACCGCTCGCATGCATCGATAGCAATGGTCTTGGTCATACCTTGAAGAACCAGTAAGGAGCAAAGCAAGAATGGCGACTTCCGTAGCGCATCCCCCTGCCATCCATGAAGCAGAGAAGCAGAGCCTGCTGGGCAGTTCCCTGTCGAGCCGGATCGGCAACACGCCGCTGATTCAACTGCCGCGCTTATCCGCGCATCTGCCCGGTGTGCAGATCCTGGGTAAGGCGGAGTGGATGAACCCCGGTGGCTCTGTTAAGGACCGCGCCGCTTCGGCCATTGTTGCCGCAGCCCAGGCATCCGGCGAACTGGAGCCCGGATCACCGGACTGCAGGCACCTGCTCGACGCGACCAGCGGCAACACCGGCATCGCTTATGCCATGCTTGGCTCGGCATGGGGATTTCCGGTAACACTCTGCATGCCCTCAAACGTGTCGCCTGAGCGGAAGAAGATTCTCGGTGCTTATGGCGCGAACATTGTCTGGACTGACCCGGCCGATGGTTCGGACGGCGCCATTCGGATGGCCCGCAAACTGGCGGCATCCGAGCCGGACAAGTACTTTTATGCCGATCAGTACGGCAACAATGCCAACTGGAAAGCGCACTACACCGGCACGGCGAATGAGATCTGGGAGCAGACCGAAGGCCGGATCACGCATTTCGTCACCGGCCTGGGAACCAGCGGCACGTTCATGGGAACGACGCGGAGGTTGCGCGAATTGAACCCGGCCGTTCAGTGCATTTCCATGCAGCCGGATTCGCCGTTCAACGGCCTCGAAGGGCTGAAGCATATGGAAACGGCCATCGTTCCGCCGATTTACGATGCGAACCTGGCTGACCGCAACATCGCCATGTCAACCGAGCGGGCATACAAGATGGCCAAGCAACTGGGTCGCACCGAGGGGCTCCTTGTAGGTGTCTCGGCAGCGGCAGCGGTGGCGGCTTCGCTGCAGGTAGCAGAAGAAGAACAGGCAGCAGGCCGCGAAGCAGTCATCGTGACCATCCTGTGCGACTCGGCCGACAAATATTTAAGCGAACGATTCTGGGAGGAGTAGCGACCATGCTCCGAGTGAAGGACGACATCTACGCGGCCATCCGCAAACATGGGGAAGAGACGTATCCGCACGAGTGCTGCGGCATCCTGCTGGGACGCAATGAAGACGGCGACAACCGGATTGTCGAGGCGGTTCGTGCCGGCAATACGCGGACGGATTCCGCGCACAATCGCTACCACATTGCGCCGCAGGAATTGGTGCGTGCGCAGCGCGAAGGGCGCGCGAAGGGGCTGGATATTATTGGGTTCTATCACTCACATCCTGACCATCCGGCGATGTGGTCGCAGACGGATCTGGCGGAGGCCCATTGGATGTCCTGTTCCTACGTCATCACTGCGGTCGAAAAAGGTGTTGCGCAGCAGACAAACTCGTTCCTGCTGTTAGGTACGAGTGAAGAAGACAAGCGGCTTGAACTTGAGCCGATCCTGACGGATGCTGCTGCCGCTGATGCATTAACGCCGGCCATAGCTCGATGTTGAAGCCCGCCCGATTTACCGGTGCAATGGCGTGGCGGAATCGCCGCTGAGCGCATGACATCCAATTGAGCTGAACCTGAGAGAAAGCGGAGCATCATGAAGATCCATATACCGACGCCATTGCGCGTTTATGCAGGCAAGCAGGACGTGGTCGATGTGCAGGCGACCACCGTCGGCGGAGCCCTGAACGAGCTGACAAACACCCATCCTGACTTGAAGAAGCACCTCTATACCGAAGAAGGTAAGCTGCGGGCATTCGTAAACGTCTACCTGAACGACGAAGACGTTCGCTACCTGGATGGCCATGAAAACGCGCCGGTGACCGAGGCTGATTCGCTCTCGATCATCCCGTCGATCGCAGGCGGCTCAACCGCGACGATCAGCTCGGCAGCCCTGGCTGAGGCCCCGCTTCCTGAATTGACAACCGATGACCTGACCCGCTACTCGCGCCACCTGATCCTGCCCGAAGTCGGCGAGGAAGGCCAGCGCAAGCTCAAAGCGGCAAAGGTACTGTGTATCGGCACTGGCGGTCTCGGCGCCCCGCTGACGTATTACCTGGCGGCCGCAGGCGTCGGCACTATCGGGCTGGTCGACTTCGACGTTGTGGACGTGAGCAACCTGCAGCGGCAGATCATCCACAGTACGCCGGACGTTGGACGTCTCAAGATCGATTCGGCTGCTGAGAAGCTGAAAGCGCTGAACCCGTTTCTGAACGTAGTGAAGTACAACACCATGCTGACCAGCGCGAACGCCCTGGAGATTTTCAAGGATTTCGACCTTGTAGCAGACGGGACGGACAACTTCCAGACCCGCTACCTGGTGAATGATGCCTGCGTTTTAAGCGGCTACAAGCCAAACGTCTATGGCTCGATCTTCCGATTTGAAGGGCAGGCGAGCGTCTTCGCGACCAAGGATGGCCCCTGCTATCGCTGCCTGTATCCTGAGCCGCCTCCTCCCGGCCTGGTGCCCTCCTGCGCCGAAGGCGGCGTACTCGGAATTCTGCCGGGACTGGTCGGTGTCATTCAAGCCACCGAAGCAATTAAACTCATCCTGGGCAAGGGCGAGTCACTCATCGGTCGGCTGCTGCTGGTAGATTCGCTCAGCATGCGCTTCCGCGAACTCAAACTCCGGAAGAACCCCGAATGTCCGCTTTGCGGGACGAACCAGACGCTAACCAAACTGATCGATTACGATCAATTCTGCGGTATCAGGACAGAGGCAGCGAACGCACCCATGGATACGACAAAGAACGGCATTCCCCAGATCACACCGGAAGAATTGAAGCGCCGCAAGGACGCCGGTGAGGACTACTTCCTGCTCGACGTGCGCGAGCCGTACGAATATAAGATTGCCAACATCGAGGGGCACCTGCTGCCGCTGGGCGAACTGCCGCAGCGCCTGGCAGAGGTTGATCCTAACAGGAAGATCGTAGTGCACTGCAAGATGGGTGGCCGCAGTCAGCAGGCAGCAGAGTTCCTGAAGCAGGCGGGCTACCAGAATGTCGAAAACCTGGCTGGGGGCATTACCGCCTGGTCAAGCAACATCGATCCCAACGTTCCTAAATATTAGGAAACAAGTGGTTTGCGAGCCTCTACTGCACCCGGGGCCGCGCGTAAGTACTGAGCGGGCCATGTTATCTTCTGCCCCAGTCGCCCGGCCGCATGCAAAGGCCAGTACGGATCGCGAAGCATTTCGCGCGCTAACAGCACAACGTCTGCCTGGCCGGTGCGGATGATCGTGTCCGCCTGTGCCGGGTCGATAATCATTCCGACGGCGCCCGTCGCGATCTCTGCCTCCTGCCGGATCCTTGCCGCAAACGCCACCTGGTAGCCGGGGCCGACCGGGATTTTTGCATAGTCGACGAGTGCTCCTGATGATGCATCGATCAGGTCGACGCCATGCTGCTTCAGCACGCAGCCCAGCTGCACCGATTCATCTGCGTTCCAGCCACCGTCAGCCCAGTCTGTCGCAGAGATGCGCACCCAGAGCGGCCGATCTTCCGGCCAGACTTCGCGGACCGCGTCGACGACTTCAATCAACACGCGGGTCCGATTCTCAAAGCTGCCGCCATACTCGTCTATCCGGTGATTGCTGAGCGGCGAGAAAAATTCATGCAGTAGATAGCCATGCGCGGCATGGATCTCGACGAGATCGAAACCTGCAGCAAGCGATCGCACGGCTGCATCCGCAAAGGCTCTTACGATGCGCTGGATGCCGGCTCGATCCAACTCTGCTGGCTGCGGATAATCCTTCGAGAAAGCAATCGCACTTGGCGCCAGGACGTCTGACCAGCCGCCATCTGCCGGCAGCACTTTCTTGCCACCATCCCACGGCCTTGCTGTCGAAGCCTTCCGGCCGGCATGAGCGAGCTGAATACCCGCCCTCGATCCATTCTGGTGCATAAAGTCGACTGAGCGCTTGAGCGGGGCTATGTGCTCGTCCTTCCATATGCCCATATCCTGCGGCGTAATCCGGCCCTCCGGCGTCACCGCCGTGGCTTCCACAATCACCAGGCCTGCTCCTCCAACGGCGCGCGCACCAAGGTGGACGAAGTGCCATTCGTTGGCAAAGCCGTCTTCAGAGGAGTACTGGCACATCGGCGACACGGCAATCCGATTCGGGAAAGTAACGCCGCGCTGCGTCAGGGGCGTAAACAGGTCAGGAACGGGCTGGGACATACACTTCTCCTCAAACTTTCGCGACTTTGGAAGAAGTCACTGCTAAGAAGAGATGCGGCAGTCGGAGTTTTGATGCGCGGAGCAGGCCGGGCCTGGAGCGAGAGGTAGAAGGCAAAACAAAGGCCCTCCAAAGGTGGAGGGCCTGGTTCGTACATGGAACAAACTAGACCGTAGCGTAGTCCGAGGGTGCGGATTGCACGGACGGCATGTTCTTGACGCGGAAGCTCTCCATCTTGATCTTCAGAGCGCGCTCGATCTTGCGCAGGTCACCTTTTTCAGAGGCAACAGCGAAGGTCGAAGCGACACCCTTCTTGGAAGCGCGGCCAGTCCGGCCGACACGATGGACAAAATCTTCGGCCAGCTTCGGCAGATCAAAATTAACGACGTGCGCAACGTGGGCAACGTCAATGCCGCGAGCGGCGACATCAGTGGCGACCAGGATGCGATGCTGTCCCTGCGAGAACGAGCGCAGAGCGGCATTGCGCTGGGCCTGGGTGCGATCACCGTGAATCCGGGTGGCGCTGTGGCCTGACTTCTCCAGCCTGCGCGCTACCTTGTCAGCACCATGCTTGGTGCGAACAAAGACCAGGAAGCTGCCGGGATCGGAGCTCAGCAGGTGCTCAAGGAGGGGCATTTTCTTGTCCGCTTCAACCTCGAAGGTCTGCAGGCGAACATTCTCGGCCGGCTTCAGCGCTGCACCGCCAATGGCGACACGAACCGGGTTCTTGATGTAATCGCGGACAACTTCGCTGACTGCGCCTTCAAGGGTGGCGGAGTAGCAAAGGGTCTGGCGGGTGGTCGGGGTAGCGGAAGCGATGCGCTTGATGGCGGGCTTGAAACCCATGTCAAGCATGCGATCCACTTCGTCCAGGATAAGGATCTCAACCGTGTCCAGCTTGACCAGCCGGCGCTTGAGGTAATCTTCGAGGCGGCCGGGGGTTGCGATAACGAAACGCGCGCCGCGACGGATGGCGTTCAACTGGGGCTCTTCAGAAAGGCCGCCGCAGACCAGGGCGGAGTTTTGACCGGAACCACCGGCAAGCTTGATGTATGCCTGCTGTACCTGCATGGCAAGTTCACGGGTCGGCAACAGGACGAGAGCCACGATGCCTTTGACCTGTGTCGTTTGCAGGCGTTCAATGATCGGAATCAGGAAGCTGAGAGTCTTGCCTGTGCCTGTCTGAGCGGTGGCGAGAACGTCGGAACCAGCCAGTGCCGGCGCAATCGCCTGCTCCTGTACGGGTGTAGGGGTAATAAAGCCGCAGGCCGTCATCTTCTTCAGAAGAGCCGGCGAAATTGCAAAGTCAGAAAATTGAGTCATTTTTTCCCAGGTTCTCGCCACAGCCGCACCAATGCCAGCAGCCTGACGGAACACGTAGAGTCGTCTGCAGGAAGCTTCGTGCCTTCCTGTATCGGATGAGGTACTTCAAGGCTTGGAGTACCGGAGTGGGTACACTCTGAGAGAAATCTTCTGCGGTTCCACCTGTTGAGCGATGGCAGCCGGCGCCTCCGGGGAGGGCCCTGTGCTCATTTCACTCTTTAACGGCGAACATTGCAGGAGAGGACTCAACGGTCGATACGAAGATAAATTTCCTCGACCTCGGCTCTGCCGCGCGACATTGCGAATGGCTCGCTACTCCATCCGCTCGCCCCCGCATCTGCGCTGCTCCCAGAGACAGGAGAGGCTTCATACGACAAGGCGATACCGCTCGGAGGCTTGGGAGGTACTGCTTGGTGCGGCCAACCATCACGGCGGCCGAGCAACAACCAAACAACTAAGCGTGCCCTTACTATAGCAGACCTGTCCAGCGAAAGCCGCATAATTGCTGCTCCGTGCCTGTTCTGCCACTCCCCTCTTGAAACCGGAGCCACTACGGAACACGTTTCCATTGCCAGTCTTCGTCGAGTGACGTAACGTTTGCGGGAACGCGTATAAGGCCCATTCCGTATTCAATCCTGTACCCGAACCGCAAAACGAGAGCCTGCAAACCACGAAGGACAGAAACCATGAGCGTCTTTAAACCTGTTAGAGGAACGGTTATCACGGCCTGCCTGGTGGCCGGCATACTGTTTATCTCCGGCTGCCGCATCGAGAAAGACAAAAGCGACAGTGGTAATGGCAACGTCAAGATTGCGACGCCCTTCGGCGGTCTGAACGTCCGTTCCAATGGCACCACAGCCGCGAGTATCGGCCTCCCCGAATACCCTGGGGCACGCGTCATCGACAAGAAGGATGACGGGGACAATGGTTCGGTCGATCTGCACATGGGATTTGGCCCATGGCAACTACATGTCCAGGTGGCCAGCTACGGCACGACTGACGCCCAGGATAAGGTGATCGCGTTCTATCGACAGGCTCTGTCGAAGTACGGGGACGTGCTCGAATGTGATGGCAACGACGCAGTCGGTAAGCTGACAAGGACTTCAGAAGGACTTACCTGTACTGACCATGACACCGGCGGCTCGACCAAGTGGAACAAGTCGGGCGCGAACATCAATGACCTGCACCTGGAACTGAAGACCGGCTCGCGTCACCATCAGCACCTGGTCGGCTTCAAACAAAAAGAGGGAGAAACGCGCTTTTCATTGATCGCCCTCGACCTGCCTAATACTAATAAGGATGAACAGACCAACTGAGCGTCTGTGCTACAGCAAGCGAGCGGATTGCTTCCCTCCTGCGCTTGCTATAGCTTTAAGAGGCCCTGCGTTGACAGGGAACTATGGAACAACTTTGTCATCGCTGCAGTACCGCCGTTTCCCGCGAGGACGCTTTCTGCCCCATGTGTGGAGCACCTCAGTTGCATTTCGATGCAAGTGATCAGCTTCCTTTCGGGGAAAACGCGGAAGGTTCCGTCGCGGAAGGTCGGCCCGGCCAGATCAACTGGAAGGTCGCTCTGGATGCGTGCGCCAAAATTGCTGTCCCGGCAGGCGTGCTTTGTTCGCTTCCATTTGTTTCCGCTGGTTCCCTGATCTGGGTTCTGGGCGGCGCAACCGCCATTATCCTGCTCTATCGCCGCAAGCGACCGACGGCCACACTCAGCGCGAAAGCCGGGCTTCGGATCGGAGGGCTGGCTGGCCTCATCATCGCGTATGTTTCTCTTGCCGTCACCGCCATTACCGGGGTGGTTCAGCGTTTTCCGATGCATATCGGCCAAGCACTTGACGACGGTTACGAGCAGATCATTCATTTATCGATGGGCCAGTCTGCTGCGATCTTTCAAGGCAACCCCGCCGCGCAGGCCCAGATGCATTCCATGTATGTCTACATGCTCACCCCGGATGGACGCGCCACCTACGCCTTCATGACCATGGTTGCCAGTGCCATCCTGACCATTCTGCTCTCGGCGGTTGGCGGAGTAGTGGGCGTACGCATGTTCGCTCTCCGGCGCGTGGCCTGACTTCTACCGCGAGCAGAAAAGCTGCAGGTTGCTCTTCCCCTGCGCAAACCCGTATCATCCCGCAAGAGCCTATGTCAGCTAGTCCTCATACTGTTCCCCAACTGCGCGAAAAGCTTCGCCTGATGTCCGCATCGGAGATCGAGCGAACACTTGTCCGGCTGGCGCATGAGATTGTTGAAAAGAACAATGGCAGTGAGAACCTGGCACTGGTTGGTATCAAGCGCCGAGGAGTTCCATTAGCCCAGCGCCTGGGTGCGCTCATCGGCGGCATCGAGCGTCGTCCAATCCCGACCGGTACGCTTGACATCAGCTTTTATCGCGACGATCTAACGACTGACGGTCCGCGGCCAACTGTAAATGCCGGAGACCTGGGCTTTGATGTTACCGGACGCGACGTCATCCTGATCGATGACGTTCTATACACCGGTCGCACGATCCGCGCTGCCATGGATGCCCTGTTCGACTTTGGCCGCCCACGGCGCGTCCAACTGCTAGTGCTTATTGACAGAGGCCACCGCGAGCTGCCGATCGAAGCAACATTCGTCGGCCGGAATGTTCCGACAACTTCCCGTGAAATTGTCGAAGTAAAGTTGAAAGAAATAGACACCGAGGAGCAGGTGCTGCTCGTCGAGCGCACTGACTTCTAACAACCTCTGCCCAGCTCGATCTTTCAAAGTCAGCGAAGGATTGCGCAGAAATGTAACGCTCATGCCAGCTAAATCCAAGCGACCCTCCGCGGCCGACGTCCCCGCACCTGCGCCTGAGGGTGCATTGTTCTCTGCCGGCAACATCGCGGCGAACGGCTCATCGGCCAATGGCGCCGGCGGAGACGCAAGCTCACTACAAGACAGGCCAATGCCTGCACGTTCGCTTCTTTCCATCTCCGAGATGTCCCTGGCAGACGTGAGCGGCATACTTGCTTTGGCCACAGAACTCGAAAACCAGGACCCGGTCCAGAGGGCCCTGCGACTATTCAAACGCCGTGTTGCCCTGTTGTTCTATGAATCAAGTACCCGTACGCGGACCTCTTTCGAACTCGCGGCGAAGAGCCTTGGCGCAGACACCGCACTCATCAGTTCTCTTTCCTCAAGCATTGAAAAAGGCGAAAGCCTGAAGGATACGGGCATCACGCTCAAGGCGCTCGGTGCGGAATGCATCATCCTGCGCCATGCCAGTTCCGGGGCGCCATATCTGCTAGCTCGTGAAACGCAGATTCCCGTGCTTAATGCGGGTGATGGCATGCATGAGCATCCTTCGCAGGCGCTGCTCGACCTGCGCACCATGCTGACGAAACGGCTTGGTGCAAAGCAGGCAGATGCAGTCGAAGCCAACACGCTCGAAGGCGTGACCGTCACCATTGTGGGTGATATTCTGCACAGCCGTGTGGCCCGGTCGAATGCGCTGCTGCTGCCGAAGCTGGGCGCACAGGTTATCTTCTGTGGACCTTCACAATTGTTGCCCGAACAGGCAGCGCAGATTGGCCCCAGGGTCACCATCGACCGCGATCTTGATCATGCACTGGCGGTGACCAACGTGGTGATGATGCTGCGCATTCAGAAGGAACGATTAGCCGGACTACATCTTGACCTCGACGACTACACGCGCCGCTACCAGTTGCATGGGGAGCGACTGCAGAAACACGCGCCCCAGGCCCTGGTCATGCATCCCGGCCCCATGATCCGTGGCCTCGAAATTACCAGTGATGTGGCCGACGGCCCGCAGTCTGCCATCGCCGAACAGGTACGCCATGGCGTTGCCATCCGCATGGCGCTGATTGCCCGCGCCCTTGGCGACGGTACAGCCGCAAAGAAAGGTCACCCATGACGGCGCTGCTGGTTCGCAATGGCAAAGTGATCGATCCGGCGCAAGGCATTGAAGCAGAACGCGACCTGTTGTTCAAGGATGGACGCGTACTGGCCATCGAGCCGCCGGGCAAACTGAAAACTGCTGCAAAAAACGAAGGCGCGGAAGAACTGGACGCGACCGGCTTGATCGTCGCGCCCGGGCTGATTGACATACACGTTCATCTGCGCGAGCCAGGCCAGGGCTACAAAGAAACCATTGCCAGCGGAACGGCAGCGGCGGCGGCGGGTGGTTTTACCAGTGTCGCGGCCATGCCGAACACCATTCCGGTGAACGACTCGGTCGAGACCATGCGCTGGATGCTGGCACCGGAACGCGGCGCCGCAATCCGCATCTACCCCATTGCGGCGGCAACGCGCGGCAGCATGGGCGAAACCTTAACAGAATTTGCCGTGCTCAAAGCTGCAGGCGCAGTTGCTGTTACAGATGACGGCAAGCCTATCCTGAACGAAGCAATCATGCGGCATGCCCTGCTGACCGCCGCCCGCTGCGGCCTTCCCGTCATCCAGCATGCCGAAGACACGCGGCTCACCGGCGGTTGCTCGATGAATGCAGGAGCGCTCGCCTTTAGGCTTGGCCTGCGCGGGATGCCGATTGAAGCAGAAGCAGGCCTTGTCGAGCGAGACATCAAGCTGCTGGCGGCACTGAAAGACAGCCGGGCTCATCTGCATGTCGCGCATCTATCAACTGCAGCCGCACTTGACCATGTGCGCAAGGCCCGCCGCAACGGACTGCATGTGACCTGCGAAGTAACGCCGCACCATTTCGCCTTGAATGAAGACGCGGTCGGTGAATACAACACGAATGCCAAGATGAATCCCCCGCTGCGCAGCGAAAAGGACCGCGAGGCGATGATCGCCGGGCTGCTCGATGGCACCATCGATTGCATTGCAACTGATCATGCACCCCATGCAGCACATGAAAAGGAACAGGAGTTCGAACGCGCCCCGAATGGCATTACCGGACTCGAGACTGCCCTTGGCCTGTCCGTGGCATTTCTCTACCGCAAGCATCGTCTTTCGCTGGGGCGGGTGATTGCCCTGCTTAGTACGCATCCTGCGCACCTGCTCAGCTTGAAAGGGCGCGGCAGCCTGGCGGTTGGAAACTTCGCAGATGCCGTCATTTTCGACCCCAATAAAGAATGGGTTTATGACGCGAAGGCTTCGCGTTCCAAATCAAAGAACTCGCCTTTTACCGGATGGAAGATGCTTGGCCAGGTACGCGCGACGGTGAGCGAAGGCCGCGTCGTCTTCCGCGCATGACGGCCGCGTAAAAGTGTGTTTTCATCTGCGGACGTTAAGATAGACGTGACGGTGTTCTCGTCCGTGGAGATGTTTGTTGAAGCAGTCACGTCGTCTTAAAACCTTTACACTTTTTGCGGCAGCAGCCTCGTTCTCGCTGGCATCCGTGGCGCAGCAACCGGCTATCATTCTTCCACCCAGTGACAGTGGCATGGTCGGTTCGGTCTATGTGCCGCTCGATAGCTGGATCTATCCGGCCTTTGTGCGGCTGCAGGGTCTTGGCTACGCGGACAGCGCCTTCCTTGGCCTGCGTCCATGGACGCGCCTCACCTGTTTGCACATCCTGCAGGAAACGCAGACGCAGGTCGACACTGCGCCGGATTCGCCCGGCAACCGTGAAGCGCGTGACCTGTTAAACGCACTCTCCGCGGAGTTTCAAGGCGACATCACGACCTATGTTCCGGGAGAAGCAAATCTGCATGCGGAAGCTGATCGTGTGTACACGCGACAGCAGTATCTGAGCGGGGATCCGGTCAATAGTTCCTATCATTTTGGGCAGACGCTGGTGAACGACAATGGTCGCCCTTATGAAGGCGGCTACAACACGTATGACGGCTTCCAAGGCCGCGCCCAGTATGTTCGTTTCTCGCTGGATGTGCGCGGTGAACTGCAACATGCGCCAGGTGCGCCAGCCAATTCAGAAGCAGTTCAGCAGTTCTTTTCGCTCGCTGATGGCATCCCGCTGGCTGCACCCGCCGCAGTGCCGTCGGTAAATGCCTTCCGCCTGATTGATGCCAACCTGTCTTTCAACATCGCACACCATGAAATCTCCGTTGGCAAGACTGAAGACTGGTGGGGCCCTGATCAAGGCAGTGCCATGGCCCTGAGCAATAATGCTGAACCGATTTATGCCCTGCGCATCAACCGCACCGAGCCGCTCGTTATTCCTATCCTGTCGAAACTGATTGGCCCGGTACGCTATGAGGGCATCTTCGGTGAATTGAAACAGCAGTACCCGCACAATCCCTGGGTGCAGGCCCAGAAAGTCAACTTCAAACCAACGCAGAATCTGGAATTCGGTTTCTCACGCGTAGTTGTCTTTGCGGGGCAGGGTCATGTGCCGCTGACCTTCGGCTCGTTCTGGCGCAGCTTCAGCAGCTTCCAGAATGTGACGCCGGCAAACAAGGCTTCACGCGACGATCCCGGTGCGCGCCATTCCAGCTTCGACTTCAGCTACCGTCTG
>CAZZXL010000026.1:32768-37949 GCA_964658035.1 uncultured Acetobacteraceae bacterium
CCCTTCGTGCGCAACTGGCTGACGCTGTATTCTGACTCGATCATTCACGATGACGTTTCGCCGGTCGATGCGCCACGTCACGCCGCCATCAATCCGGGCCTCTACCTCTCCCACTTTCCGGGGCTGCCTAAGCTTGATCTGCGCGCTGAAGGACTCGACAGCGCGCCCAGCATTCCCGGCCGCTACAAGCTTGGCCAGTACATCTATTGGGAGGCGGAATATAAACAGGTGTACACCAACAAGGGGTACCTGTTCGGCAGTTGGATTGGACGTGAGAGCAAGGGTGGCCAGGCGTGGCTGACGTACTGGCTCAATCCCGAGTCACGCCTTATCCTGGGATACAGAAACGCCAAGGCGACGGCAGACTTCGTCCCGGGCGGCACCACTCAGAACGACTTCAACGGCCAGGCCATTGTCCGCATCAAGAAAGACCTTGAACTGAATGCTTTCGCGCAATACGAGCGCTGGACCATTCCACTCCTCAAGCCCGGCCCGCAGAACCAGTTCACCGGCAGCGTGCAGCTTACCTGGTATCCCAAGCTGAACTGGCATGATTAGGCGACGCTCTGAAGCTCTTGAAACGGGTAAGAAGTTGGTAAGGCCCGCGGTCATGAGACGCGGGCCTTCGGTTTGTGCTTGCTACGGATGGACGTGTTGTTCGACCGCAACAGCGATAAACGCATGGCCGAAGCTGGTTGGATGGACAGTATCCCAGAACAGCGTATGAGCCGGATCAGCGCAGACAGAGCCATTCGCGCTCAGGCACGGATTCGGATCATCGCTGAAGCCGTAGTGGCTTGGATCGGTCCCGATGGCCGTTGCCAGTGAATTAATGTCCGGACTGTAAATGACATTGCCGGCAATTGCTCCTTCAATCGCCAGTTGCTTCGCCAGCACACTGTTCGCGGTATCGACAGCGACTTTATCAAAGGCTGCGTTCGCGCGGCCTGCGGGCAGAATCCCTACGTTCAACAGGTTGGAAAGCAGGAAGTGCTTTGCCCCTGCGTGACGCAGCAGCATCTCCAGCGAAGCCAGCCCATTGCCGATCTCCGATCCAAGCACGACCGGCGAGCCGGAAGTGGCGTCCAGAATGTCATTTCCGCCGCCTTCGAGTACATACAGCGCATTGGGATCAGCCTTGCCGCCGGTTGCCGCCAGATAGAGGTCTACCTGCGTGATCACGCTGGGAATAAACGAGGTGCCGATCGGTACATTCTGCAGCAGTTCCGCGCCGCCGAAGGCAAAATCAGTACCGCCGGCAAGCGAAGGCTTTACCGTCATCTTGAAGGTGCCGGCAAGGTGGTCTACCCAGATAGGCCCATTCGAAAATCGGCCTTTGTAGTAGGGCGGTGTAGCCGGACTTACCCCGCCGTCTGCGAGGTAAAGATTGCCAACATCACAGTAGCTGTCACCGAAGACATAAATTGCGTCATAGTGTTGAGCGGCCCTGGCGACATGGCCTGCAAACAGAACGAGAGCTAGCGCAGTGAGAATCGAGAAGTTCAAACGAAGACGCATCATGGAGACCTTTCATAGCCTGATTACTGACGGCTCAATCCGGTGGGAGTGAACCTCTATCCAGGTCTGAAATGTAAAGGCCGGGTCGGTGAGTGTAAAGATCAAATTTGACCATCGACCGCAAAGTTCCGCGCCGGTCGACGGTCCGTCAGAGACTCTTGCATGGGTCCGTTCCTGCTGAAGGGGCCAGCGGAGACCCGCTTCGATCTAGACCAATGCGCACGATGTTCTAAGCATCAAGCTTCCTGGTCACCAGTTCATTCAGCAATGCAGGATTTGCCTGGCCTTTTGAAGCCCGCATGACCTGCCCGACAAAAAAAGCAGAGACTGTTTTCTTTCCGCCTCTATATTGCTCTACCTGCTTCGGATTGGAAGCGATCGCTTCGTCAATCAGTTTTTCGATGGCTGCGGGATCGCTGATCTGTTGTGGTTTCTCCCGCTCGTATACCGTGCCGAAATCTTCATTCTTTTCAAAAGCCGAATCAAAAAGCTGCTTTAGCTGCTTGCTTGAGATTTCGCCCTTTTCTGCAAGGTCAGCAGCCAGCACTATACCGTCCATCGTTACCGGCGATGCATCCAGCTCCAGCCCCAACGCTTTCAGCCGGCCCATGAGCTCGCTCTGCACCAGGTTGGCCACACGCTTTGGACTTTTCGCGCGTTTTGCCGCTGCTTCAAAGCGGTCGGCAAAATCACGTGTCGCCGTCAGTGTGTGCGCATCCTGTTCGGTGATGTCGTACTCCGCCACCATTCGGGCCCGCCTTGCTTCGGGTAACTCCGGCAGGTTAGCGACTATCTCTGCTTTCCAGGCAGAAGAAACAATAAGTGGAGGAAGATCAGGTTCAGGAAAATACCGATAGTCATGCGCCTGCTCCTTGGAACGCATGGAGTAGGTGCGACCTTCTCCGGCATTCCACAGCCTGCTTTCCTGGATGACGCGGCCGCCGCTCTCAAGCACTTCCACCTGCCGCTCGATCTCATACTCGATGGCGGAGCGAATATAACGGAAGCTGTTCACATTCTTTACTTCGGCCTTGGTCCCAAATCTTTCCTGGCCGCGCGGACGCACGCTGACGTTGGCATCGCAACGCAGCGAACCCTCCTCCATGTTGCAGTCACTCACGCCGGTGTAGAGCAGGATTTCCTTCAGTCGCGTCAGGTATTCAAAGGCTTCGTCGGACGAGCGGATATCCGGCTCACTAACAATTTCCACCAATGGCGTGCCGCACCGGTTCAAGTCAACATAGGTGCGGGTGGCCGAGTCGCTGAAACCGTCATGGACACTCTTCCCGGCATCTTCTTCAAGATGGAGACGCGTGATTCCAATGCGTTTGGTAACGCCGTTCGAGGGTACTTCAATAAATCCGTCTTCAGCGATCGGCTTGTCGAACTGTGAGATCTGGTAACCCTTTGGTGAATCGGGATAGAAATAATTCTTCCGTGCAAACACGGAATGCTCGCGAATCTCGCAATGGATGGCAGTGGCCGCCAGCACTGCAAATTCGACCGCACGCTGATTCAGGACCGGTAAGGCGCCGGGCAAGCCAAGACAGACCGGGCAAACCTGCGTATTCGGCGAGTTACCAAAGTGTGTCGAACAGCCACAAAACGCTTTCGTCGTCGTAAGCAGTTGTACGTGGACTTCAAGACCAATGACGGGTTCATATTTCGCGAGAATTTCAGGAAGAATACCGCTGCTGGTAACCATAGTCTTTGATTTTAGTGCAGGCCCCCCTGCCTGTTGCACAAGACCTGCATCCCAGCTTTCTGACAAACTCGAACACAAACGGGTGTACGGGTATCACTTGAAGCCGATAGTATCTCCGGGAATTCACACACATGCACACCATGCAGGTCGAAGAAGCAAACTTCGTTAGAATCGAACCGGACATGCAAGTCTCATCCGGGGAAGGCCAAAACCGCAGCTCGATGCAGTTTGAACTTCTGCGAACCGCCGCTGGCGTGATGGCCTTGCGTGGATCGGTGGCGCGCCTGATGCTGGACAGTCATCACGACGTCGATGCGTCTCTGACTCCTGCTTATTTTCTGGCAAGCCTGGAGTCCAACGAAAGACCCCGTGTTGTTGCCTGCTACCAGTACGGAGAGCTGGTAGGCGTTCTCTATGCCTCCGAGCTTTGCCTTTTGGGTATAGCGACCGGCTTTCTGTTTGGCGGCGACCAAATGGGACGGGGGCTGGTGCTGGCATCTGTCGAGCGCGAGAAAATAATCCTGACGGCCGCTTGCGCGTTCCTGCTGGAAAACGGTCAGCATGGCATGCGGCTCAACTGGACTCCGCGCCTCCCGCTCCTCCCGGATGAATTGCGGTTGCCTCAGAAGAGTGCCCGGCTGCGCTGCAAACTGGATGTGCATCCTGAGGGTGACTGGCTTCGCCTCGAGCCAACCTACGAAGGCTTTCTGGCGCGCATGGGCTCCCACACCCGCAGGAATTTACGGTACTATCGGCGCAAGGTAGAAGCTCTCGGCTTTACCTATTCAGGAGCACTTGGCGCCGATGAACTTACTGGCGCCCTGCGGTCGCTGAACCAGGTGGCAGACTACCCCATCAGCCAGGCCCGGCTCGATCGCGACCGGCGCTTTTTCGCAGCATTCGGTACGCCGGTCATTGCCGGGCTGCGCGATAGCGGGGGGAACTTCATCTCCCTGGTCACTGGCTTCATTTCCGGCCGAGAGCTCCATATTCTTACGCAACTCAACGGCGAGGGCAAGGAACTGCGCAAACTCAGCCTGTCCCTGGTTCTCCGCGGCTACCTGATTGAAGACTTCATTCAGCGTGGATTTACCTCGGTCCACTTCATTCACGGCTCATCGCCCATGCTGGGCCGCTTCTGCGAGCCGGTGGATTTGCAGGTCATCTCCATCGACGACCGCCGTGCCATCATGACGCTGTTCAAGAAGGCATGCTCAACCCTTGCGAATGCCTTTCGCCGACGCGGCCGACGCATTCCGTACAGGCTGCGCCAGGCCGCCGGCAGCTACCTGCAGTAACTGCCGAACCATCCGCTTTCGCCCCGGATGGGATCACTTCCCGTTGAAGTTCGGCCTCCTGGGCAAAGTGGAGGGCCTGCGCTTCCATTCCCATTTTGATAAGGCCGAACACCTGGCAGTTACACTCCGTCTTAGCTGATGAATCGAGCAGGCGCACAGTGACCCAGGCCATGACCATGTCCCTCGCGGAAGATCGAGCGCGCCTGCAAGCAACAGAGCGCGAAGAGAGGCTGGCGTTTGAAGCCCTGGTCCATCGCCAGACCCGGTTCGTGTTCCGTGTTGCCAACGCCATGCTTCGCAATGCCCGCGACGCAGAAGAGGTAGCGCAGGAAACGTTTCTAAAGCTGCACCGGGGCGGAGCCTGGCGGTGCATGCGCGATGAGCGCGATTCAGGCGTTTATAAGAGCGAAAATCAGCAGTGCGGCCAAGGTCAATACAGACAACATAATGTCTAACCATCCCGTCATCCGTCAATGCACCTGGAACTCGGAAGTAACGGTGCAGATCGGCAAGCCCACCATCATTTTTTTCCTCCGATAGTCCGAGCGAAAGGGGCAAGACCGAACTGGAACTAACCGCGACGCCCATCCACTGATTTCTACGCGACCTCGCCCCCCCCCCGTCTGATGACCGGCGAACTGGTTCCAGTTACTAGTCGGC
>CAZZXL010000027.1:0-37884 GCA_964658035.1 uncultured Acetobacteraceae bacterium
TGGCGAAGGCATGGAACAGCAAATGAAACAGAGGTTAATCGCGACCCTGTCGCCGGTAGTCGGCGCGGAACACCTGCGGGCGAGCGTGAACGTGGAATACGATCCCGGAACTAGCGAACAGAATGAGGAAAAGTACGATCCGGCAGTAAGTGTGCCGCTGAACATGCAGCGTTCAGAAGATTCGAGTGCACCTGGTTCGGGTGTCGGCGGAGTGCCGGGCACGGCAAGTAATATTCCTCAGAACAAGCCAAATGTTCCTTCGCCGACTGGTGTCGATTCGGGTGAAACATCGAAGACGGAAAGCGCGACGTACGGAGTAAACAAGATCACGCGCCATTCCCTCGAGCCAGCCGGGCGCATCCGCCGCATCACGGCGGCGCTGGTAGTTGATGACCTGACGCAGCGCAAGCAGGATGCGAAAGGTAAGTGGGCGGTTACATACGTCAAGCGTACTCCTGAAGAGTTGAAGCAGATTGAACAAGTCGCACAGGCGTCGATTGGTCTTGATGCAGCGCGCGGCGACCTGGTGACAGTGCAGGAGATGGCATTTGACCATAATGAAGCTATCGATCTTCCGGCTGCAACTGCCTTTGATCGCGTGCGCAAAGGCATGAATGATTTCTCAACCGAGATTCGCTACGCGATGCTGCTGGCCCTTTTCATGATGGCCTACGTTCTGATGATCCGACCGATGCAGAAGAAGGCATTTGCTGAAATGACCCTGGCAGAGATTGCTGAAGGCTCCGAAACGATGGAATTGCCTGACGCGCATCATCAGCCGCTGCCTGCGCCACAAGAAGAACCACCCCAGATTGCGGCGTTGAAAGAGCAGGTATTGAAGAAGGTGAAGAGCGAACCGACGAGCAGTGCGCTGGCAGTCCAGGCGTGGTTGCGTGAGGAGACAGAGTGAGCACTTCCGCAGTAGATCTCCAGTCCCTGAGCGGTGTACGGAAAGCCGCCATCCTGATTGCAACGCTGGGCGAGGAAGCCGCCGAATCAATTTTTAGACACCTTGTAGAAGAAGACCTGCAGCGTTTGTCGCAGGAGATTGCACGCCTTGGCACGGTGCCGCAGGATGTATCCTTCGGGGTGTTGCAGCAGTACGAGCAGATTACGCATGCGCAGGAACATATCACCCGCGGCGGTCATGAGTTTGCGACACGTTTGCTGGTCAAGGCACTGGGGGAAAATGGCGCCCAGGAGATGGTCAACCAACTGACGCGCTCCTCTGAAGCCAGCTCCACGCGCATTGAATCCCTGCAACGCATTGATCCGAAGCAACTAGCGCGTTTCCTCGAAGGTGAGCATCCGCAGACGATCGCATTAATTCTGGGTCATTTGAATGCGAAGCAAGCTTCGGCGCTGTTGATGTGTCTGCCTCAGAACGTGCAGGCGGAATCAGTGAAGCGCCTGGCGAACCTGAGACAATTTTCACCGCAAATGGCAGAGAAAGTGGCCCTGGTACTCAATCGAAGATTGCGTTCGGTGGGCGAGCAGAAGAAGAAAACATATTCCGGATTTCAGAGTGTGGCGGACCTGATGAATAACCTGGATGCAACAACCTCCGGCGAGATCCTTGAGCGGATCGAACAAGACGAAGCAAAGCTTGCCGTCAGTATCCGCGACCTGATGTTTACCTTCGACGATTTCCTGAGCGTGCCTGAAGTCCAGATACGAGAAGTAACCGGCGCAGTGGACAAGAAAGTTTTGACACTAGCCTTAAAAGGAGCTTCTGAGGCATTGCGCAGCCATTTCTACAAGACCCTGTCATCGCGGGCAATTGAAATGATGCAGGAGGAGACGGAATCTCTTGGGCCGGTGCGCAGCAAGGATGTAGCCAAGGCGCAGCTTGAGGTGGTTGCCGCAGCAAGGAAGCTGGAAGCCGATGGAAAAATTGTGCTGAAGAATGAAGGAGCGGATGACTATGTCCTCTAGTGTGCCGATTTTTCCTGGGTTGCGTCGCCAGGTTTCCGTTTCCACTTTCAAGTATCCGCAAACGCCACCACCTTTGCCGGATATCTCTACTTTGCCGGACGGGCCGCCACTGGTCAGCCTGACGGAAGAGGCTCTGGACGCACGGATCGCACAGGCGCGGGCAGCAGGAGCAGCCGAAGCCGAAGCCAGGCTGCGCAAGCATTTCGAAGAGCGCGCAGACCGAGAAGCTGATAATGTGGCTGCCGCCATCCGGACGTTCGAAGATAACAGCAAGAAGTATTATGCGCGCGTGGAATTGGAAGTGGTGACGCTGGCCCTTTCAATAGCGGCCAAGATTCTTCATCGCGAATCCCAGGTAGACCCGCAGCTGGTTGCGGCGCTGGTACAGATGGCGTTGAAACAGATGAAGGAGGGATCTGCGGTCTCGGTACGTGTTCGTCCGGAGAACGCAGGCCGCTGGCGCGAGCACCTGGCGGCGTTAAAGCTTAACGTAAGCGTCACGGTAGTTGACGATTCCACTTTGGAGCCGGACGATTGCATCCTGGAGTCGGAACTGGGCACAGCCAACTTCAGCCTGGAAAGCCAGTTGAAAGAAGTAGAGCGCGGCTTCTTTGATGTGCTCGCGCAGAAGCCTCAAGCCTGATGCCGACACCGCTAGCTCCTTACTTCAATCAACTCGCGCGTACCGGCAGTGTGCGTTGGAGCGGGCGTATCCTGCAGGTAATCGGCAACCTTGTTGAATCAGAGGGGCCTTTTTGCTCTGTGGGGGACAGCTGCGAAATTGTGATGGCCAGTGGGCAGAAATATGCTGGTGAAGTCATTGGATTTCGTGGTTCGACCTTGCTCAGCATGACCTTGCAATCGCCGCAAGGCATCCGCTACGGGGATCAAATCGTCGCGACGGGTTCGCGCCCAGCCATTCGTGTGGGACCAGAAATGCTGGGCCGAGTGATCGATGGCACCGGTGCACCCCTTGACTCGCTGGGTGAGTATCCGGCGCGGCGGGCCGTACCGGTAGATGGATCCGCGCCATTGCCGCTCGACAGGGAACCGATTCGTGAGCCGATCGGATGCGGCGTGCGTGCTCTGGATGCTTTTGTGACTTGCGGCCGTGGCCAGCGCATCGGCATTTTTGGCGGGAGCGGCGTTGGTAAAAGCACGCTACTCGGCATGATGGCCCGCGGGACGGGCGCTGACCTTGTAGTGATGGCGCTGGTTGGTGAGCGCGGCCGCGAGGTCCAGGAATTTCTTGAGGTGATTGGAGAAGAAGGTCGGAGGCGGTCGGTAGTGGTGGTGTCGACTTCAGACCAATCGCCCCTGTTGAGGATGCGGGCGGCGTCAAGTGCCACTTCGATTGCAGAATACTTTGCCTCGACTGGCAAGAATGTATTGCTGGTGGTGGATTCCCTGACACGCTATGCAATGGCGCAGCGTGAAATTGGATTGGCAGCGGGTGAGCCACCCACCAGCAAAGGCTACACGCCCTCGGTTGTGAATATGCTAGCCAAGCTGGTTGAGCGTGCAGGGAACTTCAAGCACGGTAGTATCACGGCGTTCTATACAGTGCTAATGGAAGGAGATGATCAGCAGGACCCGGTTGTCGATACGGTACGGTCCTTGCTGGATGGGCACGTCATTCTCGATCGCAGCCTCGCTCTGCGCAACCATTACCCTCCTGTTTCGATACTCGACAGTCTGAGTCGTTTGATGTCTTCGATCACTTCGCCGGAGCACATGAAGAAGAGCCGGGAACTACGCATACTTCTTGCTGCCTATGCGCGTTCTGAAGATTTGATCCGCATTGGCGCGTATCAGAAGGGTACGGACCCGACCCTGGATCGCGCGATAGAGATTCTGCCGAAACTTAACCAATTTCTTCAGCAGAGCACAGACGACATTCCGAACTTCAGTGCAGTGATGCAGCAACTTAACCAGGTCCCATCCTGATGGCTTATAAGTTCAAACTCGCCACGGTGCTGCGGCTCCGTGAGATTGCGGAAGAAAAAGAAGAGCGGCTCCTAGGGAAGATTCTCGAACAGATTGCGCAAGTTAGACAGAACCTGGTCGAGATCGCTGAACGACGGGGGCAGTTGATCCAACTGCGGCAATCAGAACTGGAAGGGCGCACGTCGGCGGCCATGCTGCAATCCTCATATGGCCAAACTGCCGCGCTTGACTTAGCGGCAAAACAGGCGGAGGAGAAGTTAAAGCAGTTCGAAGGCCTGCGGGACAAGCAGATGCAGATTTACACTGCGGCGCATTGCGATCGGGAGCTACTTGCCGACCTGCGCACTGAACACCGAACCAAATATCAAGCCACGCTCGCACTGCAGGAGCAGAAGGCAATGGACGATAACTTTAACGCGCGCCGGAAACGCTAGGCAATTGTTGCCTGACCGTAGTCGGCAAGTTCTTCTCCATTGCCTGATAAGTGTCCGTTCAATGGCGAAACCAGTCAGGCACTTAGTGCGGTGAACATAGGTAATTGAAGTTAATGCTGTAGTCATTACTCATTGATTTGCTTTGGCCGTGTAATTGCAAAGAGGAAGCTGTGCACATCACACTACAATTATTGAGCACTGCCTTGAATGGGTCTGCTCCTGCCAAGACGAATCTGGCTTCCGCGCAGCAGCCGCCCGAGCCGGCTGGCTTCAAGGACGCAATTGTGGCTGCTACAAAGGCCAGCGACGAGGCATCCACGCATGCTGGAAGTAAGAACGCCAGCCGAAGTGTAACGGGGCAGGCTGACGAAAAGAAGAGCGACCATAACGTTGCGTCGGCAGCGCCATTACAGTTCACTCCAGATCCTGTTGTGGCCGCCGTGATCCCGCAAGTGATTCTCCCTGTCAACATTCCACAGCAGACTGACGCTCCTTTATCTTCCAAGCTTTCGGACGGGGACAGTAAGGGAGCTGCTGTCGGGACAGATAAAGTTGTTTCGCACAATCTATATGTGGATCATGCTTCTGCCGATTGGAACGGTGTCACTCTCAATGAAACAGCCGAGAGCAAGAGCGGAGCGACTAGCCCGGCAGTTTCGGCGAAGACGGGAGAACAGGACAATGCTGTGGCAAGTGAGCCTGTCGCAAGTAAATCCTCCATTGCGAAGGCAGTCTCAAAGGAGTCCACAATCCAGGACCCAGGCCAAGCTGATAAGCAAATTCCGGCAATAACAAAAGCGGGCGACCATGAGACAGCGCCGGTGAAAGCAGCCGGGGTAGTCGATATGCCGTTGGCCGCGGCATCGACAGCCGATGCCACGGCAGTCAACGCGACGATGCAATCGACATCTGCACCCCTGGTGGCGACCCCGCTTCCGACGCCTTCGGGTACTGAAAAGGCTGCGAGCATTCCTCCGACTAAAGTGTCGAATGCAGGCCAGAGCAAGGATGCTGCACTGAAGCCGAAGAGCGCGGCGAGTACTCATCCGCTGCTCATCAATGAGCCAGCGGATAAACATAAAGTTGATGCAACGGGAAAGCCGATTCTGTCACAGGCTGAAGATTTTCAGACTGCCGTTAAGTCTTCTGTGACGCCGGCGGTGGCGACATCGACAAACCAGGTAGCCGGCCTGATGCCGCTTGCCGGACCCAGTGTGACGGGGCAGGAAGCGGTGCAGACCGGTGGTACGGCAACGACGACCAATGTGCCGCTGATTCAGTCGACCGGCTCAGAAGTCGGCGGCGCAAAAAAAGTCTCATCGGAGGCTAATGCAGTGTCCGCGTCTGCATCGAGCCCGGCACTTAGTTCCGCGCAATTAGTGCGTTCCATGCATGGATCAGAGATGAAGATCGGCATGCACTCCCAGGAGTTTGGCGCAATCTCGGTAAATACTTCATTGACGCGTCAGACACTGGCTGCGCAAATTTCTTTTGATCACCCCGAGCTTGGCAGGGTCATGGCTGCGCATATACCGGCCATCGAAGCAAAACTGGGTAACGCCTATGGTCTGCAGACGCGGGTGGAAGTACGGGACAACGGTTCGACGTCAACCGGCGATACAGGCCGCCAGGGTGGCGGTGAAACGAAGGGGCAGAGCAGAGCATCACCGGGCGATGCAGCCATCGGTGCTGGAACTGCTAAGTCAGTTTTGCCCATAGCTGCTGTTCCTCTCAATCAAAGTTCACGACTCGATATCAGAATCTAACGTATTTCTCAGGAGAACAAATGTCATTAGCAGGTATTTCAACAGCCTTAGCCGGCGATATGTTTGCTTCGGTAAGCCCTTCAGCTTACTCGAAAAAAGCCAAAGCCCAGGACACAACGAGCACAGGTTCGACGACCGGTTCTACAAGCGGAACCAGTACTTCATCCAGCGGCACCAGTTCGATCGGCACAACTTTCATGAACCTGCTGGTACAGGAATTACAGAACCAGGATCCGACGGCGCCAGTAGATTCGACGGCAATGGTGGGGCAGATGATCTCGCTCAATCAGCTTGATCAACTTGTCAGCATCAACGGAGCTCTGGGTGGCTCAACCTCGACTTCGGGTACTTCCACCAGTGGATCGACCGCGACCAGTAATAGTGCTTCCAGCGTCGCAGCCTCTGCAGCACACGCTCAGCTGACCAACGCATTGAATACAGCCGCGGCCAATGCCAGCGATCCGAGCCAGCCTTTAAATCTAGCCAGTCTTAGCAGTATCTACGGAGGAAAGTAATGGGTTCTTTTGGAATTCCGCTGTCAGGACTAATCGCCAGCCAGGATGCTTTGAGCACGGTCTCAAATAACCTGGCAAACCTTGATACCGTTGGCTACAAAGACCAATCGGTTTCGTTCAATGATATTTTCGCGCAGAGCAGCGCCACAAACGGGGCGAATGATCCGATCCAAACCGGGCTGGGCGTCGAGCTATCACAGACTTCGTCCAACTTTACTGCTGGCTCACCCACCGCGACGGGCGTCCCTTCAAACATGGCGCTTTCTGGAAATGGCTTCTTTATTGTGCAGCAGTCGAACGGTAGCACTGCTTATTCCCGCGCCGGCGATTTTACGACTAACTCCACCGGCCAACTTGTAACGCCAAGCGGTGCCCTGGTGATGGGTTACCCTGCGGTGAATGGCGTCGTTTCCACCACGTCGCCGCTGCAAGCCTTGAATGTGGGTAGCGGTGCAGCAATTCCGGCAACCGCGACGAGCAATTTCAACATTACTTCAAACCTGGATTCGAACGCGCCTGTGAATGGCGCCTATAATGCGACGCCGGTGCAGGTGTATGACTCACTGGGAAACTCGCACAATGTGACCGTCGACTTTACCAAGACGGGAGCGAACACCTGGTCGTACAGCGTAAACGTACCGACGGCTGACACAGGACTGACTACCACGCAGGTGGCTTCTGGCAGCCTGAGCTTCAATTCGTCCGGCCAACTGACTTCCAGTACTGCAGGGGGCGTCACGACGACACCGCCGGGTAATATCCCGGTCACGATTCCAATCACAGGTGGTGCGGCGCCGATCACCCTTAACTGGGACTTGAATGGTTCTACCGGCTCGCCCTCTATTACACAAACAGCCATAGTCAGCACGAGCGGCACTACAACGCAGTATGGGAGTACCAGCAGCAACACGGCGGATGGCAGCGCCAGCGGCACACTGGTCAAGTACGCTGTGCAGACGAATGGAACGATTGAAGCCTCGTTCAGCAATGGACAGACGCAGGCGCTCGGCCAGGTTGCGGTTGCTACCTTTACCAATCAACAAGGATTGCAGCAGGCCAGCGACAACATGTTCCAGGAGACAGCCGGTTCCGGAGCGGCACAGGTGAACGTTGCGGGTACGGGAGGGGCGGGCACAATCAGCGGCGGTTCAGTCGAGGGCTCCAACGTGGACGTGGCGAGCGAGTTCGCGAACATGATCGTGGCCCAGCAGGCTTACCAGGCGAATGCCAAGACGGTAACGACGATGGACCATCTCTCACAGGCAATCATCCAGATGGTCTCGTAATAAGCACTTAGAGGGAGCACTTCTAAGAGAATGAGAAGCACATGAGAGCCTGCCGGATTTCAGGGAAACCTGAGAACCGACAGGCTCTTCATCTTACGGGTGATTGCCAGATGAGCCTGGTTCACTCTCTTACCTCTTCAAATTGCATTCCTCCGGTAGATTCGCTGTGTTCGAGAGCTGTTGCTCCCGGCGTGCGTATACCACCTAAGTCCTCCGGCCTTTTTGGCCTGTGGCCACCCACTTGCATCTTGCAGGGTATTCAAACGCAATCGATCTGAACGGTACTTTCCAGCCAGATACGCATTGCGTTGGGCCTAGGTGCGAGGAAACAAATGGGTAGTGCGGTACTGAATTCCAGTTTGCAATTGACACCTCTGACGGTGCAGGTGCCCAGGAGCCGGCAGCCGGTCGATGTCCTGCCGTGGCTGCCCTGCACGCTTGCTCTGGAGATTCCGTTAGTGGGGTTTACGGTGCGCTCGTTGCTCAACCTGACGCCTGGAATGCTCGTCGAGACGGCGCATCACCAGAGCGCGGATCTACCACTGCAGGTGAACGGGATCCTGCGGGCATGGACTGAATTTGAAGTAGTTGGCGACCGGCTTGCCGCCAGAATTACGGACCTCGTATGAACTTTGAACTTGAGGCACAGCATGCACCCAGCGAAAGGCTGATACCCAAACTGGTACTGCCGCCGTTCATGGCAGGGTTGGCGGCACGTTTACAGGGTACGTTCCGTTGGGCAAACCAGAAGTATGCGAAGCAGCGCCTGTCAAAACGGTTGAAGGTTTCGGAAACGGTTTCTCTGGGCGAGAAGCGGTTCGTGTCAATCCTGCAGGTGGATGGGGCGCAGTTCCTGATCGGTGGAACGGCCAACAGCGTCTCATTACTGGCAACCCTTGGTGACAGTTCTGTCTTTGCGGATGTGCTTGAGCGCCAGTCCGCCGCTGCGGCGGAACAGCTATGAGGGCAGGCTTGGTGCGCTCCGTGCGCACAACAGCTTTTGCTGCCTTGTTAGTTGTTGCTGGTCCGATGCCGCTTTACGCTCTGCCGCACGCACAGACCTTTTCGCTTCATGCGCAGATGGCAGCGTCGACAAGCGGCTTTGGTACAGATGCGCAGGTGCCGCCGATGCTGGCTAACCCTTTGCCGCCATCTTCAAATGCGCTGAACATGCCCGCGCTTGGTGGATCGTCGCCGTCCTGGACGATCGTTGTTCTTCTTACGTTTCTCACGCTGATTCCATCGCTGATGCTGTGCATGACCCCGTTCGCACGGTTACTGATCGTGTTTCACTTCCTGCGCCAGGCACTGGGATTGCAGACGACGCCGTCCAATCAGACACTGATCGGCCTATCGATGATTCTCACTTTTTTCCTGATGCAACCGGTGGGTACGGTCATTTACCAGAATTCTATCGTCCCGTTACAGGGCGGGCTTATCACGCCTATCGATGCTCTTGTCCGTGCCGGCGATCCGATGCGTGAGTTCATGTCGCATTATGTGCGCGAGAAGGATGCAGCGCTCTTCCTTGAGCTCGCCAAGGAACCCCGGCCGCACAATGAACGCGACCTGTCGATGCGCGTGATGCTGCCCGCGTATATCCTCTCCGAGTTGAAGGCCGGCTTTCAAATTGGCACAGTCCTGTTCCTGCCGTTTCTCGTGGTCGACATCGTTGTGGCGTCCATTACTACTTCTGTCGGCATGATGCAGCTGCCACCTGTTGTGATCTCTACACCGCTTAAGCTGATGCTGTTTCTCATGGTGGATGGCTGGCACCTACTTATCGGCGCTTTAATGAGGAGTTTCAACTAATGGGTGTTGACTTCGTTGTTACTTTAGGAAGACTGATGCTGCAGGAAGTGATCATCCTGGTAGCTCCTATTCTCCTTGTTGCTATCGCGATCAGCCTGCTGGTGAACATTGTTCAGGTACTCACCTCGCTGCAGGACCAGACACTTTCGTCGGTTCCGCGTCTGCTGGCAACCGGCGCGGCGCTTTTCTTTATGATGCCCTGGATGTGGCGGCACCTCAGCACTTACACCATTCACCTGCTGTCGGATTTCAAGCCGGTTCTGCAATGAGCGACGTACCTTTGCTGGATATCATGCAGGCGTTCCTGGCAATCGGCGTACGCCTGTCAGGGTTGATGCTGTTTGCCCCGTTCCTGGGCAGCGCGGTGATCCCGGCTCGTATCAAAGCCATCCTGGTCCTGGCGCTGACTTTCCTGCTTTATCCGATGGTGGCGCACAGCATCCCCAAGCTACCCCCGAGCGAGTGGCCGCTGCTGGTCTTCAAAGAATTGATCATCGGCATCGCGGTAGGCATCGCCACATCCCTGGTTTTCGACGCAGTCCAGATGGCGGGCCAGGTACTTAGTATCCAGATGGGCTATTCACTTGTGAATATTCTCGATCCGACCACGCAGGTGGAGTCGACCGTGATGGCTTTGTTTCATAACTCCCTGGCGGTACTTATTTTTCTGCGCATGGATGTTCACCTCTGGCTCCTGCGGGCAGTTGCTAACAGCTTCACATATCTGCCTCCAGGCTCCGGCCACTTATCGATGGAGTTTACGCTTTCTCTGCTTGCTTCCGGTTCGAGTGTGATTTCCATCGGCCTCCAGATAGCGGCGCCGGTTCTCTCGGCCACGCTGCTGGCGGATATCGTATTGGGTCTGCTGGGTAAGTCGTCGCCGCAACTACCGATCATGCAGCTGGGTCCTGCAGTCAAGAGCCTGATGGGTCTTAGCATTCTGATTGCATCACTTAAGTACTGGCCTGATCTATTCCGCAAGCTGTTCCTTGATTCGATTCAATATTCAGACCGGCTGATGCACCTGGCGGCGTGACAGAAGACAATGGCAGATTCAAGCAAAACAGAGCAGGCGACAGCCAAACGGCAACAGGACGCCAAGAAAAAGGGCCAGATTGCCCGCTCCCGTGAGTTACCGAATGTACTTGCCATGGTCGGTGTGATCGTCGCGCTGAACTTCATGGCGAAAGGAGCGATTGTGCACTGGACGGGCTTTTATCGCAGCGTGCTGAACCAGGCCGCCACCAGCACAATCGAAAGCAATGGTCCTGTGCTGTTCTGGAGTGTGCTTGAAGTCCTTCGATGGATTGTACCGGTGTTGCTTGCCGCAATGCTTCTTTCAGCGGCGGCCGGGCTTGCGCAGGGCGGTTTCAACATTGCGCCTGAAGCAATGGCCCTGAAGTTCGAACGGTTCAATCCTGCGACCAAGCTCGGCAATATGTTTTCTGCTGCGGGGTTGAGCAATGTAATGAAGTCGCTGCTGCCTTTCTCGGCCATTGCCTGGGTCGGCGTGCACTGTCTCCTGTCGCACTGGGCTGCTATCGTGCACGCTTCCTACTTTAACCTGCGCGAGTTGTCGGCGCTGGTTGGCTCAATGGCAGTAGAGGTGGGGTGGAAGGCATGCATTATTTTACTCGCCTGGTCGGGTGTGGACTACATGCTGACATGGCAAAAGATGAACAGCGACATGAAGATGACGCGCGAAGAGGTCAGGGAAGAGCACAAGCAGACCGATGGTAATCCTGTCATCAAGAATCGTATTCGGCGGATGCGTCGGCGCATGCGCAAGAAGCAAAGTCTGACAGCTGCCAAGACAGCAACGGCAATTGTAACGAACCCGACCCACTATGCGGTGGCCATCAGGTACACGCCGGAAATGGCAGCGCCGGAAGTGGTGGCAAAGGGAATGAACCTGCTTGCACAGGAGATCAAGGCCATTGGGGTTGAGCACGGCATCATGCTGATTGAGAACAAGCCCCTGGCCCAGGCACTCTACAAGACCGTCGAAGTCGGAGAGTCGATTCCGTCGACGCTTTACCAGGCAGTCGCAGACATTCTAGTGATTGTCTATCGTGCACAGGCAGAAGTCCGACAACAGGAAGCGATGAGACGTAGCCGCAACGCAGCAGGAAGGCCGATCAACTAAATGAGTAAGCATCAAGGATTCTTAAAAAAGCTACGAGCATCGGGTGACTGGGTTGTTCCAGCGGCAGCTGTGTCGATGGTCTTCGTGATGCTGGTGCCGCTACCCAGCTTTGTGCTTGACCTGCTGCTCACGCTCAGTATCACAGCGTCAGTGATGGTTCTTCTAACATCCGTGCAGATATTAAGGCCGGTACAGTTCTCGGTCTTTCCCAGTCTTCTCCTGCTTCTTACCATGCTTCGCTTGTCGCTGGACCTGGCTAGCTCGCGACGCATTCTGCTCCATGGAAACGAAGGCGCATCGGCGGCCGGGCAAGTGATCGAAGCATTCGGACAATTCGTGGTCGGCGGTAATTACATTGTCGGCTTTGTCTTGTTCCTTGCACTGATTGCTATCCAGTATCTAGTCGTAAGCCATGGCGCTGTACGTACGGCAGAAGTGACGGCGCGTTTTACACTCGACGCCATGCCAGGCAAGCAGATGGCGATTGATGCCGATCTGAATGCCGGGCTCATCACCGAGCAGCAGGCCCGTAAACGTAGAGAACTGGTAGCGCGTGAAGCGGAGTTCTGCGGTGCCATGGACGGTGCGGCACGGTTTTCGCAACGTGATTCACTGGCCACCATTCTCATCATGGCCATTAATATCATTGCGGGCTTTCTGATTGGTGTCTTCCAGCAGGGCATTCCATTTCAAGAAGCCTTGAAGACCTACACTATCCTGACTGTGGGTGATGGCCTGGTATCTATTCTGCCATCGCTGCTTGTTTCAGTGGCCGGCGGCATCGTGGTCACGCGTGCTTCGTCTAAAGACTCGCTGGGTGTGAACGTCAACCGTCAGTTGCTTGGCAGCCCTCGATTGCTGTGGATAGGCGGCGGTGTGCTTGCATCGCTCGGGCTGATTCCCGGACTGCCGAAAGTGTCCTTCTTCACCATAGCCGGCTTGATGATGTTTGCGGCGTGGAAGATCAAGACCGAGAAGAGCCCTGATGAATTAGAGTCAACTGATGAACAGCCCGGATTTACTAAGGGCAAAGGTGGCCAAACCGTACCAGTATTAGACCCGATGGACGCTGCATTAAAGCTTGATGAGCTTATGCTCGAGGTGGGGGTCGGCCTGGTACCGCTGGTAGACGCGAAGCAGGGAGGCCAGTTGCTTTCGCGGGTGAAGGCAATTCGCAAGAACCTGGCGCAGCAGCTTGGCTTTCTGGTTCCATCTATACACATCACTGATAATCTCTCCCTGCGCGATGGTGAATACGTAGTCTATCTGCGGGGGACAGAGATTGCCCGATGGGAATTGCGGCGCGGCCTGCTGCTGGCGATCTCGTCCGGTGCCAATCCCCCTTATCTGCAAGGGATGGAGACCAGGGAACCTGCATTTGATACACCTGCAAAGTGGATAGGACAAGAACTGCAGGCGCAGGCAATTGCTGCAGGTTATGCGGTTGTAGACGCCACTTCCGTCCTGGCAGCTCACCTTACGGAACTGATCAAACGGAATGCCTATGAATTACTCTCCCGGCAAGAGACGAAGCGGCTGATCGATCGTTTAAATGATACGCATCCTAAGCTGGTCGAGGAACTGGTCCCGAAGTTGTTGAGCCTGGGCGAAGTGCAGAAGGTGCTGCAGCAGTTGCTGCGCGAGCAGGTTTCCATCCGAGACCTGGGTACGATTCTAGAGGCACTGGTAGAAGCCGCTACTGTCAACAAGAATCCGATTGCCCTGGTTGAAGCTGCGCGTCATTCTATGGGCCGCGCACTTGTTCGTCCGTTACTCGACGCCAACGGTCAACTGAAAGTTGTAACGCTAGATGGCTCGATAGAGGAAGAGTGCATGAGGGCAGCAAATATGCAGCCTGGCCAGCTCTCAACGAGCGCTCTGCAGGTGTCTGTGGCACGTCGCGTGCTAGATAGTTTGCGTGGTACGTTCGGTGATCAGATCGGAGAAGCTCCGCCGATCCTCCTTTGTTCATCACCTGGACGTTTCTATTTGCGGAGGCTATTGGAACCATTTATACCCAAGGTCGTCGTGATCTCGCCTAACGAGATTCCGCCCATGACCATGGTGCAGTCAGTAGGAGTTGTACGGTAAGTTGTAAAGCCTCGGTCCGGAGTGTGATGAGAGAAATGATGACAACAGTACAAACAACATACACAACGTTTGCATCCATGGGCGTCAACCTGGACGAGCGGAATGAACTCGTGATGCAGCAACTGCCACAGGTGTACTACATCGCGGCGCGAATTCTGGAACGCCTGCCACAGAGAGTCGAGTTGAGCGATCTGGTGAATGCCGGCGTCATAGGATTGCTCGAAGCCTATGAAAACTTTGACAGCGGCAAGAATACACAGTTTAAGACTTTCGCCAAGTTCCGCATTCGTGGAGCTATTCTTGATAGTTTGCGTGTGCTCGACTGGGGTTCGCGCGGCCTAAGACGGAAGGGCAGGGAAATTGGAGATACAAGCGCCAAGCTTGAATCGAGACTGGGCAGGAAGCCTGGCCGCGATGAGATTGCCGCCGAAATGAAGATCAGTCTTCAGCAGTTGGAAGATGCCATGGCGCAGATTGATGGTATGCAGATAGTGGGTCAACAGGCTGTGTCATCCAATGGCTCGGAGCAGACATTTGATTTAATCGAGTCTGCTTGCAGCACCTGGGACAATCCGTTCGAGCTTTATGTCAAGACCGAACAGAAGGCACAACTGGCGGATGCGATTTCCCAATTGTCTGAACGCGAGCAGCTGATTCTTTCGCTTTACTACCATGAAGAACTCACGATGAAAGAAGTTGCGCAAGTAGTGGGAATTGCTGTTTCGCGTGTTTCCCAGATTCACTTTGCGGCTTTGGGAAAGTTAAAAGCATCACTGAATCAGATTGAAAACCCTCGAAGCAGCACCACGCAGATGAGCAAAGTAAGTAGTGGATCCCGGATGAATGGAATCAGGAAAAATGCCAAGGCAGCCGAAGTTGCACGCTGAACGGAACGTACAACCTTGTAACTTTCGATCCGCGGGTCGATTGTCGAATGACAGTGCCAGGACACTTACTTCATTGCACGATGGTCTGGCGCGCAATCTGGTGAACTCACTTGACGTGTACCTGGGGACGGGGCTTGAGGTGAAGCTGACCGCCCTCGACCATCTGTCAATTGAGGAGTATCGCACGGCATGCCTTTCCTCGGGGTACATACTCTCCTGTGCGATCAAGCCTTCTACGGGGGTCGTGCTGGTTGAGTTCAGCAGCGGTCTTATGTTTACAGTTATTGACCTGTTACTCGGGGGGTCAGGGAAGAATCCTTCTGAGGCCCGGGAACTGACTGAGATCGATGAAGAGATTACGCAGGGGATCGGGTCCCTGATTGCTCAGCAGATAGAGCGTGTCTGGTCGCCCGTAGGGGTTTCACTGGTATCCGGTGGCTCGGTAAAACCTGTGCTTGCCTACCGAGGTTTTCCGCCGACAGAGAAGATTCTGCGCATTCAGCTTGATGTTCATGTTGCCGGAATAGTCGGTGCCCTGTACCTCGCATTTCCTGCTTCCATGGGCAGTCATCTGGTGCGCAACATTAAGGCGGATTCGTCGATCGGTAAAAGCAACGTCGCGTATTTTACCCTGCCGACCCTGCAGGAGCGCATGCTGGACTGCACATTTGCTCTGACTGGGGAACTTCCGAACCTAAGTGTTGCAGTGCGTGAGCTTGCCGCGATCAAGATTGGGAGCCTCTTGAAGTTTTCCGCTCCTGTCACGGCGGCAGGCAGGCTTACCCTTGAGCAGAAGTCCTTCTATAACGTTTCTCTTGTGCAGCAAGGGAGTAACAAGGCGGTCCAATTGATGCATGCAGTTCCGCCACACCAATGGTAGGGATGGAGGGAATGATGAACGAAAATAGGAATGAACTCAGTCTTGTTCTTGCTTCCAGGTTTTGCCATGCGCTGACAGCTGCGTTGACGAAAGTTTGCAATGTCAGCTGGCAGTGTGCAGGGATAGATGAAATCGATGAGGCGGCGCCGGAATTGTCTTCTGGTGAACACTACCGTCTTTCCTTTGGGGCGCCGCTGGACGGGTACTGCTTGATCAGTGTTCAATCGAGCGAGGAATGGGAAGGCCTGAAGGAAAAAGAAAGCAGCAGCGAAAAAGCGGGTAATGACACGCGGCCCATTGCCATGGCTCTGCAGGCATCGTTAGAGGGCCTGAAAGCTTCATTGTCGGTGAGCCATCGCGAGATGATGATATCCATCGCCAAGGCAGACATAGCGGAGCGACCGACCGTCGACTTTGTTGCGATAGGAACGGTTATACATAGCGCCGATGCGCAGCTTTCTGTTCGGCTTACCTTCGATGCAGTACTGGCGCAATCACTTCGGCAGCCTGCAAGCCAGACGCTATTCTCCGGCAGCCTGGTCGGGCCGGCACCCCAGGCAAATCTTGACCTGGTGATGGACGTAGCGTTAAGTGTCACGCTGCGGTTTGGCCGCCGACAGCTGCCTCTTCGCGAAATTATCGATCTGACAAGCGGCTCCGTTGTGGAGCTAGACCGGCAGGTGGATGAGCCTGTGGAATTGGTTCTTGATGGCCGTGTGATAGCCAGGGGAGAAGCTGTCGTGATCGATGGTAATTACGGCATGCGTGTGACCCAGATCGTGCAGCCATTGTTGAATATTTAAGGGTGTACGTCAGACAATGCCGGGCTGATCAATCTGAAGCGATAGTAGATATGAACGGCGCAGCTGGACCTGCCGATATCCTAAAAGCTGTAGTCAGTACAAAGGAAAAGGGCCCTTGCAAGAACGCTGCGCGACGCACCATTCTCAATCACTCTGGCTAGAAGTTGGAGACGAAAATCTTCCAGCGGTTTCCGATGCCGTCTCCTATGTAATCCCGGCCATCCCTATTAATCTAGTGACACGGCTACGGCTTGAGATCTTGGTCATGCGAAGTTCGGTGATGGATCTTCGCCATATCGCCGAGACTATTCTCGCTGACGCCGGCGCCACGCTGCAGTTGTTGCGGGTGATAGGCGAGGAATACGGCTCTGACAGCTGCCGCCCGTCTCGTATTGAGCACTGCATAGCGGTCCTTGACCGTGACCGCTGGTTCCATAGTGTCTGTGCCTCGGTGATCAGCAGCCACCACAAGGATATCTCTGCAGTGTGGGAGCAGTTTCGCAAAGCCGGGCAGTCTGCTCGTTTGATTGCCGAGCGCACCAACGACTTCGTTCCCGAAGAAGCCTACCTGGTTGGTATGCTCCATCAGATGGGCAAGCTTCCCCAGATACTGGGTTGGACCCCGCAGAGTTGTTACTCTGTCGCGGAGGAGCGAGCCGTGGGCGTGCTGCTTGCGCAATATTGGTGTGTTCCCGCTTTCCTGATGGAGTCACTCTTGGAACAGCAGGATGAAGCGTTTAGTGCACGTTGGAGTGGTTTGCTGCATGCGGCACAATGGGAAAGCATTCATCAGCAGGAGTATCGGACTGGTTCCAAGCATGCGGATGCTAAAGTGCGAGCGGGCTCTAAGATAAGGCGAGAATTAGAAGTTGCTCTGTAGCTTTATCGATGATCTTGGCAACAGCTCTCACCTTTCTCTCACGAGTGATTGAGCTGTGCCCACTAGATGCCCAATCAGCGGAAAAAGATGCCTATCAGGAATGGCCCGCGGCGTGCAATTAGTCCAGGTGAGGCTTACTTATGGATAGTGCATTCTACGCGGCCAGCGCAGCCCTGATGGCACGCAACGACGCTCTTGACTCAATCGCCAGCAACCTGGCAAATAGCAGTACTAAGGGCTTTCGGGCTCAGCAGACGACGTTTGGCTCGGTGCTTGCCGGATACGGACAGACGTTTAACTCGGTTGAGAATGAAGCCGTCAATAGTTACGGAGTTTTAGGGAGTGCGAAGCTTGACCTGTCGCAAGGCTCCCTAGAGCGGACTGGTAATGAACTCGACGTCGCCATCGACGGGCCCGGGTTTCTTAAAGTTCAAGTGGGCAGCGGTATAGCTTATGCGCGCAATGGCAGTCTCAAGTTATCACCGCAGGGACAACTTCAAACGGAGGCTGGCGATCCTGTGCTAGGTGACACCGGGCGCCCGATCTCGATTCCCAAGGGCGCATCTGTCAGCATCGCAGGCGATGGCACAATCCTGGCGAATGGTGCGGTTGCGGGACGGATGAAAGTAGTGGAATTTCCGGCAGGCACCAACGTTCAGAGTATGGGGAATACTTACTACTCCGCACCGGCGACTGCTGAGAGCGCAAGTACGAATTCGCAGGTAAGGCAGGGGATGCTTGAAGGATCGAATGTAAATCCCGTGGCAACTGTCGTCCAGTTGATCGATGCGCAGCGCCAGTCTGAAGGCATGCGTCACGCCATGACCATGATTGATTCGGAGATGGATAAGACGGCGGCCACAGACCTCGCCCGCATATCCTGATCCGCTTCTATCGATGAACTAATGATTTCTCAAGACGAAGGATAAGCTGGCGACACAGTGGTCAGCTAGAGAAGGGAATACGGATGATTCGTGCACTTTATACTGCGGCAAGCGGCATGAACGCGCAGCAATTGAACCTGGATAACATAGCCAATAACCTGGCGAACTCAAGTACTGCTGGATTTCAGCAAAGGCAGCTGCAATTTTCCGACCTGCTGTACCAGAACGCAGTAGCGCCTGGGTCGGCGTCTACACAGCAGACAACCAATGCCGCCGGCTTACAGGTCGGGCTTGGTGTGCGGCCTGCAAATACTGAGGTAGTCCAAACGCAGGGCGATCTTAACACCACCGGTGGTCCGCTGGATCTAGCGATTACGGGCGCCGGCTTCTTTCAGATACTGCTGCCGAATGGCCAAACGGGCTACACACGAGCGGGTGCATTTCATCCAGACGCGACGGGCAATGTGGTTACGGCGGATGGTAATCCATTACAGCCGGCAATTACCATTCCGGCGAATGCCACCAGCGTTACGATCGGGAGCGATGGAACGGTGAGCGTGGTGCAGCCAGGCCAGACACAGGCGGCAACCATTGGAAGTATTCAATTGGCCATGTTTGTGAATCCCGGTGGCCTGAATAGTGTAGGCAACAATACTTACCTGGCTACGACAGCGAGTGGCGATGCGATTGTCGGTTCGCCGGGTGGTGCGGAAGGCATTGGATCGATTGAGCAAGGTGCCCTGGAAGAATCAAATGTCAGTGTCGTCGATGAATTCGTGCAGATGATTGTGGCTCAGCGCTCATACGAGTCGAATTCGCGCGTGGTAAAAGCAGCTGACCAGATGCTGCAGCAACTAAACCAGCTTTCACAATAAGCTTCGCGGCCACGACGCAGACAGGGGTTAGCTATGACTGAAAAGTACTCACGGGATGGTAAGTGGTTATGTAGATATAGCTGGTGGGCGTCAGTATGTTGTGGGCTGATGTTCTTAATGGCGGAATCGGCCCTTGCGGTTACCTCGACACAATTCCCCATAAGCAGCAAGGAAATATTGCTGGCGATGCAGAATAGCGAGCTACCAGTTGAGGGTGTGCAGGTGATACTTGCCGCGCAGGTGAATACCTCCACGGCTGAGCCGGCACTTAATCTTGAGAGTGTCGTCGCACTAGACGGTCACAGCGAGCAGATCAAGCTGTCCTGCCGCGTCCATGCACAGTGTCGACCATTTTATGCTCTGGCCCGGTTACCTGAGAGGCAGGGTAGTTTGGGCGCTCAAGCGTATGCTCAGCTGTTCGCCCAAGGCCGCAGGGAACATGCTAGTAGCCTGCCGGTAGCTGGGGACCCGACTGGAATACTAAGAGCAGGTTCGCATGCCACGCTTGTTATCGATGAGGACCGGCTCCACATTCGCTTGCCAGTCATCTGTATGCAGGGCGGCACGCCGGGGGATCGGATTCGAGTTACCACTGTGAACCGCCGGCAGACGTATGAGGCGATCGTGTTGAATGGCGCAGAACTGAAAGGCAACCTCTAATGACTGCTAACAGCAATGGCAGGTTGATCCGCAGGAGTGTTGGCATAGTCCTCCTGCTGCTTAGCTGCCAGGTTTATGCCGACGTAAAGATCGGCAAGAAGGTCCCCGTTGACTTGCGCGCAGATTACCTGACGCGCTTGCAGGAGCAATATATGGCGCCGCCTGATCCTCGAACAGTCGGTAGTCTGTGGCAGGCAGTGAACACTCTGGGTGACCTGGCTTCAGATTACAAGGCCCATAACGTCAATGATCTGATCGTTGTACAGGTAGCTGTACAGACTACGGCTGCGCAGAGCGGAACATCGGATAGCCAGAGGACCTTTTCAACAAATTCAGGGATTACGGGCTTACCTGGCGGTGTTTCGACAGCAAATGTCGGCACTCTTTTCAATGCCAACTCGGCTCACTCGTTGAAGGGCCAAGGCTCTACTTCGTCCAACACGACTTTTACCACCAGCCTGACGGGACAGGTGATTGCAGTGCTCGCCAATGGAAACATGGTTGTCGAAGCTGAGCGCAAGATTTTCATGAATAACCAGCATGAAGATCTGATCATTCGAGGCGTGGTGCGTCCGGGAGATATCAGCCCGAGCAATATAGTGGCGTCTACTTCCTTGAGCAACCTCGAGATAGAGATGAAGGGCAAGGGCATTATCTCTGATGGAACGCGACCGCTTAATCCTGTTACCCGCATGATTCTCAGACTGTTCGACTTTTAAAACCATGAAAGACATCTTGCCCATTACAAAATTGACACTAGGTTATATTCGCTACGGAGTATCCATGGCGCTGATGGCCTGGATTCTTTCACCGCTGGCCATGGCAGTCCAACCGGAACATGCTGTATTGGTTCGCGATATTACCGATGTTGAAGGGGTGCGCGACAACCAGCTGGTTGGCTACGGTCTGGTGGTTGGGCTTCGTGGGACAGGTGACCGTCAGCAGACGTACTTCACGGTGCAAACCCTGGCGAACGAGATGATTCGCATGGGCGTACAAATCTCCCCCGGGCAGGTAGTGGTGAAGAATGTGGCAGCGGTCTTTGTAACCGCAACGCTGCCAGCTTTCTCACGACCCGGATTAAAGATCGACCTTACTGTTTCGTCGGTCGGGGATGCGAAGAGTCTCGAAGGCGGGGTGTTGCTATTGACAGCGTTGCGCGGGCCAGATGGGCAGGTGTATGCGGAGGGCCAGGGAGCACTGGCGGTCGGCGGCTATTCGGAGAGTGCCAATGGAAACTCGCGCGTGGTGAACCAGCCAAACGTAGGACGTATCCCGGAAGGCGCCATTGTTGAACGGGAAGTGGCGGTCGACCTGTCTCGTTTTCGCAATGTATCTCTGTTGCTGCGCAATGCCGATTTCAATGCTGCACGCGATATCGCAGAGGCGATCAACAGTGACTTTAAGAAGCCGGTCGCGACCGCCGTGGATAGCCGCACTATCGAGGTGGACGTTGCTTCGGCTGGCGCTCCTTCCGTCCCGTATCTTATCTCGCGTGTCCAGGCTGTACCCATCCATGTGCACCCGCCGGCAAAGGTGATCGTGGATGAACGGACAGGAACAATTGTGATGGGTGGCAGTGTCACGCTTTCCCCGGTGTCCATTCTTCATGGCAGCCTTAGTATCCAGGTGGAGCAGATCAATTCGGTGTCGCAGCCACCTCCGGGGAGTTTTACCGGGACGTCGGTTCCGGTCACCAATACGAATGTCTCTATCAAAGATGCTCCCGCGCAATCCATCCGCCTGGATAATGGTGCGAATGTCGATGATCTGATTCGCGGCTTGCAGGCAATTGGTGCAACGTCTCATGACATTGTCGCAATCCTGCAGGCGGTTAAGGCGGCCGGCGGGTTGCAGGCTGATCTGGAGGTTATTTAACAGATATGGATGCTTCGATGATGACCGGCATGAGCGCGGATTCCATTCGTTCACAAATGGCAGATGCCCAATTGAGCAGTCTGATGAAACGGCCGTCCACATCGCCTACGGGAACGCTGGGTGGTCCAACGCAGGGGGCAAAAGAAGACGCGAAGATCCAGAAAGCTGGAACAGATTTCGAGTCGATTCTGCTGGGAAGCTGGCTGCAAAAAGCTGAGCAGTCATTTGCTACCGTGCCCGGTGGAGACGAGGACGAAGATGATGATGGCGGTAAAGATCAGTTCCAGGGTATGGCGATGCAATCGCTTGCCGGCTCCCTCACAGCCTCCGGCGGGATAGGCATTGCAAAGATGATCACAACCAGTCTGCATGCGGCAGCCGAGCGTGAAAGCCCCAAAGACGGGCAGAAGTAGCGAACTGAGGCAATCCACCCGAAGGCCTTTATGCAGTCGCCGAAAGAGGAAGCCCACTGCAACTATTTGGGGGGCAGGATTGAACAGTTGTCGGGGGGGTGCCGATAGAATGCCGTCTAAGGAGGGCTTTCTATGCGAGTGGATTCATATGCCTCATCAGCAACAAGTGAGGTCAGCAATGTCGCGACGAAGGACAGCAGCGCACAGGCGAGTGGGTTGAATACGTTAGCCAATGGTCCGGAAGATAGGACGACGCTTATGTCGGGTAGCGACTCCATATCCAATCTCACGGCCCAAACGATGCAGATGGGTGCAGCACGAAACGAAAAGGTCCAATCTTTGCAGCAGGCGGTCAGCAGCGGTGACTACACAGTGGATCCGGCAAAGATCGCCGAAGCCATGGTATCCGGAAGCGTATAAACCGAGAGCAGCTGTGAAGGCGGCAGCCCGGTAGAAGAAAGGCAGTGCTCATTCGTGCATACCGAGGCAGTACGACTTACGCCGACCCAGGCGCAGGCCTATCTCGACTCACTGGAGTCACTTGCGAGTGAACTGGAAGTAGCGACCGGTGCGATTGTAGCCGGGGCTTTGCCAACGCTCGAAGAGTCTGTTGCGCGCCAGCAGACAGAATGCGCAAAATTAATCGCTTGGACGGAATTAGTCGTGGCCCGGCGCGCCCAGCAAAGTGGAACCTCCGCACCACTGGACGGGGAACTGGCTGACCGCATTCTTGCAGCGAGCAACATTCTGCTCAAGTTGAACCGTCGCTATTCTGCTTTGCTCAAGCACTCGGGAGACACACTCCGATTGCTCACCGGGCTTAGCCGCGGCTATCACGAACATGCGGGCGCGACCAATTACCATACTTGGTCCTGCGAACTATAAGGAGCGGTGTATCCATGGCAAGTTTGAGCAATACTCTTTCAATCGCTTCCCAGGCTCTGATGGTGCAGGAAGCCGAGATTTCTGTCACCAATAACAACATCGCAAATAAGAATGTGGCCGGATACACACGAGAGAGTGCTGTCGTCACGGAAGCGCAACCGATCGAGGTCGGTAGCGTCAGCATGGGCGATGGGGTGGAGCTTGAGGGGGTCCAGTCTCTGCGTGAAGAATTGTTGACCAACCAGATTCAGCAGCAAACCTCGCAACAGGGAAGTCTCAGCGCGCAGGCGTCTGCGCTGAATGATGTACAGACGCTTCTGCCGACGTCGGGCACAAATCTTTCGACCAGTCTTTCGAAGTTCTTTACCAGCATTTCTGCCCTGTCGACGAGTCCAGACAGTTCCACTGCACGATCGGCAGTCCTCGCGACTGCGCAGACCCTGGTGAGTCAATTCAACTCTGTCTCCGCAGGCATGACAAGTACGCAAAGCAGCCTGGATACGCAGGTCACCACCGACGTGAACCAGATCAACAGTCTTTCGCAACAGGCTGCGGCGCTGAACAGTGAGATTGCGCAGCAGCCCGCGACCGTGCAGGGCGGTGGCGCGCTGACAGACCAGTTGAACCAGGTAGAGCTGTCCCTTTCGGGTCTCACGAATATCTCGGTCACGCATACGGCGCATGGCGACACGATCACTACTGGCAACGGATCGCCCCTCGTCGTCGGTGGTCAGAGCTATGCGCTCAGTACGGGAGCGGGTGCTGACGGTCACCAGCAAGTCATGGATTCTAACGGTACCAACATCACCACCAATATTTCTGGTGGCGACCTGGGTGGCACCATCCAGGTCCGTGATAAAACGATTCCGAGCATGCTGAACCAGCTCGACACCATGGCAAACGCATTCGGGACCGCATTCAACGCGGCGCAAGCCAAGGGCTTCGATCAAAACGGTAACGCCGGGGGTAATCTTTTTACAGTCCCTACAACGGTTGCCGGATCGGCAGCCGGTATTTCATTAGCGACCACTGATCCTACGGCAATTGCTGCGAGTTCGAGCGCGACTTCGCCGGCCAGCGATGGCAACCTTGCCAACCTTGTCGCCGTGCAAAATACTTCTGTGCCACCCGGCTCGAGTGTCAACACCATGTCCGCGAACCTGGTATACCAGGTTGGCGAAGCTACTTCCACTGCAACCGCGGAGCAGACTGCCGTTGGTCAGAGCCTGACTTCGTTGACTACGCAGCAGAGCTCTGTATCCGGAGTCTCCATCGACGAGGAATCTGCCAACCTGCTTCGCTATCAACAGGCATACCAAGCTTCTGCGCAGGTGATCAGTACCGTGAATACACTCATGACCGCGACCATCAGCATGATGACAGCCGCATAGTGAGAGGGAGAGACAATGCGATTTGATCCGAACTTTTCTTCGAGCGTTATCAGCGGTATTGAGCAGAGTGACGCAGCGTTTCAGGCGGCCGAGCAGCAGCTATCGACCGGCCTGCGAGTCAACCAGGCCTCTGATGATCCAGCTGCGGCCGCTGCCCTGACGTTCAATGAGACTGAGTCGGCGACCGTTGACCAATATACGGCAAATAGCGATTCCACTCTGTCACAGTCACAAACTGCGTATTCTGCACTGTCGTCTGTCGTGTCACTGCTTACGAAAGCTATCACACTGGCGACGTCGGGCGCGAATGGTGAAACCACAGCGTCTCAGAGACAGACTCTTTCCACCGAGGTACAAGGAGTGCTGTCCAGCGTAGTCACGGCGGCAAACGTGACGTTTGAGGGGAGTTCCGTATTTGGTGGCAACTCAAGCGCGACGACCGCGTTTGTGGTCGATGCCGGTTCACCTACCGGCTATACCTACCAGGGGAACAGCCAGGCGAACACGGTGCAGGTGGGCAGTTCCTTGACAGTCCAGACCAACATTCCGGGCAGCACAATCTTCACGCAATCAGGATCAAACGTGCTCGGTTCCTTGACCCAGCTGGTGAATGCCCTCTCGAGCGGAACCAGTGCGGATATAAGCACGGCATCAGCCGCCGTCACCTCGGCGCTGAACTATGTCTCTGCGCAGCAGGGTGATTACGGCAACACCATCAGCACCCTTAATTCACAGGAAAGCTACCTTTCACAAGAAAAGGTCACGCTTAGTTCCCAGCAGAGTTCGCTGGTGGATGTCGATAGCTCGACCGCAATTGAGAATGTGGACGCCGCACAGATCCAGAATTCCGCTGTTCTGGCAGCGGCCTCCAAGATACTTCCGGAATCCTTGCTGAATTATCTTCGATAGGTAGGGAAGGCTTAGTTTCAAGGGTGAGGGGCGGTCAGGATGATCCTGGGCGCCCTTTGCCCTTGAGCTTGTTTTGGATTGATTTGCCAGGGAAATTATTTCTCAACAACAAAGGCGGCGCTGGACCTGGGGGGTGGGTACTTTACTTTTCCCGTAACTCGACGCATCTGATCGCACACCAGACATTGCAATGCCTCGAATATCACAATGAGGTCCAGGCATTGGACTAGCGGGGAGTCATGAAAGTAGGAAGCATCACGTCATCCGGAGGGTGCTAACAGGAGAATGAGATGCGTGTTGCAGCTTCATTCTGGGTGTACTTGAGCGATTCAGCTTTCGACGGAGTCGCCTGCTTTCGGTCCATCTCCCCTGCATCCATCTTCTGCCAGGCCTCACGAACTTCGAGCACAATTCTGATCTGGGTCCGCAAGATATTCGGTGATAGTTTGAACTGAGCATCCAACATTTGACCGCGGATATGCTTGTAAAAGCGCTGCAGATTTGCGGCAGTTTTGCCGCCATTCTGGTGATCGATCATCAACTCAAGGTGATGGAGTACTTTAAAACCATGCGAGAGTTGTTCACAACGAGCTGGTATATCCTTGCGTTCGATCGCTTCGATGGCTCTTTGAAGATCGCCCGCAAGAGTATCATACAGAGCAATTACCAGGCCGACGGTGGAAGCCTGCTGGGTCGCTGCACGTCGATAGAAGAGAGAAGCTGATGTGTTCGTCATAAGGGTTTACTCTGCCCGAGCCAGGATATTGCCGCCGGCTTGTTGTTTGCTAACCGTTGCTGCTGCTGCTGCTGCTCGTGTTGAATCCGAGAAGGGCGTCTGTCTGTTGCAAGGTGATTGGGAGTTGTTGTAACTCGATATCAATCTGGTTGTATTTTGTCGTTAGCGTCGTGGTAAGCGTGGCATAGTAGCTCTCTTCGGAGGTGATTTGATTACCCAGATCAGTACTCTCGCTGGCAATGCTCTTCAATTCGAGTGTGAACGCGCCTTGTGACGGGTCGACATAAGTGTTCAATGTATTCTGCAGGGTGTCAGCAAAGCCATCGAGCGCAGTACCCTGGAAAAATTGCGTTACGGCTGAGGGGTTAGTGGCGACCGCGGCTTGAAGTGTGGATGCATCCAGGGTGAGCGTGCCATCCGCGTTCGTTGACACTCCCAACGAGGCCAGCGAGGGGTATGCGCCACCACTGTACGAATAATTGGTTGAGGCCAGCAGGGCGGACTGTAGTCCTTCGGTTGTGGAATCCCCTGAAAGGGTGCCTGCGGTGGATGTCGAAGCATTGTAGGCAAACTGTGAATTGACATTCGCAATCAGCGTGTTGTAGTCGTTGATGAAGGTGCTTACCGCAGAAACGATGGATGATGAGTTCTGAGCAACCGAGACATTGATCGTCGTACCTGGGGCTTGCGCCAAGAGATTCAGCCTCAAGCCGGAGACACCTTGAGTGACCGTGTTCGAAGAACTTGTAATCGGCACATTGTTGACGGTGAGATGCGCGTCAGTTCCTGCTGCCGATGTAAACGTCAGAGCACCGGTGGCGTTCGTGACCGAGAAGCTGGCCGCCTGCCCGGAATTCGTGGATGCCAGGGAGAGTCGTGAGCCATTGTTGTCTGTTACGACGCTTGCGGTCACACCCAGGGACTGGCTGTTAATGGAAGACACGAGCTGGTCAAGGGTGTTGACGCTGCCCCCCGTAGTGATTGTGGTCGTTTTGCCGCCTTCAGTGATTTCAAAGCCGCCCGTGCCTAACGCCGTCGAGCTGCTGGCGACTTCATTGGTATACGCGGAAGCAGTGGTAGCGAGACTGTTGACAACTATGCTGTAGTTGCCGCTCGCAGTCCCCGTAGCCGCAGTCGCCGTTAAGACACTTGCATTGGAGGATGTGGCCGAAAGACTGGTCAGCGGTCCCAGGATGTTACCCAGACTATTCAAGTCGTCGGTGACAGCGGACGCCTGTGTCTCCAACTGCTGGATGGCGGCGGTTTGTGCGGCCAGTGTTGTTTGTTGGCTCTGCAACTGCCTCATGCCCGCTTCATCTGTACTGATGATTGCGGCGACTGCTGAAGTAACGTTGATCCCGCTTGATGAAGAGCCGAGAGCAGAAAGGACAGAGTTTACCAGAGAAGATGAGCTGCTCATGGAAGTAGTTCTCCTGTTACGTTCCAGATAACATCAGGCACGGCATCCACAAAGCAGGCGTTTGCCTTTGTCATGGATAAACCGCGCCTGTTGAAAAAGGACTGCTTTCTGCGATCGATCTTTTTGTCGATCTCTTTGCCTTACCTGGGACGGATCATACCGAGTCCGAACCAAGTGACGCCAATAAGTTGGGGTGTTAGCTTCGAGCTTAAATATTGAGGATGCAGGCTGTTTTTCCTGCATCCCCAGTTCAGCTATTTACTGCAGCAGCTTCAGAACGTTCTGCGACTGTTGGTTTGCCTGCTGTAGTGCCGCCACGCCTGTCTGCTCAAGGACGCTGTACTTGGTGTCGTTGGCGACAACGCTGCTCATGTCTGCTGAGGTAATGTTGCTGGAGGCGCTGGCCAGGTTGGTAGATTCCTGGGTGTCGACCGTTGAAGCAGCATGCAGCTGTTCGACGGTTGCGCCCAGAGTGCCACGATCAGACGAAATGGTGTTGATCGCTGCCGTAATGGCGGTGAGTGCTGACTGCGCGGCAGTTGCCGACGAGAGTGAAGCGGTGCTCAGTCCAAGTGACGTGGAATCGACAGTTGCAGCGGTGGCGCCGATGCTCGTACTGTTGGTGCCGTCACTGGTAAAAGCACTAATGGTGGAGCCGAAGATCTGTGAACCGTTGAAAGCCGTGGTGGTGCTGATGTTGCTCACTTCCGTCATCAAAGACTGGAACTCGTTGTTCATGGCAGTGGACTGGCTGGTGCTCAGGCCGCTGCTAGAAGCTTCCGTCGCCAGGGTGACAGCACGGTTCAGGAGCGACGTGATTTCAGACATAGCGCCATCTGCCGTCTGCAGAGCGCCAACCGCGTTGGTTGTGTTCAGCGAAGACTGGTTAAGTGCAGCAACGTTGGCGTTCAAGCCATTCGAGATCGCAAGACCGGCTGCGTCATCCGAACCGGAGTTGATGCGCGAACCGGTAGAGAGTTGCTGCAGGCTGGCGTTTGCGGAAGCAGTGGAGGCTGAGAGTGCATTCTCGGCATTAAGAGCCGGGATGTTGTTCAGAATTGTAAGACTCATAGTGTTTTCTCCTGATTGAGGTTGGCCTGCAATGAATCAGTTCCACCACTTCTGAGCACCAATCGCCCTTAAGAGGAGGTTCGTTTCTTGCTGCAAGCCTTCTATCGGCGTTCTGCGAGTGGGTGTTCAGGGCCGTGGTGGAGTTTTCTTCCTGGGGATGACTAGCGTAACGAAACGGCTTGTGAAGTTCTGCTCATAACGCATCGGCTACACGCAAATATCTGCTCATCCGTAGGTACACTCATTAAACTCTCATCTAACGCTTATAGAAGGCTAGAAGTTGGTCGGAAGGTCGCGTCAGCTTCCATGAGTGCACAGGAACCAGGTGAAACTGCTTTCAAACTATGGCCATCAACTTGCAAATGCCTGCAAGAGACTTAATTATTCTGAGGAATAATCATCAACCATGGTATTTGTCACCGGATTGAACGGAACATCCTTCGCGATTAATGGTGAGCTCATCGAACACGCTGAAGCTACGCCCGATACGGTCATTACTCTGACAACAGGAAACAAGTTTGTTGTAAAGGAGACCCTGGCGGAACTGGCTGAAAAAGTCCTGGTTTTTCGTCATGCGGTGATGACTGGAGTGTTCCCGGCAGCAACTGAGCCGCGCGGCGAGGAAATAATTTCTCATGCCTAAGAAACGTGTCGACCGCGGCACTATCCTTGGCCTTCTTCTCGCCTGTCTTGCACTAAGTGCCGGACTGATCCTGGATGGCGGGCGAGTTGACCAGATATTGCAGCCGTCTGCTGCCTTGATCGTCCTTCTTGGAACCGTTGCCGCTGTACTCATCCAGTTTCCCCTGCGAACTGTTCGTGAAGCGCTTGTGCAAGTACGCGCCCTGATCTTTGACAGCGGGCCGGCGTACGCTGCATATGTTGAAAAGCTGGTTGGTTATGCGCTCGAGGCACGCAGCCGCGGCATCGTCTCTCTGGACGCCCGACTGGCGTCGATCGAAGATGACTTTCTGCGCAAGAGCCTGATGTATGGAGTAGATGGGGTCGCCATCCGTGAACTGAGGGAGAGGATGGAGGTTGATCTCCGCATCTATGAAGAAAAAGAAAGCCACGTCGTTAACGTGTTTGAGGCAGCGGGTGGTTTTGCGCCGACACTGGGAATCCTTGGCGCCGTGTTGGGGCTGATTCAGGTGATGCAGCGGTTGGACAACATAGGAGAAGTCGGGAAGGGTATTGCCGTTGCATTCGTAGCGACCTTGTACGGCGTTGGTTCTGCAAACCTGTTGTTTCTGCCCATTGCGGGCAGATTGAAGATACGCATGCGTGAGCGGCAACTTCTTCGGGAGATGACACTCGAGGCCGTGATTGCGATAGTTGAAGGCATCAGCGCGCGCGCATTGCGAGAGAAGCTTCAATCCTATGTAGAGAAGAAGCCGACACGCATACCGGTGAAAACTGTAGTACAGGTGGCTGGTAATTGAGCCGGCCATCAGGCAGCAAGGGCCACAAGAACACCCACGCATCTCACCATGAGCGATGGCTTTTATCTTATGCTGACTTTGTCACACTCCTGTTTGCGCTGTTTGTTGTTTTGTTTGCGTCGGCTCGCCACGACAATGAAAATTTGGCGAAGTTGTCTAAGTCCATTCACTCAGGCTTTGATTCACTCGGCGCCAATTCGGCCAGTGATGCGACACCAGCAAAAGACAGCAAACTAGTTGAGCATCCTGACGCAATCGCGATGACGCCTGGGACAGCGGAGTCGCAAGTACTGGCAACCGAAATGGCGAACGTTCTTAAGTCGCCTATCGCGAAGCACCAGATCATCATGCAGACCACACAAGAGGGTCTTGTCATCAGCTTGCGTGAGCTTGGCTTCTTTCAATCAGGAGACGCAAGGCTGTTGCCGGAAGCAAGTGAGCCGCTGCGACAAATTGCCGGAGTGCTCGCGCAGCATAGATATGCTGTAAGGGTGGAAGGACATTCTGACGATCAGCCCATCCACAATGCGGCTTTCCAGTCCAATTGGGAGTTATCTACAGCTCGTGGCATGACGGTATTGCTCCTGCTCTTGAATAACTCGAGCCTGGATCCGGCAAGGATTTCCCTGGCTGGTTACGGACAATATCGTCCCGTTGCCGATAACAGCACAGCCGAGGGGCGGCGGACGAATCGTCGGGTCGACCTGGTTATCCTGAGCGGAAATGCGGACAGAGCGCTTTTATCCACACGAATGACAAGGTAAACCGGATGCGGGTTAGGGTATGACCTTGAAGGCCGAACTCCACACAATCCTATTCAATGAATTGTAAGAGGAATTTTATGACAGACGCTTCCATACGACACTTTTCCTATCGCCATCCCCGCTTCGCAACAGGAATTCGTATGGATATTGTCGTAGATGGGAGCGTGGTTCTCGGGCTATGTGAATCCATAAGCGAATCGGGGTTAAGGGGAGTCGTGGGCGATGACCTGCCCTGTGGTGCTGAGGGGATAGTGAGCCTGTACGATAAGGATTACAAGTGCAGCTTGCGAGCCGTAATCTCTTTTAGAGAGAAGGAGCAGGTCGGCCTGAAGTTTCTTTTCAGATCGAAACAGGAGCAGGCATTAATACGCTCCTTCCTCCTGAACATGCGGCGTGCTCCGCTAGGATGACGCCTCACATACTTGTTCACCGGGAAGGCCGGTACCTCACCCTCCCACTCAATGCCTGATGTGCACGCGAGTGAGCAGGCCGGCCAATCCTTTCGGGGGCGCGGCGACTGGAGTCACAGCGGAGGCGATAGGATCGGCTGACTTCGCCGGATGGTCTTGCTTGACAGGCGTGCTAACCATTGTTGCTGGCTGTTCAGCTGAAGGCGGGTTGCCCACTGTTGACTTCGCATTGTTCGCGTCAGCCACATCCTTGATTGTCCCATCCTTTGTTCGATCCGGAAGATATTGCACAATCAGTGAGATTCGCCGATTAGAAGCGTCAAACGGGTTATCAGGCATGCGAAGCCGTTGATCAGCGAAACCCCTTACCTGGCTCACCTGTTCACTGCGAACGCCGTTTGCCTGCATCAGCCGGCGCGCGACATTTGCGCGATCAGCGGACAGCTCCCAGTTGCCGTAAGTTGAAACTGTTGAATATGGGTGCGAATCCGTATGTCCTTCCACTGAGATAGTATTCGGCAAGAGTCCAACCTGCCCAGAGAGGACCTTGAGCAGCTCAACGAGGACTGGTGTGGGCTTGGCGCTGCCCATCTCGAAGAAGGTACCTTGATCACTTTCCATGAGTTCAATTCGCAGACCCTCTTCTGTGACCGTGATCTCAATTTGTTTCTTCAGCTTGTTTAGTAGATCCACCTGCTCGATGGCATGAAGCATGACTAACTTTAGCTTGGCCATATCCTGCTTCTTCGGCACATCGGCCTTGATGTCTGCCTTGTCAGTCCCGTGTTTTGATGCGACACCTTTCGGATCTCTGAAGTACCCGCCGATCTCCTCCTGCTCCTTTTTTGAGGTGGAGCTCAAGAGCCATAGCACAATAAAGAGGGCCATCATCGCTGTAACGAAATCAGCGTAAGCCACTTTCCAGGCGCCGCCATGGTGACCGCCGCCGTGAACTTTCTTTCTGATGATGATGATGGGTTGATCGTCTGCCATAGATGCCTGCTATGCCGCTGCCGCTACTGAGGATGGGCCCTTATCACGGCAGGCCTTTTCAACCTCAGAGAAGCTTGGACGGTTATGCGCCGGGATCGCGCGGCGCGCCAACTCGACGGCCATGATCGGAGCGGTGCCCTTGATAAACGCCTGCATCAGAATGCGAAGTACGTGGTAATAGGCATGCTCGTCTTCACTGATCTTGGTCATGTTCGATGACAAGGGACCAAGCACCCCGTAGCACAAAAGGATACCCAAGAAGGTACCGACCAATGCTGCCGCCACCTTATGGCCAATCTCTTCGGGCGGCCCGCCAAGGGCCCCCATGGTGATTACGATGCCGAGTACGGCGGCGACAATGCCTAAGCCCGGAAGCGCATCGGCAACGGTTGTGAGGGCGTGAATTGGCGCTGATGCGGAATGATGATGGACTTCCATGTCAACCTCCATCATCTGATCCACGTCGAACGCAGCGATGCCGCCGGTGATCGCCATACGCATGGTGTCGCAAACAAAATCAGACAAGTGATGGTTCTTGATGAAGAGTGGATAGGCGGAGAAGAGCGGGCTCTTATCGGGAGCCTCCACATCTGACTCGATCGAGACCAGTCCTTCCTTACGGGCCTTACTGAACAACGCAAACATCATCTTCAACGTATCGATGTAGCGTTGCTTGTTATATTTTGAGCCGCCAAGCACCCCGGTTAGATTAGAGATGATGCCTTTAAGTACATGCATAGGGTTGGCGACAAGTAAAGTACCAAACGCCGCACCGCCGATCGTTACGAGTTCGGCAGGTTGTACCAGGACGGCGAGTTGTCCTTTCTCCATGAGAAAGCCGCCGATCACCGCACCAAATACTACAAGTATTCCGACAATTGAAAACATTGGCTATTCCTTGACTTCGGCACTGCCGGATTGCAGAGTGCGTCACTAGGTATCAGAACGATGATGCCGGTCTATCGACATCTATCTAAGAAGATTTCACAAAGGAGTCGTATTGTTGCTTTCATCACTGTTGCATGTCTGCTGGGCTGCATGCATGCTGCCAGGGTCGGGAGCAGCCGACCATATCCTTGTCATGCGTCTTTGTAATGCGGCGCTGCCCTGCCACGCATGCTCACGAACAGCTTCTAAGACTAAAGGTGTCGCAAGCCAGGGAATAGGCAGATGTTGTGCTAGAGCACGTGTTGTAAGTGGGACCCTGCGATCGCACTCTAATCAACGTGGTCCAGCGGTACCGAGCAACACAAGACAACGATCAACGTGACGAATCCGCTGCATGCTGGAAACAGGTGAATGAAAGTCATAGGATCCCCATAGAATGTGTCGCTCGCGAAACTGGGCCGAACCGACTGCTGATCTATCGTCACAATAAAAACCGGGGAATGTAGTTTATGTTGCGTCACTATTACCATTGTGGTAGTGCCAGGTGACTGCATGGATCACGCACTTATGAAAAGCCAAACTTATGGAAATATTCATAGTACTTTCTGAGCAGTGATGGTGGTCCCTTCCAATGCTAAGGTGTGAACATCCACCAACGTGGGGGATGAGCCGAGAACTCTCATCCCGCGACAACTATGCTCATCAACTTTGCATTCATGCTTACTGCTCTACTTGCCTGTTGCGGCCTTGTCCTCGATGTCGGCCTGATGGAATTGAAGCAAATTAAGCTGCAGAACGCCGCAGATGCAGCTGCGGTTGGAAGTGCGGAAGAGTTGGAACGCGGATCTTCTCAGGCGACCTGGACGCTCGCCGGAAAAGCGGACGCATCACTCAATGGTTTTGTAGATGGGCAGAATAATACTACTGTGATCCTGAGCAATCCTCCGGTGTCAGGCAGCTATGTAAACAGCACACAGGCGATACAAGCGACCATCACCCAGGCCTATAGCGCGATGTTCTTTCCGAATGTCATTCAGTTAAGTGCGAAAGCGGTAGCTCTAGGAGGAAGCGAGCCATGCGCTTACTTTTTGTCGCGAGTTGCGGCGGCGCCGTCTTTAACACTCAGTGGCTCACTGTTGAATTCGAGCTGCACCATTTATATGGGTTCTTCTCTGTCTGTTAACTCAAGCACAGCAAGCTCGACCGCGCAGTATCGTGTGGTCGGTTCGTCCGGAGCTTCGATCATCCCGGCCGGACAGGTGTCCCCATTACCGATATTCAATTCTTCTTCGACTGTCGATCCTCTTCTGAACGTGTCGTCACCGGTATTGGCTAGTTGCACCCACTCCGGAGGGACAAGCTATGTGGGGAACGTGACGATTTATCCGGGCACTTATTGTGGCGGGCTTTCGCTAGGGACTAGCGGCGGTACTGGCAACTTCAAAATGAGCCCAGGCCTCTATATCGTTTCGGGGGGCATGAACATAATTAATGCGGTTGTGTCCGGCTCTGGTGTGACGATCTTTCTGACACAGGGTGGCGGCGCGGGTTATGGCGCTATGAGTGTCAGTCAGTCGGAGTTCTATGTGTCTGCACCTTTGAATTCGGCTAATGGCGGGATCCAGGATGTTCTCGTCTTCGCAGACCGAAACTGGAGCACCGGTGTGACCGCTGTCTCTTTTAACGGCTCCGAGTTTCAGGGGGATGGAGTTTTCTATCTGCCTAAGACCGGCCTGGCGGTAAGGGGAAGTGAGTTGTATGCCAAGAACTATATGGGAGTGGTTGCCGATAGTGGGTCAGTGTCAAATTCACAGGTGTCCTTCAAGAACAACTTTACCGCAGGGTTAACAGCGGATCCCTATGCGGGGAATGTAAGCCTCGTTCAATGAAAAGTAGAAACCGGATGAAAAAGTCTTTTGTCTCGATGCGCGATGAGTCAGGCAGTGCTTTGCTGGAGTTGACCCTGATCCTGCCTGTTATCTGCCTGATGTTAGCGGCGGTCGTTGATTTAGGCCTGGGAATACAGCAGTCGATGGTTGTGGCTGAAGCTGCCCGGGCCGGAACGGCATTTGGATCTATCCCCGGGAATGATATGGATTATGCTGGCATGCAGCGCGCATCTGCAGGAGCGGGTGTGAATCTGCAATCCTTCACTGCAACGGCATCCGAGTGGTGTAGTTGCTCTCCAAATGGCGCGCTGGTCAACTGCACGGGTTCATGCCCGAGTGGCGGCAAGCCTCTTGCCTACGTCCAAGTGACCACCAGCGCGGTGCTCCCTGCCGCCTTCAACTACGTTGGCCTGCCTGCAAGTTTTAATCTCAGCGGCTTTTCCGCCATCAGGGTTAGATAATGCCGGTCAAGAGGAATACCTATGCAAGCGATGAAAGGCCCGGTGCCTTATGCGCTTTCTGGTTGGATGAAGAGGGTTCCTATCTCATCGAGACGGCACTGGCGATGCCGATGTTCTTTATGGTTATCTTCTTGTTCATCTCGACCTCATTAGCGTTGTTTGTCTATGGGAACTTGACCTACGGTGCAGAGGCGGCGGTTCGTTTTGCCACGGTTCACAGCAACACGAGTGTGTCACCGTGCACGATCATGCAAATTCGCGAGGCCGCCGTGAACGGCATCATGACAGCGGCCGGGGGAACAGTAACGACATCGGCGAACTGGTCTCCGACTAATACTCTAGGGAGCACAGTAACGGTAAGCGTGACTGCTATCTACCCAACTATTCTTCCGTTTATCGGACAGCAAAACTGGACGCTCACAGCGTCAGCCGTTGGGTCTATTATTAATTAGCTTCCTAAGCCAGGTGAATGATTGTCAAGGGCAGAGAGACAATCGCCAGCTTCTGTACAGGCTGCTTCAATTTGCCCCACCGGCAGCTCAAGTACGCTCCACGTGCGGAAGCTGACAGCACAGATCCGGCGCGGCTTGACGTTGCTCCATGTACCCAAAACTCGCATGTTGCGATCCAGTGCAACTACATCTATCGAAAAGCGCATGCCGAAGGTATGGATCCCGGAGGACGGCCGAAGTAAGAGTCCTGTACCGTGGTCAAGACGGTCTCTTCCTAGCAGACCTCGTAGCCCCTCGAGCATAGTCGAGGTGACTTTTGCTTGTTGGCACAGGGTGGTGCCCTTGGTCAGGTTCATGATGGTCAGCGAGCTGCGTTGTGTCATGGTCGATTCTTTTTGGTAAAGACGAGGATTGGCAAGGGGCATCGCAGGAGCCCCCTGCCGCGAGTGACCGCTTTATTGCGCCATGCGACGGCGAATGATTAAAACAAATAGCAACACGACCGCAAGAACGCCAGAGATAATTCTGATCAAAGTGAGTTCAGTCATTGAGAGCTCCTTTCCCGTCCCGGCTTTTACATGCTAAGGCCGAGAACGTGGACTGTGAGGTTGAAAATCTGACGCGCAGAGCACTAGTGCCCGAACGTGGGAAACTTATGCATGATGCTCAGGATGGCAGGTCCAAGCAGGACCACGAAGATGCTGGGAAAGATGAACAGGGCCAGGGGCAAGGTTATTTTTACCGCTGTCTTCGCTGCCTTTTCTTCCGCCTGCTGCCGCCGTTTCTCACGCATGTTCTCCGCGAAAGTGCTTAACGCTTTGCCGATGGGTGTTCCAAAGCGTTCTGTCTGGATCAACATATTAAGAAAACTTGTTATCTCGACCATGTCCAGTCGTTCCGCCATCGTCTGCCACGCTTGAATGCGCGGTTTGCCGGCGCGCTGTTCCAGATTTAGTTGGGTGAATTCCTGGGTTATATCTGGATGCCTGAGGGCAAGTTCCTGGTTGATGCGAGTGAGTGCTTGATCCATCCCCAGCCCTGCTTCCACGCAAATAACCAGAAGATCAATGGCATCGGGCAGACTATGTCGAATCCTGCCTGCGCGTTTCTTGATCTGTCTTCTTAGAATCAGGTCCGGCCCTAGGTAGCCCAGAGCCATGAAGACGATGGGAAGGATCCCGTGATGGGGTGGAATACAGCCAAGCAGAAGTCCTGCTAGGGGTAAAAAGATACGGGCAGCAACAAAGATGTCTGCCGCTCCGGGACCACGGAAGCCTCCGCAGGCAAGTCTGCGGTGCAGTGAAGCGTCAGGCACAAACTTAGCAGGCAGTAAGGCCAGCATCGAGTGCATCCATCTTAGAATTCCCAGCTGCTTAACAAATGCACGCGGCATTTGCCCAGGGACAGGCACATCTCTCTTCTTCGTCATGCTGAACAATCGGCGGGCGGCGATACGCTTTTCCATCCCGGCGAGCAAGACCGTGGCCAGCGCGACCAGGCAGAAGAGAGAGATGGCGAGAGTTAGATAGAAGAGAGGACTCATGCTAGACCTTGATGTCCACTATTTTGCGAATCATCAATGCGCCCGCGACAATCGATACGAGTGCGCCACCAAGCATAATCTGGCCTGTAGGGTCAGAGAAAAGTACTTTAGAGTATCCTGGATTTCCTATGTTGATGATGACCAGTAGAACTACTGGAAGGGCGCTTAGAAGCCAGCCAGTAAGCCTACCCTGCGCGCTGTAGATGCGCACTTCTCCGGCGATGCGCATTCTTTCGGAAATCACTTTAGCTGTGCGATCTAGTATCTGGGTGAGGTCGCCGCCGTTCTCGCGTTGCACCAGGATGGCTGTGATGAGGAAGTGGAGGTCCTGCGAAGGGACGCGACCCGCCAGTTCAACAAGGGTGTCGCGAAACATCGCACCGAGCCGTTGCTGCTGAGCGACCTGCTTGAATTCTTCAGAGAGTGGACCGGTAGCCTGCTCGCCTAGTATTTCAAGCGCGGAACTTACAGAGTGTCCTGCGCGCAAAGAGCGTGCGAGCAGGTCAATCGCTTCCGGGAGCGCCGCTTCGAATGTGGC
>CAZZXL010000028.1:0-37102 GCA_964658035.1 uncultured Acetobacteraceae bacterium
TAGAGCAAAGATACGATGAACACGGGCCTTTTCGCCAAGAAAAGTCCAACCTGTATCCAGCCAGAAACACCATAGCATCAGGTAATTTGCTCTAAAGTCGAGTTGCCGCTGCTTCGTGCGTCCTGCGATCCCATGTCGCCTTCTCACTGCAGGGACGACCCGAAGGTTCGCCATACACACACATCATTTCTGAGATGACCGAAAAAGCTTCGTCGGCAGGAGTGGTTGCATCAGCGAAACTTCAGTAGCTGATGTAAACACCCTGCCGGTGAAATCTTGGATCGGTCAATTGCTGCAGCATGAAGTCGGCAACATCGCTTCGGCGTATCTGCCAGCCACCAGAGGGCAGGCCATCCGGCAGTACACGGACTTCTCCCGGCCCGGCTTTATCGTTCAACCGCGGTGGCCTGACAATCGTGAAGTCCATTCCGCTTTGCTCCAGCAGCTTTTCCTGGACGGCCTGGTCCGCGAAAGCATGTCGCAGGAAGGTTGTCTTTGCTAAACCCATCACCAGGCGGAACCAGCCGGTCTGATATTTGCCGGCAGGATATTTTGCGCCCGCTGCACCCAGCACGATAATTCGCTGAATGTAATGCTTGTCCATGCCGGCAAGGATGTTCGGAAGTGCTCGGCCGAGAATATTCTCTTTCTTGAGCGTCCTGGCCCCGAGTGCAGAGAGCACTGCCCGGCAGCCGTTGATGGCTGCATTCACGGCTGTAGCGTCGAAGATATCCCCCTCGACAATTTTGAGGTTCTCTTGCGGCGCAAGCACTGAAGCATCCCGTACGAAAGCCGTGACGATGTGACCCTGCTCGATCGCCTGCCGCACGATTTCTTTACCGGTGCCGCCTGTTGCGCCAAAGACGATAATCTGCATGCAATCGTGAATGTGTCCGGACCAAGCCAATCGCGAAAGCGATTCCACTCACACTATAAATGCTCTGCCACGTCAAACGACGCCTGGGAGCAGCTTGCTGGTGACGGATCATGTACGCACATGCCTCTTTTGGGCAAATCGCACGGATCATCTTTCTATGCCAGCGCTCGCTCACTCATCAACTTCAACACGAGGAAGAGCACAATACCTGCCAGAAACACGATGGCCATACGAATGCCAGGCTCACGGTTGGTTTCCGGCAGCAGATCGACCGCAGCCACGTAGATGGTCACTCCTGCAGACAACGGCATGCCAATAAACACCAGCCTTGGCGCTACCGTGATGACCAGTACACCCAGGATCGTCGCGACCGCCACGATGGTCGAGGACGCCAGGGCTGCCCCCCGGCTCCGTCCACTGGCCATCATCACCGAAGCGATGGTGAAGCCTTCCGGCACTTTGTGCAGGAACACGGCAAGGAACAGGATCCATCCCAGCCAGTTTGAGACGGCGAAGCCGGACGCGATGGCCACGCCATCAAACAAAGAGTGCGCGGCTAGTCCGCCGAGCACTGAGTAGCTCGTCCGCCGCGATACCATCTCGTGGTGATGCGTCTCCTCGCCGAAATGAAAATGCGGCGTAATGGTGTGTTCCAGAACGTGCACTACGCAAAACCCGGCCAGTACCAGGAGCGGCGCCCAGTGCGGCGAAAGCGTAAAGCTCTCCGGCAGCATTTCGAGCATCGCCGCGCCCATCATGAAGCCTGCGCCCAGGGCCACAAAGTAGCGCAGGTAGCGCTGCTCCCAGTGCCTGCGAATCAGCAGGTATCCGCCAAACACATCTGCCAATGCAGCGATCAGTCCAAGGAAGAGTGAGAGTGCTATGTTCACAGCGTGGTGCGGGATCTCTGCGGACGTCCGGCAAACAGAAACGCGACCAGTCCGCAGATCAGTACGGCGCCTTCTACATGCGTCGATTGCTGGTGCAGGTGATCGAAGATTGCGCGGCCGGGATTGTTCTCGGCAACCGCCGTCACTTCACCGCCCACCGAATCCCGCGCCGTATTCATCCTCGGAATGATGGAGAACTGCGAATAGGCCGTCAGTACCAGCATGGCCAGCACCAGCAGTGCCTGCGGTGTATAGGAATGCCAGTGCACCAGACGGCTCAGCACCAGCGTGAACAGCAGGAACACCACGGCGCAGACCATGCCAAGTACATGCAGCCAGCCGAGGGCACCACCCACGACCAGCCCTGCAGCATGGACACCCGCAGGATGATTCGGAAATAGAGGCGGCAGGGCATCAAACGCGACTTTCGCGACGAAGCCAAAAAACACCAGGCCGCCCAGCCATAGGCCCAGCAGCAGCAATGAAAGCGTGCTCAGAATAGTTCTCATTGCTTCATTCTCATAAGCCCTTCGATGCCCGTCTAGTCTTTTCGATGCATTGGCTTAGAGTATCCGCGCCCTGGGCCAACTTACTGGCTCATCTGGCCTGGTCTGCCGGTCAGGCGCTCAATGCGCTTCGCGATCGGGGGATGGGTCGAGAACCAGCTTGCAAAGCCTCCGGTACCCAGCAGCGGCGCCACGATGAACAGGTGCGCAGTCGAAGGCGAAGCCTGCATCGGCAGCCGGCGGGAGTAGGCATCGAGCTTGCCCAGCGCACTCGCCAGCGCGTAAGGATTGCCGGTAAAATGAGCGCCCGTTGCATCCGCCTCATACTCGCGCGAGCGCGAAACTGCCAGCTGGATCAACGTTGCCGCAATCGGTGCGAGGATCAGCATCAGGATCCCATCCATACCGCCCCCGCGACGCCGGTCACCGCCGCCACCAAGTAGACTGCCCCACATCCCCATCCGCGCGAGGATGGTGATTGCACCCGCCAGTGTCGCCGCAATTGAGCTGGTCAGGATGTCGCGATTCTTGACATGCCCCAGTTCATGCGCCAGTACGCCGGCCAGTTCGTCGTCATTCAGCAGGTTGAGGATGCCTTCTGTGACCGCAATCGACGCATGGTTGGGGTTGCGGCCCGTCGCAAACGCATTCGGGGAAGGATCGGGAATGACGTAGATTTTCGGCATGGGAATGTTCATGCGGCCGGTAAACTGCTCGACTACCTGGTAGACACGCGGCAACTGCTCCCGCGTCACCGGCTGCGCGCGGTACATCGACAACGCCAGTTTGTCTGAGTAGAAGTAGCTGAAAAAGTTCATGCCGGCCGCGATCAGGAAGGCCAGGATCATGCCGTTCCGTCCTCCAAAGTGGAGCCCCAGGAACATCAGTGCCAGGGTAAGAGCAGTCAACAGCAGCGTCGTCTTGAGCGTATTCATATGATTCTCTGCTTATGTTAGACGCGCCGTATTGCGTTTCGCACCAGCAAACAAAAGGCGGACCCGAAGGTCCGCCTTGTCGTGTGTCGAAGTTGCTGCAGGTTAGAAGTTCAGTTTCAGTTGGAACTCCGTCGTCCGAGGTCCACCCAGGTTGAAGGTTCCCGAGCCCCGTTCCGTACGGTACTGGCCGCGATCCGAGAAGGTGTTAGGTCCGTTGTAATAGCCCGACGTGCCAGCGTCCGCCTGATTTAACAGGATTCCGCTTGATGGGCCAGTGTAGTTGGCAAAGTTGGCTACGTTATAGAAAGCGACGGAAGGAATCAGACTTATTCCTTCTCTCAGCCTGGCAAGCTTAATTGCCCACTGGAAGTTAGCGTCGATCTCCTTCAGCATACCGTTCTGGTAAGCATCTGCCGGTGCCGGAGCAATCGGTTGGATGACACCATTTAAGGCCCTAAGTTGGGCTGCTGATATTACTCCGCTGGCGACGAGTGCCTGGCCTGCAGGAGTGAAGGTTCCAGCATACTTCGAGTTGAAATAGTTGATGTAGTTGTTAAGGCTCTTGCCATGAATGCTGCGCATGTAAGATCCGGGGTATTGTTCAGGAGCAAGCTGGCCGGTTGAGTAGTTGGTATTGGTATTGCCTGTTCCGAAAAGATCGGTCTGGAACAGTTGTCCCGCTGTACCGGACTGGTTGTCAAGAATTAGGCTGGCCGGCTGCGCAGAACTGAAGTGACCAATAATGCCGAGCTGCGGGCCATACTTCAAAGTCGCGTACCCACCGAAAGAAAGCTGTTGTGGACGATCAAGATTGCCGCGGCCAACGTAGGCTGTCGGGTTACGCCAATCCCACGAAGTCGCCTGAAAGAACGAATCAGAACCGTTCGCGCCTGCGGCAGTGGTGACAAAGCGTGAATAGTTATATGAAACTTCGAGGTTTGCGGCTGTGACACCGCGCATCGGGTGATTCCGCTGATCACGAAGTTGTACCTGGAGCGCGTCGTAAGAGGAACGACCATTAGGATACTGAAACATGCCCTGTCCTACCGCGCCATTGCGGCCGGGGAAAGCTGCGATGCCACCGGCAGGCGAGCCGCCCCCGTTGACGTCCACTCCAGAACCGAGACCGGCACTTGAGGCATCAGCGATGGTTGCACCCCCGCCCACACCATGAAGACCAGGGCAACTGATGATTGCTTCGTCGATGCTGGACACTCCACATTGCGCGAGAAGGGAGGCGACCCCGCTCCTGGCACCGGTTGCGTCAAAGTACCGCGAATCACCAACCGCGTTGAAATCCTGCGATTGCATAATCTTCCAGGTCACCTGGTGAACATAATCCGCCGAGAGTACCACCCCGGTGCCCAATTGCTGCTGAATGCCGAAATTCACATGTATCGAACGGGGTGCCGTGAAATTTTTCGGTGCATATGCATCGAGACCGCTTGACTGCGAGATGGAGAGTGTCTCGCCGACAAAACTGGAGTTGGCCGTGGGTCCGCCTGCTTTCACAGCCGCCTGGTATGCCTTCTCGACGGCCGCGAAACCCGCGGCAGATTGCGAAACTGGCTCGCTGCACAGGGTGGAAATGGGAACACCATTACCACTGTTGATCACTGTTCCATCAACAGTAATGCTGTTGGTTCCACCGCAAATTTGCGAGTCCCCAAAAAACAGACCTTTTGCCAGTTTAGCTGGACGGTCAAAGAGAACATTGTTGAACACAAAGTTCTCATAATAAAGCCCAGTGCCGGCGCTCAAGACTGTTTTGCCGTTCAAAGTAGGCGGCGCATAGGCAAAACCCAGCTGCGGACCGAGTTCGTTGTTCGGTTGGCGGACACGAGCGCCCAGACCGGCTCCAAATTGATCGAGCAGCGGGGAGTTGCCAGAGCAGGGTGGGTTCGGGAAGAGAGCCGTATCAACTGCCGAGCAGGGAATGGGAGCGAGGTCAGAATCAGAGCGTCCGGTGTCACGCTGATAACGAAGCCCAGCGTTTAAGGTGAAGTTCGCCGTCAGCTTCCAGGTATCTGCGACGTAGGCGCCGACGCGCCAATCACCCTGTCCGCCTGCGGGCGCATTAAACTCGGAAAGCTCCGTGCTATAACCCTGGCCATTGCCGAGAATGACTGACTCTGCAGAATAGGCGGTAGGGTCAGAGGGGTTTGCCCCGGCGGTCGAACTTGTTGCTATGACTTCTGGAGCAAGGCCAAAGAAGGAAGCAAAGCCACCGCCAAGGATGCGGTTCACGCTGCCACCGTAGCGGAAGGTGTGCTTGCCACGCGTCCAGCTGCCGTCATACCTGAGTTGTTTTTCTGATTGATATGTCTGCTGCGGAGCCAACAGATTTGGTCCAGTGTAAAGTCCAGAGCCGGATACATGAAACTCAATACCAGCAAGGGAAGCGGGATTGTAGACACCGCTACCCGTCGCGTCACTGATAAGGTTATGGAACTTCTCGTAGCCACCCCTAAAGCTGTGCGTGAACTTGCCCGTAGTGAAATCCGCCCCGGCCGAAATGCCTGGCGTGTTGTCTCGATTCGCGTAGCGCGAGTAACCGTAGCCGTACGTTGAGGCTACGCTGTTCACTTCGTAGTTTGCGCGCGCGAAGAAATGGATACCTTTGGGTCCGTCAAAGTCCATGCGCAAAACTGAATATGTGTCGCGATAGGGGGAGCCGTAGGAAGGATTGGCGGCCTGAATACTCGCGAAGACTGGCGAAAGTGTTACCGACTGGTTTGAATCCTGCTTGATGCGCTCTAGATCGCCGAAAAGAAACAGCTTGTCCTTCACGATGGGTCCGCCGGCGTAGCCGCCGAACTGGTTGCGTTGGAAGGCCGGATTTACGCCACCGCCCGAGTCTGAGAATCCAACATTGTGGTCCTGGAAAATGTAGAAACCTTGGCCGTGGAAACTGTTTGTGCCTGAGGGCGTAGCTACGAAGACTGAACCGGAGGACGTGATATCCCCGGAAACGTCACCCGTAGACCGGTTGAGTTGGAATTCGCCGATAGCTCCCGAAGGTACGTTGAAGATCGTCGTGCCCACAGTTTCATCCGTGATATCGGAACCGTCCAGCAGAATACGCGTACTGCGCCCTGAAACGCCACCGATGGACAGAGCGGAATAGCCGGCCTTGGTGGGATCGAAAGATTGACCGCTCTGTAACTGAACGCCGGGTTCGAGTTGCGCGAGATCAAGGAAGTTGCGCCCTTGTACCGGCAGGTTTTCTATTTGCTGTGGGGTGATGACGCTGCCGACATTCGACTGTTCCGAGTTAACCTGAATGCCATTTGCCTCTACTGTTACCACCTGCGCCGATGTCCCAACCGCAAGCTTGTAGTTATTGGTCGAAATGGTGCTGATCTGGACAACGGCCGTTGCCTGTACCTGCGAGAACCCAGCATCGGTGACCGAGATGGTGTAGGAACCTGGAGTCAATGGACCGGAAGTGTAAAAGCCCGCACTGTCGGTCGTGACGGACTTGTTCTGCTTGGTTCCGGCATTCGTAATGACCACCGTTGCACCGGGAAGAATGGCGCCTGATGGGTCCGTAATTGTGCCTTGGATCGAACCGCTCGTATTTGTTGCCTGGCTCCAGGCTTGGGGGGAGAGGAGAAATATCGACGGAACCGCTATGGCTCCGCACAATACAATTTGGCGGGACAACTTGCGACCCATCTTCGAATTAACGGAATCCTTCATCTGTTACACGGCCTCCAGGCATCAGCGCGTTGTGTCTCTCGCCAGCCAGATGAAAGGTTGCGTGCAACCGTGGTGCCAAAGTTGTATTTGGATGAAAAGTAGATTAAGTGTCTGTAAATCAGCAGGTTAATAACTGAAGAGTTTGTCACCACTTATGCAATCAACCCGCGGTATATGAAAACCTGGAGGCCGCTGCCCCTGATCTACTGAAAACAGGAGTGAGCTACCGGCTGAGCCCTCTCCGAATCAGTACATCCAAAGCCTGTTTCAGTTCCAGGTACTCTGTCTCGTCGACCCTGCCCTGCAGGCGGTCCGTTTCAAGAGTGAACAACTCTTCTTTCAAGGCTGACAAAGTGGAGGATGCGCCGATTGGTGGTAGCGGTTGGGGTGGAATGCCATCGCTGGGGGCCTCTAGAGCAAGCTGTGGAGAAGGACGTCTCAGGAGGAAGCCGGCGGCAATGGCTAGCGCCAGGCCGAGACCACTAAGAATCCACCACTTGTACTTGTTCAGTGGATCGGGCGAGTCGATGGGATTGCCCAGCCCGCCACCCGGACGGGTGTCTGCCTGTGCCGCGGCTGAACCTGCTTCCGGTGAATTCGGTGCGGCTCCCCCTGCAGCTGCTCCACCGGCACCCGGGCTCTGCTGGGCCTGGACATCGCGCGGCAGCGAGCCTGAGCCGGAGATGGTGTATTCGATCGGCTTGGTTGGCGAAACATCCTTGGCGACAAATGTCAGCGCATTCAGCTCCTGCCCACTCTGCCCGGGATCGACTGCCTGGAAACCGGTCGTCGCGTCCGATTTGAAACTCATACTCTTCGGCAGGATAACGACGAGGTTGTCAACCGGTGTCGCCAGCCTGGGCGTGAACTTCAAACTGCCGGAGTAGGGAAGCTGGTAGCTCACCTGGAACTGCGTCTCGCCGGGTCGCAGGGGAAAGACGAAAGCATAGTGATTCGGATCGCCCAGCGGAATGGGAGAAGACGATACCGGCATGCCGCCCGGTCCCATTGCTGCCGCACCCTGGATCTGTGCACCCTCAGGCAGATAGATTTCATAAGCCTTGGGACTGAACTGGGTCTTCGGCGGATTGGAGTCATTCTTGATGAAGAAGCTCTGCGTGACCCGCAGGCCCTGACCGTTCGTCTCTGCCCGGAAGACATTCGCTTCGGTCGTAATGCCCGGGACCGTTGCCGCTACGTCATACACCTTCACATCGATCTTGGTAGTGCCGGGAGGGGCCGGTTGAAAATAAGCCGCTTTCTGGTGGTCGACGCGGATCAGGTGCATGGCATCATCGGGCGTCTGGATGGAATAACGTCCCTGCGCGTCAGTCTTGGTGCGCGCTACTTCCTGCATCCGCTGCGAGAGCGCGATCAGCACGACGTCATCCCCGCTTGCTACCTTGTGCGTTGTTTCATCAGAGACAGTGCCGGTAATGGTAGCCGCGGAGAGGGCAATCGGAGAAATCAGGCAGGCAACGGCAAGAGGCAGCTTTCGCATAAAAATCATCTTCATAGTTTGGGTTGAGGATAGTTGAAGCGGGTACATGCTGGTCGCGTCGTCTAAAGTAAACGCGCGTGCGCGCCCAACGCTGTGTGGGCCTTACACCCGTGCCCCTTTAGTGACTGTACTTTCCATGCGGTCAAGTTCTTTCAAGACAGTCGCTGTTTCGTTTTCAAGGGTCGCGCGCTGGGCGTTGTAATCTTCTTCCGGGTACTTGCCGGAGCGGAATTCAAAGTTCAGGTCTTTCAAATTCTCGTAGAGTGAGTCCTTCCGCTCGCGCAGATATTCAAGCTGCGTCTTCGTCGTCTGCGCGGTAGCGTGCCGGGCAGGCCAGAAAATGTAACCGAAAAGTCCGATCAATAAAGCGGCACACGCGGCAATGGTCATAATGGCAACTCTTCATAGTAGCAAGTAACGAAGGACAGCACTTGCCTGGGTCAAAGCACCTTGCTCACGCGCGCACAGTACCGAAAAATTGTTCTACGATGAAAGACGGTACGCTGCAGGGGTAATTCCAGACAGCTTCAGGCCATGGAGTGAAAGCTAGTGCAAATGACCTGAAGGTGTACAGCGAAGACACGATGAAGACTGGCCTTTTCGCCAGGAAAAGCCCAACCTGTATCCATCCAGAAAACACCATAGCATCAGGTAATTTGCTCTAAAGCTTCCCCGAAAGCTGCAACTGCAGAGCAAGAAGTGCGAGAGTTGAACTGCCTGCACCGGAATGGCGAGGGGCGAAAGCACGGGTGCAGAAATAAGCATGGCAAAGCTATCGGTGCGGTCACTCCCTCTGCACGACCGGCACGGAACCGGCAGCCACGCGCTGCAGGAGCGTATCTTTCCAGCGGCTGCCTACCTCATCTTTATAGGCTGTTGTTTTTACTTCCTCTTCCACTGGTTCCCCAAGCGTGACGGAGCCCAGGCACGCGACTTTATCGTTCCATACGCCGGCGCGCGCTGCCTCTGGACAGGCGGCAATCCTTACAGTTCCGCGCAGGTACACGCAGCATTCTCGGCAGCCGGCGGCCTTCCGGAAGATCATCCTGACTGGCGATGGGAACCGGCTGTTTACCCGCCGTCTACACTGGTCGAGCTGCTGCCTTTCTCATTCCTGCGCTATCACACGGCACGCATCGTCTGGTACACCTGCAACGCCCTATCATTCTGTGGAGCGATGCTGCTCGTGGCCCACTTCATCCAGTTCCGTTATCGCTCCTGGGCGCTCCTGGCTGGCGCGCTCACGCTGACATCAGAACCAGTTGCATTGTTATTCAATGTCGCCCAGCCCTCAGGGATGGCCATTGGGCTGGCAGTGCTCGCTTTATGGCTTCTGTTGAAAAAGAACAGCCAGATCGCCGCCGCTGCGTGTCTTGCACTCGGCCTTGGCCTCAAACCGCAACTCATCGGCCTCATCTTCATTGGTCTCATCTTCCTCAGCCTGCCTCTACGTGCGCGTTTTCGTGCTGCGGCGCTAAGGTCCGCGGTCTTCGCACTTGCCCTCCTGCTCGTCGGCAGCTGCTGGTTGAGTGTCTCTTCCGCCTCACATAGCTGGCGACAGGACTACCATGCGCAGGTGGAAAGCAGTCTGCAGCCGGGCGGTATTAACGACCCCACCATCAGGAATGATGGTTCAACGCAATTCACAAATTTGCAGGTGCTGTTTGCACTGATTAAAGATGCACCCTGGTTCTATCATTCAATGTCTTTTGCAGTAGTGGCCGTCCTGCTTTGTTTCTGGATTGCGGGGAACGCCAGGCATGTTCGTCACTCTGAAAATCTATGGCCGTGCCTCGCAGCAATCGCCTGTATAGGCTTACTACCCGTTTACCACCGTGCCTACGATTGCGCGTTGCTCGTCGTCACCTTTCCATCGCTGATCCTGGTGGCCGTCAGACGCTCGTGGCTGGCGCTGCCAGCTGTTGCTTGTACCGGCTGGCTGCTGATGGCTGCGCCCCGCTATCACCGCTGGTGGCTGAATCATCTCAGTGTCCCGCCAGCGCGCGAGAGTGTTCTATCGGCGAAGATGCGTATAGCCATCTTTCAGTACCCGCAGCCCCTTCTGTTACTGACCCTTTCATGCATCTACCTGGTCATTCTTTACCAGGTAGCCAGTGACGAGCCGGGAGCAGACGCAGTTCTCGTTCCGATAGAATAGGACGGCGCGACCAGAAAAAAGTCAGGTCTGACGCCCATACCTGCACGTTAGATCGAATTACGAGAAAACTCCATCCAAGTCATTCGCCTCCACACGTACGCTGAGGAAGCCACGCTGCTCCTCGAGGAGTACTACCAGGCCGTCGGCGTCGTGCAGAGAGATACCCCTGAAGCCATTCGAAGTATCATCGAGGATCCTGGATCAGGCATGTGGCTGGCCTGGCTCGATGGAAAAGCGGTTGGCTGTGTTGTGCTGCGAAAGCTTGCTTCTGTCCCGTTAGCCGGAGAATGCAAGCGTCTTTATCTACGGCCGATCGCGCGCAGACAGGGGCTGGCAGGCAAGCTGCTCGACGCGATGGAGCAATTCGCCATCGGCAATGGGCTGCTATGGATCTATCTCGACAGCTATGACGATTTGAGAGCTGCTCTCACTCTCTATCGAAGACGTGGCTACGTTGCCTGCGAAAACTTCAATGACAACCCTCAAGCGACTATCTTCCTGCGCAAATATATCGGACCTGAGGCTTTTAGAACGGATTTGCCGTAGATGTAAAGAGAAGCCTGTCGGCTGGCCTCTTCGCCAGGAAAATGCCAACTCGAGGCCGCAAGAATCGATACGGCAACAGGAAATCCACTGAAGCAACCCGACTTGGCGTGTGGGGGAGTTCGCGCTGCGTCGCGAAAAGTGAAACCATCATCCAAACATCAATGTTGACAGCAGATCCTCGAAGGATCGATGGGAGCGAAAGCATGGCGCAAAAGATTGAGTTATGGTTGATCCGGCATGGCGAAACGGAGTGGGCGATTTCGGGTCAGCATACCGGTACCACGGACATTCCGCTCACGGACCGCGGGCGCGAACGGGCCCAGGGTATCCGCGACTACCTGCAGCATCGTGCCTTCAAAAAGGTCTTTGTCAGCCCTCTGGGCCGGGCGCGAGAGACCTGCACGATTGCCGGCTATGGGGACGAGGCTATCGTCGATCCAAATTTGATCGAGTGGAACTACGGTGACTTTGAGGGCAAGACTACACCTGATATTCGCGAGCAATATCCTGGCTGGCTCATCTGGAATGGTCCCGTCCCAAACGGCGAAACGGTTGAGCAAGTTGGTGTGCGGACTGCGAGCGTCATCGCCCGCTCACTTACGGAATTAGGCGAAGAAGGCGGTGCGGTGGCGCTCTTCGCGCATGGGCACGTGCTGCGCATCCTGACTGCGCGCTGGCTTGGCCTTGCACCGGATAACGGCAGACTGTTTGCCCTGGGGACGGGGTCTGTCAGCGTGCTTGGACTGGAACGCGAGCAGCATGTTATCCAGTCGTGGAACAGATCGTTCGAGATCGATTGAATTGTTTAGCGGCCAATACAAATGCCACCGCGGATCCGGTGGCATCTGTATTAGGCCGAGGAATGCGAGCTACTCTTCGTCGTCTTCTTCCTCTTCGTCGTCTTCATCATCCAGGTCGAGGTCGTCATCGTCCTCTTCCAGGTCTTCATCTTCTTCATCGTCGTCTTCTAGATCTTCATCATCTTCCAGGTCTTCATCATCCTCTTCGTCGTCGTCGTCCTCGACGTCGTCGTCATCTTCCAGTTCATCTTCGTCGTCTACATCGTCCTTCTCCAAAGGATCGGCATCATCGTCATCAATAACGCTTTTTTTCGGCGGAGCAGCCCAGAGCGCATTTGCATCCGCCGAAGCTGAGGTCGCATGCGAAGAGGTCGAAGGTACAAAATACTCCGGTTGGAGAAGAAGACTTGGCACGAAGCTTAGCGCAGCGGCGGAATTCGTAGCAGGAGTCGAGGAGAGAGGCTCAAGGTTCATGGGGAGATCATCCTTCTTAGTGAAGCTCAATTGCTGTTGCTTAGTGAAACTCGATTGCTGTTGAAAAGGGATTGCGCTTTTCTCGGTTTGAGATGCGCAACTGCAGAAGAGTTGCCGGCAAATTTCCGCGCTGCCGCAAAAGGTTCTACTGCACTGCAAACATGCAGACGACGCCTGACGGTAAACAGATGCGCATCCTTCGGCGGAAGCAATTAAATTTCCGTCTCACGCCGGATCCGGTTCCGTACCGCATCCAATTCCGTCTTTGAAAAGTCAGTGGGTGCAGCCGGCATGCTGGCGGGCTGCAGTCTCCAGCGCCGTACAGTCAATCCAATGATAGCCAGCCCCAATGCAAGAATGAGCGGCGGCATGATCCATGCCACGTGGTTGAAGGCGGTGAAGCGAGGGGCCGCAAGCACTGCCGGTCCATACTCGTTCTGAAAGTCGACGAGGATGGCGCGGTCATTGCCGCCATGGGCGACCTCGGACCTGAGCTTGGCAAGCATTCCCGGCGAATCGGGGCAGCCAACATGATTGCACTCGCCGAGGAGTTCATTGCAACTGCAGCCGCACATGATCTGGTGCGAGAGTCTATCGAACCGCGGGGTAGGATCCGAGGCGCCAATCAATACCATTACGCCAAAACCGACCAGCAGGAGTTGAATCGTTCTTTTCATTAATCGCCTGCCGTCGTCGTTGCCAGGCCGCGGGCTACGCCGGCCGGACTTACCCGCTTCGTTGCGAATACGGTGGTTAGGTTAGGCGCGAGAGCCACCAGTGTTCCCCATACAACAATCAACACGCCGATCCAGATCCAGGCCACCAGCGGATTCAGGAACACCTTGATGATGGGCCGGCCGGTATCCGGATTTTGCCCCGCGTAGACGACGTACAAGTCCCATGCGAGCGTCGAGTGGTTCGCGACCATCGTTGAATTCTGCTGCGACGCAAGATAGAAGCGTTTTTCCGGCGTCATCTCGGTCACGTGCTTGCCGTTGCGCGACACCTCAAGCACGGCGAATTCGCTGTCGTAATTCAGGTTCGTGTCCTGCGTATAGTCCTTGCAGACCAGCGTGTATGGCCCGATTTTCATAGAGTCGTTAAAATCCATCTCCTGCTCGTGGCTCTGGTTAAAAGCTGAACCGGCTATGCCGATGAAGATCACCACCACGCCGAAGTGCACCAGGTAGCCGCCGTAGCGGCGCGTGTTGCGGCGGGTCAGCTGGAAGATCGACGCGAAGAGATTTTTGCCCGTCTGCACCTGGATGACATGCGCACCGCGCAGGAACTCCGACAGGATTGCGACCGTCACACCCGCTCCCAGCGAAAAAGCTACCAGCGAGTACAAGTAGGCCTCGTCCTGCCACGGTTTCATGCCCGTAGCGATCAGGATTACAGCGGCTATCACCGTCGCGATCGATGGAAGGATAAAGTTGCGGCGGATCGACTTCAGCGACGACGACCGCCACGCCAGCAGCGGTCCTACGCCGGTCAGCAGCAGCAGTCCCAATCCCAGTGGCAAGGCTACGCGGTTGTAGAAAGGTGCGCCCACTGTTACCTTGTTGCCCTGCACGTATTCAGAGATGACGGGGAAGAGCGTTCCCCAAAGAATGGTGAAGCAGGCCGCCAGCAGCAGCAGGTTGTTGAACAGGAAGCTGGACTCTCGTGAAACGAGCGACTCGAGCTTGTGGTCCGATTTCAGGTGATCGCGATTCCGAATAAAGGTGAACAGGCATACGGCCATGACGACGATCAGGAATCCCCAGAACCACGCGCCGATGGACGATTCGGCAAACGCATGCACTGAACTCACCAGTCCGGAGCGCGTCAGCAGCGTTCCCAGGATCGACAGCATGAACGTCGAGAAGATAAGCCATACGTTCCAGCTTTTCATCATGCCGCGCTTCTCCTGCATCATCACCGAATGCAGGAATGCTGTACCGGTCAGCCACGGCATCAGCGAGGCATTTTCGACCGGGTCCCAACCCCAGTAGCCGCCCCATCCCAGAACAGAATAAGCCCAGTGAGCCCCCAGGAAAATGCCGCAGGTTAGAAAGAGCCAGGTCACCATGGTCCAGCGCCGCGTGATGTGGATCCACTTTTCACCCGGATATCGCATCATCAGTGCGCCTAACGCAAACGCGAATGGAACCGAGAAACCAACGTATCCGAGATAGAGCATCGGCGGATGGATAACCATCTCCGGATATTGCAGCAGGGGATTGAGGCCGAAGCCGTCAGCCGGCACCGCGCCTGCGGTCAAGGCGAACGGCGGCGCAGCAAAATTCAAAAGGAGTAAAAAGAAGACCTGAATGCCGGCAAGGATTGTCGAGGCGTAGGCGGTAAGCCGGACATCGACCTTGTGCCGGACACGCAGGACGAAGCCGTAGGCAGCCAGCAGCCAGGCCCACAGCAAGAGCGAGCCCTCCTGGCCTGACCATAAAGCTGAAAATTTGTAAGCACCCGGCAATGCTCGGTTGGAATGGTGCAGGATGTACGAGACTGAAAAGTCGTTGGTGAACGAGCAATAAACCAGCACCAGCGCCGCGCATGTCACAGCAATAAACGAGGCGATACCCGCGCGACGGGCAGTCTCGGCCAGTCGTTCCGGCGTGACAGTATGGGGGATAGTTTTGCCCCCGGCCACGGCAATCTGGCGCAGCGCGACCGTCCCGGCAAAAAGGGTGTAGGCGCAGAGAGCAAGCGCAAGCAGGAGTGCAAAACTTCCTAGAGCTGGCATATTGTCACAGCCCATTGTTGCAAAGCCGGCCTAGACAAGCAATGCGGATAGCCCTCCCGCCTTCAAGTAGATCGCATTCGCGACTGCCAAATGAAAAGCCATCCGGTTCCGGATGGCTTTGCGCAGTGACAGAACTCGTAGTTAGGCCGTGCGTTGCATTGGAGAATCATCCAGCAGATCGTGGACTAGAGCAATCAGGGCGTCAGGATGAAACGGCTTAAGTCTGAACAGCACATCCAGACCCTCATACTGATCTTCAGCATCCGGCAGACCGCTTAGCACAAGGATAGGGATCGTTAATCTGCGATCGCGTGCGACCCGCACCAGTTCAGGGCCGTTCATGCCTGGCATCAGGTGGTCGGTGATCATCAGGCGAATGGCTGCACAATCCGGCGCGTTGAGGATATCCAATGCCTGAATACCGCTGCTGGCCACGCGCACCATCGCGCCCGTCCGCTCAAGGATGATTTTCCTCGTCGCCGCCTGTACCGGGTTGTCGTCTACCAGAAGAATCTGCAGATGGGCCATAGTCGGAGAATGTGAATCAAGAGATGAAGACTAAACCGCTGGTGTTGCCTGACGTTCAGCATTACTGCGAAGAAACCGGTTAATGAAGTACTACAACGAAGTGTCCAGCGACTCAAGCCTACTTTTGCACAAGTTGCCAGAACGCCAACATCCCTGGCGGCAACTCTGGTCCTTGCCCTTGGATTCCAACCAAAAAACGAGCCGCTGCGAAACGCTGCTAAATCAAGATATCGCTGGAACCAGCAGTTAGATAGGGGTTCCTGTCAATGTGGCGTTTTCTTTGGTGAAAAGACCAGCCGGCACTTTCTGTCGCTCACACCTTCAGGAGATCTGCCCTTAGCCGATTTTAAGTCGATGCTGCATCTCCTCGAGTGAAATTCCCTTCGTTTTCCGGGTAGAGAAAGAGCACCAGGAAGAACTGCAGACCCATCATCACTCCGAAAAAAATGAAGGGGTAAGCGCCGGATTTAGCGGCCAGCGTAGGGAAAACCCCCGAAATGATGGCATTCATGACCCAGTGGGAACTGGAACCCAGGCTCTGGCCCTTGGCCCGGACACGCGTGGGAAAGATTTCTCCGATGTACACCCAGGTCACCGCACCCTGCGATGCCGCGAAGCAGGCAATGTAGGCCATCAGCAGCCATACCAACCAGCCCTGGTGCGCGTGCGTCCAGAAAACAGCGCTTACTCCTCCCAGGCAAAGCGTCAGCCCGATACATCCAACCAGCATCAACCATTTACGGCCGGCCTTGTCGATCAGCGACATGCCGACCAGCGTAAATACCAGGTTGGTCGCACCGACAGCCACAGCCTGCAGATCGCCCGAGACCCGGCTGAAACCGGCTTGCGCAAAAATGTCATTCAGGTAGTAAAGGATCGCGTTGATGCCCGACAGTTGGTTAAAGGAGCCGGTAATCACGGCCAGCATGATGGGGAAGAGGTAGCGCTTCTGAAAGAGCGGTTCAGTGGTCCGCTCGAAGTGGAGCGAATCGACGATCTCCTTCAATTCCGCCTCGGAATCCGGAGCACCCGTCAGCTTCAGCACATCCAGTGCTTCGTCGTTGCGGCTTTTAGACACCAGCCACCGCGAACTGTCAGGGATACCGAACAGCATGGAGAAGAAAAGCACCGCCGGCACGGCCGAAACGCCCAGTTCCCACCGCCATTCGTGCAGCCCCAGGTGAAATGAGCCGATCAGATAATTCGACAGGTAGGCCAGCAGGATGCCGATCACAATATTGATCTGAAAGGTCCCGACCAGTCGTCCACGCAGCTTGGCCGGCGCTAGTTCAGCAATGTACATCGGCCCCAGGACGGAGGAACCACCTACGCCCAGTCCACCAATAAATCGAAAAATGAGCAGCACAGGCCAGTTCCAGGCAAAAGCGCATCCGAACGCGGACAGTACATAGAGCAGGGCCATGCCCCGGAGACTGGCGCGCCGGCCATACTTTTCGCCCGGTATGCCGGCAAAGATGGCGCCGAGAACAGCACCCGCCAGGGCACTGGCCACGGTAACGCCTAGCTGTCGTGGAGATAAAGCGAAGGCGGGCACGAGAGTGCGCGTGGTCCCGGAAATCACCGCCGTATCAAAACCGAAGAGCAATCCGCCAAGCGCACCCACCAGGGTCGAGCGGACAAGATATCTGTTGATCTTCATGCCACCTGTGCAGAACTAGAATCGTTTCCAACGGGCAATGCTAGTGCATTTCCACCGTGGGTGCAAAGTAAAACAGAAGCCCCGGCTATCCCGTCTCTCGGGCGACCACCCGATCGTTCGTAAAAAAGCGCAGTAAAAGCAACATAGGCTCCTCGGTGCCCGGCCACTCTAGATGACCACTCTGTACCGGCAAACGAGCGTTATTTGTCTTCATACAACACCCGGCTGCTGGTGCGAACGCCCTTCAGCATCTGCGTTACCAGCGCCTCGAGGCGAGCCAGTTCTTCGCGGTCCGTCTGCATCCAGCCATGCGCAGCCCTGGCTTCGGTAGTGCGCAGCAAGGAGCGTCTCGATGCAGCAACGTCGATCGTCACCGTCCAGCCATGACTTTCAAGCAGCTCCCTGTAGCGGTTGAGCACGGCCATACGTTCGGGCATGGGGATGGGCTCGGGAGCCAGAAATTCTTCAATCACATGCCGCTGCTTGAGGGCGGTCAGCGCAGCGTGCAGATCAGCGGCAAGCACGGTCATCTCTTCCGCCGTCAGCAGCGACACTGAATCCTCGACCGCCTGGCCGTTCCAGGCGAGCGTCGGCCGCATGGGTAGCCAGATATAGCGTCGCCTCCCCGATCCAAGCCAGCCGCCCGCCAGTGTTAACGCCCCTGCCGGGGAAAGATAATGCATCAGCAGGTTGCCTTCAAGTCCGTCCTCGAAGCCAATCGCGACACCGTCAAGGGGGGAGCCAATGGCCGTCGAACGCAGCCGGCTGCCTGGCTCCCGCTGCATCTTACGAAGTGCCAGCGCTGCCGCCGGATGACTCACTTCAAGCGGCAGGGGCGGTTCGGAGCGACGGCTTCGCAGGCGGCTGGTTAACGGGGCCAGAACGCCCAGGCGCAGTGATAGATGGACGATCGATGTCCGGGCCGCAGCCGAAACAAACAACGCATGAACCGCGGTCACCTGGAACGCTGCTGACTGCGCAGCCGCCAGCACGATCCATTCACAGCTATGAAAGGTTGCAGCAGAAGAAAGCGTCAAGATGGGAACCCTGTTTGAACTGATAGGTCGATCATCCTGCAGAAAATGCCGATTGCCCCCGGAATCGCCATCCCACTACATGACCCAAGTTGTAGATATGCAAGGAAAGAGGTAGATCACTTGTCCCAAACCACGACTCGATCGACGAACCCGCCCTTCTGTACCCGCATCTCTCTAAGAGAAGCAGCCTAAGAGAGAAGCACCACCCTAAGAGCAAAGCAGCAGCTGAGAGCAAATTCCTGCAGGTGAAGAGCGAAGGACAGATGTTGGCTCGCCTTTTCGTCAATAAGAGGCAACAGGTTTGAAAGGAGTCAACCATGGAACATCGAAAATTAGGCGGTTCGGCATTGTCCGTAGCTCCCCTCTGTCTCGGCGGAAATGTTTTCGGCTGGACGGTAAACGAAGCAGCTTCGTTCCGCCTGCTGGATGCCGCTCTCGACAGCGGCCTCAACTTCATCGATACGGCGGATGTCTACTCACGGTGGGTACCGGGCCACAAGGGCGGCGAATCGGAGACCATCCTCGGAAAATGGCTCAAGCAGAATGGCAAGCGGGACCAGGTGGTGCTGGCGACAAAGGTCGGTATGGACCTGGGCGATGGCAAAAGTGGACTGTCCGCGACGCGCATTGTCGAAGCAGTTGAAGAGTCCCTTACGCGCCTGCAGACGGACGTCATTGATCTCTACCAGGCCCATAAGGACGACGCCGATACGCCGCTTGAAGAAACACTCGGCGCCTTTAGCCAACTGGTCAAGGCCGGCAAAGTCCGGGTGATCGGCGCGTCGAACTATAGTGGTCCGCGGCTGGAAGCAGCCCTGCAGGTGAGCGCTGCCCACTCATTCCCGAAGTACGAAAGCCTGCAACCGCACTACAACCTGGTCTACCGTCAGGACTACGAATCGACCATTGAACCAGTCTGCGAGAAGCATGACGTCGGTGTCATTCCGTACTACTCGCTGGCTTCGGGGTTCCTCAGTGGCAAATATCGCACAGAAGCCGACGCAGCCGGCAAGGCCCGCGGCGGTGGTGTTAAAGCCTACCTTAATGAACAGGGCTTCCGTGTCTTGCAGGCACTCGACGAAGTTGCGAAGGCGCATGCCTCGAGGCCTGCGGTCGTGGCCCTGGCCTGGCTCATTGCCCGGCCCAGCATTACTTCGCCTATTGCCAGCGCCACCTCGGTTGAACAATTGCAGGACCTGGTGGCGGCCACGTCGCTCGCTTTGAACAGGGAAGATATCCAGCGGCTTGACCAGGCCTCTGCCTACTGAAGCAAACGACACAAGCGACAAAGAAATATGCCCGCATTTTGTGTGTGAGATGCGTCTCCTGCTACTTCAACTGCTGCGGGCACTCCCCGTGTTTCGCAAGTAACTCCGCGATCGGAGCAGCTGGGTCCTTGCTGCGCCAGGATTCTTCCACCCCGGTCGAGGGGACCGGCTGCGAGGAGGTTTGCTGTTCCTTGTAGGTGACGGAGAGCACCCTGTTCTCTGGTTCCCCTACCCATACGTTCCCCTGGTCGCCATGCCGGGTCGAACCCATCACCCACCCGTCCGGGGTCAGGTGCCACTCTGTCCATTCGCGTCTTGCTGCCATCCGCTTATGCTAAAGCAGAAGCCGTGCGCCCCGCGAATGCCGCTATGTCTTTGAGGGCTGCTGCCATGCCAGCTGTGACTGCACGCAGGCGATCAGTGCCTGTGGACCGGACAGGTTTTCAACGACCACATCAAAGCCGCTCCGCTCCTCCGGCTGCATGAAACCTGCATCCAGGCCGATCAGACGCGGGGGGTGCGGCATTCTGCGCAGCCCATCGACGATCGACCACCGCTCGAATCCGCCGAGTGTGTGGCACAGAATAACTACGATGGCCGGTGGTAATGCCGTGGCCAGCATGCCCGCCTCCCAGCGTACTGCCCGCGTCAAAAGACCGGTTGTTTGCAGCACCTGGTTCCGATAGGACAAAAGTTGCGGATCGTGTCCCAGAAGAAGCACCTGCGTGAGTGCTTCAGGAAATGGCTTGCCGACACATAGCGTCCGTAAAGGAATCTGACGGCTCATGATAATCCCGCCCGCGTGTAGTCATGCGTTGAGCGCAGTCGGGTAGACGGAGCATAGGCGCCGTTTGATGTGGAATCAGTCATGCACCTTACGTTATGAAATAAATGCAGCGCGCTCAATCGTGCGCGAACAATTCCTCAGATGGCTCTTCTGCTACCGACGTGGTAGGAGACTGTCTCTCGACCGGAGTGCTCAGGAACAGTCGTAGATCGCGCAGGTTGTGGCCGGTAGGACCGGTCACAACAGTATCGCCCAGGGCACTGAACAGCGGGCAGGCATCGAACGACAGCAATGATTGCAATGGATCGAAGTTGAGCGCTCGTGCCCGCTGCAGCGTGGTTGCATCCGCAATGGCTCCGGCGACAGGGCTGTTGCCGTCAACGCCGTCTGTCCCAGCCGAGAACACGCACACATCGAAAGCTGCGCCGCTGACTAACTGACCGGCCTCAGTATCCTGGCTGGTGTGCGCTCGCATCGCCTCCGCACACATCTCCTCGGCGCTCCTCGAAAATTGACTGGTCTCGCCTGCCAGCGCCAGAGCCGCGGCCAGCCCGAATTGCTGGTTGCGGCCGCCTGTTCCTGGCTTGCCGGTCAGTCGCACCGTCACTTCGCCGCTCGAGATAAGACAGAGTCTTGCATGCTTTGCGCGCAGTTGCGTGAAACGCCGTACCAGGTAGAGCGCTGCCGCATCGTAGGGCCAGTCATCGCAGGTATTGTCGATAACCACCTTGAAGCCGAGCTGGTGGGCCCGGTCCCGGGCTGCGTTCACCAGGTCGTGACTCGACAGCAGTGTGTCCAGACTTAACGAACCAAAGCCGGCCGGGTCTCTTAGAAACTGCGTGGACGAGACCGGCCGCAGCATCGCCCGCAGCGCCGCCGTGGGACGAAAGCCGATACGTTTCGGCCCTGGCCGCACGGAGCCCAGTTCAGGCTTCGCACCCGGCGTTTCCTCCATCTGCACGGCGGTGAAGAAGGTGCGTACAGCTGCAGGAAAACGTTCCAGTAAGTGGTAGTGCGCAAGCACGGCGCGACATTCCTCAACTGTGGAGCGATCAGGGATCGTCGGACCGGAAGCCAGGGCATCGAGTTCGCGCAGCGGTACATCGGCAATCTGCAGCGTCAGCTTGGCAGCCTCCGGTGCCGCCAGTGCGAGACGGCCACCCTTCACCGCAGAGAAGTGCTTGCGTACTATGTTGATCTCGTGAATGCCTGCTCCACTGCTGACCAGCGCCTCGTGGAAAGCGATGGTGTCGTCGAGCGAAATTGAATCGTCCAGCGGCAGCTCCAGTAGCGAACTGCCACCGCCGCTGATGAGAAAAAAGATGAACGTATCCGAGCCCGATTGCCGCAGCATCTTCAATGCGAACCGGGCCGCCTCGAATGAATCCTGGTTCGGCACAGGATGGCCGGCAGCAAAGCTGTGTATCCGCCAGTTCCGCTTCAACGGCTTCTCCGGGCCGGCGCACATCGCTCGGTAAGGCAGTCCCCGCGGCAGCCGCGCCAGCAACGTATCGAGCATAGGAACAGCAGCCTTGCCAAAAGAAAATATTCGTATGTGACGGAAGCGGTCGAGAGGAATCCTGACTGGTTTCAACACATTCTGCAGCGCCGGGAAGGGATGGTGGACCAGGGTACTGCCTTCAAAATGCAAGTGCCGGTCGAATGCGGTACCGATATGACACTGGCTGAGCGACGTCGTGAAAATATCCCGCCCCGCCACATGCAATTGCCCGCCGAATGCGTCTACCTGGTTCATGGCAGGCGGTGTCTCTGCCGCTGCGAGGGCATTCGTGTCGAACGATGAAGAAGATTCGGGAATCAGGTTAAAACCGTCAGTCTGCATAGCGAGGGGCCCTTGGAAATTGGAAGTTAGTCAGCGGCAGGCAGGGTACTTTCCTGGACCGGGAGAAAATTTGCCTCCATCCAGCCCCGAATGCCAATGCGCACCTGGTCCAGTTTGCCGGCAAAGAAATGGTCGGCCTCCAGCACCCGGATGAGACATGAATTGGGCGACGAGTCGACCAGCGTCTTCACGCTCTCTTCACTTGCAAATTCGTCTCTTGATCCGCTGATAAACAGCTTTTGCTGGAGGCAGCCGCTAAGAAAGTTATACGTGTAGTCACGGCCCGCGGCATGCATCGGTACACCCAGCGCGACGATGCCTTTCACCCGGGCATCCCCGCAGCAGGCGCGCAGGCCCACGTTCGATCCGAATGAGAATCCAGCGAAGATCACCGGCTTGCCGAAGTGCGCGTCGAGCCATGAAACTGCCGCTCGCACATCCTCGACCTCTCCCCGGCCAAAGTCATGCGTGCCCTCACTTCGGCCGGTGCCGCGAAAATTGAAACGGAGCACTGGCAGCCCCAGGCTGTTGAAGGCCTTCATGGCGTGGTACACCACTTTGTTGTGCATGGTGCCGCCGCTCGGAGGATGTGGATGGCAGACCAGCACTGCATAGGGGGCATCCGCCTCGCCCGCATTCAACAGCGCTTCCAGTCGTCCTGCAGGCCCCGGAATGTCCAGCGACTGTAGCACTGCCGTGCCTGAACTTGTGGTGGTATGCACTTCGCCTGCAGGATTCTCCGGGGCAGTGGTCGAATCGGTCATGGTCAGTTCATTGTAATGAGAGACCTCCGGTATCCTGAAAACATCCCGGAGGTTTTTCTCGAGCATGGCCAAGCTTGACCCCGTTCTTTTGACGCGCACCCTGGTGGATATCGAATCCACAACCTACGCCGAAGGTGCAGTCGGACACTACCTTGCCGAATTTCTTGAGGGCCGCCAGTTTCAGATCGAGAAAACTCCCGTTGATCAGCCGCAGGGCAGCAAATCTCCCGCGGAACGCTTCAATATCTACGCCGGCATGTCCGGCCAGACCCCGGATATAGTTCTATCGACGCACATGGATACCGTTCCCCCCTGGTTCGGCAGCCGCGAAGACGATGAATATATTTACGGTCGTGGCTCCTGCGATGCGAAGGGAATTATCGCTGCCCAGATTGCCGCCGCAGAAAATCTTCGTGACGCAGGCACCAGGGTCGGACTGCTCTTTGTCGTAGGAGAAGAGCGTGACTCCGCGGGAGCGAAAGTAGCAAATCTTTCACCGAAAGGAAGCCGGTTTCTCATCAACGGCGAACCAACGGATAACCGTCTCGCCCTTGCATCGAAGGGAGCTCTGCGCGCATCCATCATGGCCAGCGGAAAGATGGCGCACTCGGCCTATCCGGAACTGGGTGACAGCGCAGTGAATAAACTGGTCGCCGCCCTCGCGCGCATTCTGCAGGTGGAGTTGCCAGTAGTCGAAGACATCGGACCCAGCACACTCAATATAGGGCTCATTGAGGGCGGCCGCGCGCCCAATGTGATCGCTGATCACGCTCATGCTGAGCTGCTTATCCGCCTCGTCGGCGACTCGCAAGCGACCCGCGATGCACTTACCGAAGCTGTCGAAGGTCTGGCAGCCATCGATTTCCCGCTGGAGATTCCCTTCATGCGCTTCCGACCCATCGATGGTATGGAATCGATGATCGCGGCGTTCACAACGGACGTGCCGGCGCTTACCGCATGGGGTGAACCGATGCTCCTCGGCCCTGGTTCCATCCACGTCGCCCATACTCCCGCCGAACGCCTCAGCAAGAAAGAGCTATTTGAATCGATCGATCTCTACACGCAGATAGCAACTCGGCTCGTCAGCTAGTCGAGCACGTCCCTTGTCAGACTATGGCTTGGGTGCCCGAGGTCTCGCTCCTGAGCCATGGGCTGCACTGCACTAAACTGGGAAGGTGACGACGACAACCACTCCCAATGCCCTGGGCCACGCCCGTTCTGCCTACCTGCGCTCCGCCCTCCACCAGCCGGTGCAATGGAGTGAATGGTCGGCGGAAGCGTTCGAGCGAGCTATACGCGAAGACAAGCCCGTACTCCTCGACATCGGTGCTGTCTGGTGTCACTGGTGTCACGTCATGGACCGCGAGAGTTACGAAGATCCCGGTCTCGCCGCCGTCATCAATCAGCATTTTGTCGCTGTGAAGGTTGATCGTGACGAGCGCCCGGACGTTGACGCCCGCTACCAGGCCGCTGTGCAAGCCATCAGCGGTCAGGGCGGCTGGCCGCTTACCGCCATCCTGACATCGGATGGCCGGCCGTTTTTCGGCGGCACTTATTTTCCGCGTGATGACCGGTATAATCGCCCCGGTTTCAAGCGCGTGCTGCTGACCATGGCGGACGCCTGGAAGACACGACGCGAGGAGGTTCTCGAATCCGCCGGCAGTGTGATTGCAGCCATCCAACACAACGAATCTTTCGCAGGCAAGAGCGGCAGTCTCAGCGAAGAGCTTGCCGCCCGGCTTGTGCAGTCCGCTGTCCAGCAATTTGACACGCGCTACGGCGGCTTCGGATCACAGCCGAAGTTCCCCCACCCTTCCGCAATCGATATGCTGATCGAGACAGCGACGCGCACGGGCGACGAAAAAGTAAAGCAGGCCGCAGTCGTTACGCTGCAGCACATGGGCCGCGGTGGTATGTATGACCAGTTGGGCGGAGGCTTCCATCGCTATTCGGTGGATGAGCGCTGGGTCGTTCCACATTTTGAAAAGATGCTCTACGACAACGCCGCGCTTTTGACGAACTATGTGCACGCGTTTCAGTCATTCATGCTGCCGGAGTTCGCTGCGACGGCGCGCGACACCATCCGCTGGATGGACGAGTGGCTTACAGATCGCGAGCTCGGCGGTTTCTATGCTTCGCAGGATGCTGACATGACGCTTGACGATGATGGCGATTACTTTACCTGGACACTCGATGAAGCCGCGGCCGTCCTGTCTGCCGAAGAGCTGGCAGTCGCAGCTGCATACTACGACATCGGCCCTGTCGGCGACATGCATCACAATCCCGCAAAGAACGTGCTGCATATCCTGCACCCGCTGGCAGCAGTTGCAAAGAAATTGAAGATTGAGGAAGCTGTTGCGGACGTGCTGCTGGCGAAGGCGAAAGCCAGGCTCTGCGCTGCGCGGAATAAACGCGCGACACCTTACATTGACAAGACGATCTACACCAACTGGAATGCAATGGCCATCTCCGGCTACCTCAAAGCCGCGCAGGTATTGCGGATCAAGGATGCCGGAAAGTTTGCGCAGAAGTCGCTCGACCGCATCCTCAACGAAGCCTGGAGTGAACACGACGGCCTTGGCCACGTTGTTGCCTATGCCGACAGCGACATCAGCGACACCCGTGTTCCAGGAATGCTGGACGACTACGCCCTGTTGGGCCACGCGTGTCTAGACGCCTGGCAGCATACCGGGGAACTTCGCTACTTTACTACCGCCGAAAAGATAACGAAGCAGATGGCGTTACGTTTCTACGATCACACTTCACCTGGCTTCTTTGACGCGGAGCAGAGTGACGCTGCATCGACGCTCGGCGCGCTCCGGGCCCGTCGCAAGCCGCTGCAGGACTCGCCCACCCCCGCGGGCAATCCCTCGGCCACCTGGTTGATCCTGCGTATGCATGATCTGACTGGCGACGATACCCTGCAAAAGATGGCGGAAGACACGCTCGAAAGCTTTGCCGGCATCGTCGAGCACTTCGGCCTGTATGCCGGAACCTACCAGTTGGCGCTGCAAAGGTTTCTGCTTCCGTCCCTGCAGGTCATTGTGGTCGGGGATGAAGCCGCGGACGAGCTCGAAGCCGCTGCCATCGCACGTTTTGCTGTCAACAAGAGTGTTATTCGACTTTCGCTTGCGCAGGCCCGGGCTGACAATTTGCCACCGATCCTGTCGGAAACGATCCCGCACCTGCCCCAGTTGCAAAGTGGAAGGCCGGTGGCAATTGTTTGCCGCGGTACACAGTGTCTGCCACCGGCCGCGCGTGCGGAAGAACTGTTTACCGCACTTGGCAGCTACTAACTCGTTGTCCCTGAATCATGGCTTCCGTCCAACGTGCCGAACTCACTCAATAAATGCGGGATCAACCACCGAATCGAGCAGGTGCCTGAACACAGGCCATGGACAGGGAGAATCTTCTCGTGCCTGACTACAGCCGGGAAGAAAGATCGAGGCCTTCTTGGGCGGAGCAGCCAGGGAGAGAGTAGATGTGTTGCGCATTTGGCTGGGGGTTTGCACGACATAGTAGGTACGCACCTCGTCTAGGCCGGCAGCATTTTGCCACAGTTCAAACACCAGCGCGCCTCCCGGCGCAGCATCGTCGCGCTGATAGCCATTTACCAGCCAATGGGCATCGAGCAAAGCCGCAACATTCGCGATGTTTGTATCGTGTCCCACCAGGACAACGACTTTGTCCTTCGGTGTGCCAATGGCGCCAGCGACTATATTTCTTTCTTCTGCCTGTTGCAGGGTAGACGCAATGTGCGAGACAACATTTGAAGCCTGGACGCGAGCAATATAGGGGGTCCTCTGCACCAGGTCTGAGCTTGCGGAGTGGATCGCCATTAGACCCTCAATCGTTGCTTCGTCTGCATGTCCCCAACCAAGTTCAGGACCAGTCATCCCTTGCAGATACTCAAGCTGAAGATTCTCCGCAAATGTCGCCGCGGTTGAAAAAGGTCCTTTTATCTCTACCAGATGGTCGCCTTTTCCAGGCGCAAGCTCTGACGGAATCGTCAGAAGATCTTGCTTGCCGTCGAGCTTGCACGATGCAGCCTCACAGCCGGACAGGATCCTTCGCATATCTTCCAGTTGAGATTGGTAGGCAGATGAAAGAGCGGTTGGATCTCCGCCGATCCGTCCTGCCAATGCTGCATAAGCCAATTGGGCGTCTGGCTTGCCGATCTTATTTGCAGAGTGAAACAGTTGATCCTGCTGTCCCATCTCCCGCGAGTGTACAGGCACAGCACAGCCTGGGAACAGCCCGTCCGCCAGGCCGTGGCCGGTCTCAATAGTCCGCTGGTCGCTGTCGGTGTAGATATACACAAGCGGTGAATCAGCACAGCCCCCCGCCTGCAGCAGGCCGCGGCTCGCAAAGGATTGTTGATAATAGCGCCCGAAGGCAGTCATCAGCTCTTTGCCGTGCGGCGTCAGCAGCCCGGGTGCGACATGCCAATTGGGCCAGGGGCTTTTCGAGTATTCATCCAGGCGTTCGTTTGTCCAGGTGGGTGAGCGAACGCCGTGACGCGAAAGAACCAGGACAAATTTCAGGTGCTCACCCTGCGTGTTCCTGTCTTCTCCATGACCGAGGGTAAACGCACCTAGAGCCACGCACAGGTTGGCGATTAAACAACGTAGACATGTGCGCATGACTTACCTACCTGCGGTTTTGTAGACACGAATCTCGGAGGACAAGCTTGCCGACGGGGCGCCGACAAAGAGCGCTCCCAATGACGGAATCAGCAGCCCGGTTTTTGCACCGGCAAGTGTATTCGTCGTGGCCAGGAGCTGAAGCCTGCCTTCAGCGCTGACAGCATAGCTATTCAACATCCCCGAGCCTGCGATCAGGTAAGCACGATGATTGACTGCATCGTAGAAGAGGTCGTCTGCGCCGGCGGCAGAAGGTACAGCGGCGAGCTGCCTGCCTGTCCTGCCTTCAAGCACTACAAGCTCCGCAGGTATGCGGCAACCCACCAGTACAAGGTTGTCCGTGGCATCGAAAGCTAATGGCGTGTTGCCCTTCTCATCCTTTAGCTCCCACTGCGTGCTCACCGCATGTGTTTTACCATCGATCACCACGATCGTGCCGGCATCGCTGATATTGACGAAGATGCGATCGCTGCGTTCATCGATCTCTAAAGCTTCCGGATGCGCTGCCACTGGAATATCGGTAATCATCTTCAGGGCTTTTGCATCGATAACTGCTACAGCGGAAGGATTCGCTGCATCCGTGCCGCCGTGACCGACATAAAGAAGCTGGGTGCCCGGATCGTAGACCATGTCATCTGCATCTTCGGAAAGCTTGATGCTCTTGATCAACTTCAGCGGCGTGCCCTCATAAACATCGAGCTCGCCCATTTGTCCATCAGCTACGAACAGGCGATGGGTGCTCGCGATCCATGCCAGTCCGTGAGGCTTGCCGAGGCCGGTTATTGTTTGAGCAACCCGGTCGTTCATTAGATCAATGACCGCCACCGCGTGACTGCCGGTGGCCGCGGCGAACAGTCTGTTGCCCGACGCATCGAACGTAAAGTGATCAAATTTGCCGGTAATGCCGGGCAGTGGAATCGTTCTCGACAGAGATAGAGGTGGAATGGTCTGGGCAGCGAGAGAGCCTGCGCTCAGGAGCAGGGCCGCGATAACAATGCATTTGGTCATGTAAGCTTTCGGCTGTGTAGGCACAGAAACGCGTTGATCCATCGCTCGACAACTACATGTTGTTAGATACCATCAGGCACTTAGTTCCTTGGTCTGGCCTACTCACGGCGTGGCGTCCACTTCAATCCAAAGGAGTAAGTCGGCTTGTAGTATTCACGCTGCACCATGTACTGAGGGCTGCCATTGTAGAAGCCGAAGACTTCGTTGTTCATGTTGGCGCCAGAGGCTAACACGGAGAACCCCTTCGCCAGGCTGTAGGTGGCTTGTGCATCTACTTGCGTGTGGGAGTAGAAATAGTTGTCGCCATTCGGCCCTTTCACTCCATAAGCGACCGCACTCAAACCGGTACTCTGGTACTGGTAGGCATAAATGTTAGCGCTGTTGTGCGTGACACCTACCGTTACCAGCGCCTTCTTCGTGGCGAACGCCGGACCGACGTTCCAGGAGAATGGCGCCTGCCCCACTAGCTGGGGAGTATCGCTGCGGCCAGACAGGTTGTAGTTCTTCGAGTCAGTATAGGCAAAGTTGGCATTGAGGCGCGTACCCGCAAGAACTCCGGGAAGGTACGTCATATGTTGCTGGTAAGCGACTTCAAATCCCTGCACCCAGGCATGGTCCCCATTCACTTCCTGCTGAGAATAGGCGCCGCCATAAACCTGTGACAAGGGCGAACCGGTGGCAGGAACGAGCTGCTGTTCGAGGAAGATAGGTTTTGTAATCTGCTTATAGAAGTAGCCTGCCTCGATCATCCCAACAGACGGAAGATATTTCTCATAGAGCAGGTCATAATCATTTGCATGCTCTGCTACCAACGATGTGTTCCCGACCTGAACCAGGTTGTCGCCGGATGGACCACCCTCCACGGTAAAGACAACATAAGGAACTAACTGGTAGGGATCAGGTCGTGAGATGCCGCGTCCATAAACGGCGCGTATGTCGGAGTTATTATCCAGTGTGTATCTCACTTGAACGCTTGGTAGAGGATCGACATAGGATGTACCCCCTGTTTGCGGGGTCGTTCCCCCATAGCTCCCATCCGCGTTCGTGGTGACCAGGTACCCGGTGGTTGAAGTCTGGGTGCCCTCAAAGCGAAGACCGGTCTGCAGATGGATGCGGCTACCAAGCTCGAGCGTGTTCATCAAGTAGCCTGCCGAGACTCGTTCCTGCAGGTTATAGTTGGCGGCGTCCGACCCTTGATGCGTCGCGGCTTCGTCCAGCGCCAGGGCCCCCGGGTTAGCGTTAAGGTACGCCATGATTGTGTCAAAGCTGGTAACTGGACCCAGATGATAGCTCCCGCCGTAAAACTTGGGGTTCGTGAAACCACTCAGGAACTGGCTCATCAGTGGAGTGGCACCATTGTCATATGTGGGTGAGTACGCATCCTGTCCTTTATGTTCGTTGCGGAACTGTGCTCCAAACTCGAAAATCGAAGCATGGCCGCCCAGATGGTAGTTAATGCCCATCGCGCCACTTGCCTGCAAGTTAAGCTGCGTGGCCTGACCGGTCGTGGTGTTGATGTCTTCGAGAGCATACTGCGTGGGGTCATAGATAGATGCCCCCGGGGTAGTACAACCGGTAAATTGCGGTCTGTATTTGCTGATGGTGGCCGCGGCGCTATAACTGCAGGTACTCAGGTTATCCAGGTTGCTGCCGCCTACCGGTTTAAAGTCCGCACCCGGGTTACCGGCAGCCCCGCCAAAGCGCGAGTGCGCCATCGCGACCTGGTATTTCAGGTAGGAGCGACTGAGGACCTGGTTGCCCCCAAGAGCGATATCGGCTACCTGCAGGTTGGGGCGTCGAACGCTTGTTGAATATTTTGCGTTGGAGCCATTCAGCTTGTAAGCATACTTCTGGCCGTAATCTCTAAAGTTGGAGAAGAGTCCGTGGGCATAGAGGTCGGAGTTAGCAGCCAGCTTGTAATCCAGGGCACCTGCGAATCCATAGCGTGTGCGATTGTAGAGATACTCTTGAATGTTCGCGCCATCGAAAGTCGTGCTGCCGTCTGGATTCAAATCAGGCGTTGGTTCCACGTCATCGATGGCCCGGTCATTCAGATCGTAGCTGTACCCCGCCATCGCCCCAAAGCGTTTGCCAAAGCTGCTATTCTTTCCGAAACGCATGCCGGCCGATGCATTGATCAAAAACATCTGCCGCTGTCCGGCAATCGGTGTATTTCCGCCAATTCCCTCGAAGGATAATGTTGGTTGATCGCCGGTAGCTTGCTTGATACGCAGGTCGACCGAGCCGCCAATTGCATCGCCATCCTGATCCGCAGAAAGCGTCTTGTTGATGGCTATCGAGCCGACCAGATCGGCCGGTATGGTGTCCAGATCCACCTGGCGGACCTCTGGATCAGGTCCGGGAACGATGACGCCATCGATAGTCGTGTTGCTCAATCGCGGTTCAGTACCGCGGATCTGCACATATTGACCCTCGCCCTCGTTACGTTGCAAGGTCACCCCAGGCAATCGTCCCAGAGCGTCGGCAATGTTGGCGTTGGGCAAGCTCTGTATCTGCGTGTCGGTCTCGACGTTAAGGATATTGGCTGAGGTGCGCTGTTCATTAATTGCTGCTGCGTCACCTTCAAGGTTGGCGCTGACGACGACCTGCTGGCTATTCGTGCCAATCGCCAGGACAGCATTCACAAGAGTGTTTTGGCCTGCGGTGACGATGATGCTTGATGTGAAAGTCTTGAAGCCTATATACGTAACCGTGATGGTGTAGCTGCCAGGCTTGATGTCAGAAAAAGAAAATTCGCCCAGGTCCTTCGATGCCACCGATGTACCCGATGGTTGAAGAAGGATCTGTGCGCCCTTAAGGACGGCACCGGCCGTGTCGGTGATCGTTCCTCCTATGCTGCCTCCGGCTGTTGCTTCACTCTTTGCACTATCCACGGTGGGCAAAGACGCCGCCGAGGCATAGGCAGGCGGCATGAGCAGGAGGAGCGATAGAACAGCGGGCTTCGCGTACATGGATCTCCTTGCATTGCGATAATCTTCATCGGTTCAATGAACAACCGGATAAAAGCACTTCTGTTAATGAGCTTGCACTCGGGTTGTAAAGGACCGTTCACAGGGAGATGAATAAGTCTTAAGGTTCAAGACAAGGGTCAGGGGGACGCCCATGTGAACAGGAGATGAATAAAGACGCCGATCCTCCCCGCTCAGCTGAATGGGACTTCAATAAACGTGCAAGCGGCCTCAACATTAGGAAGGTCTACTTTTTTCATGCGAGAAGCTAAAGCCAGCCTGCGCGTACTGGTCGTCGAGGATGACGAACGTATGCTCGATCTCTTGTGCCGTGGTTTGCGCGACTTTGGGCATACCGCAATGCCGGCCCGGGATGGTGCCGCCGGATTCGACTTGGCTATGGTCTGCGAGTTCGATGTAGTCGTGCTCGATGTAGCCCTTCCCATCCTTGATGGATGTCAGGTCGCGCGAACACTGCGTGAAAAGAGAAGAGCTGTTCCTATTCTCATGTTGACAGCCCGTGACGCAGAAGACGATATCATCCGCGGTCTGCAGGCCGGTGCCGATGATTACTTACTCAAGCCATTCTCGTTTCCGGAACTCGTAGCACGTCTCCACATGCTTGCCCGTACTGCTGCCCAGCGGAGCGGCACCCTGGGATTACGCCTGGATCCTTCGCGACTTGCCGCAACAAGGGGACTTATTCCTATCCCTCTGACTCGTACTGAGTTCTCACTGTTATCTGTTCTTCATGGCAGGGCAGGGACTGCTGTCTCACGACAGGCACTGATCGAAACCATCTGGCAGGAGCAGGGAACCAACAAGGCGAACGCGCTGGATGTACTCATAAATGCCCTGCGCAGTAAGGTCGATGGTCCTTTTCCGCATAAGCTGATTGAGACGATCCGCGGCTTTGGCTATCGCCTTCGTCCGGAGGCTGATTCAACAACGAGTGGCGAGAGCTCCCCAGGCGCAGTGGCAAGTGTTGACATTCTGCAAAGGCTGGATGCATGAAGCAGCTTCCCATTCGCCTGCGACTTACGCTGTGGTATTCCATCATGTTTGCCGCAGCTGCGTTGCTGCTCAGCGCCATGAGCTGGTGGATGCTACGCAGCACCATCGACGCCACAATCCATCAGGATCTGCAAGAGCGCATCGATGATGTGCGAACTCAATTGCAACAGACTGCGCCCCAGGTCGCACAAGCAGACCTCATCGCCACATTCGACGCGACCTACCGCCATCGTGATGACGGGAAATGGCTGCAGGTCCTAGGCCAAAACGGGGTATGGATTTACCGTTCAAGGCGAATGGCCGACCAGAGTATTTTGTCAAGCATGCCGGAAGCGCCATCCTCAGGCGGGGTGCAGTTTGAATTTCAGCACGAAGGTCGCACAGTACGCGTTCTCTCATCCAGGATTGTTGCGCACGGTCGGAGCTACTCGGTCCAGGCCGGTATATCCATGGCGAAAAGTCAGTTGTTGCTGCATGATTTTCGCCTGGGGCTACTGCTCATGACGCCCGCTGTGTTGTTGATCGCAGCGGGAGCAGGACACTTCATGAGCCGCAGGGCCCTCCTCCCCGTTGCCCTGATCGCCTATGAAGCGCGGCGCATTACGGATCGGAACCTGGATAGTCGTCTTCCGGTGTCTGCCAGCGATGACGAACTCTCGCACCTGTCCATCACGCTTAACCACATGCTGGCGCGGATCGACTCATCCTTTCGTAGCGTGCGGGAGTTCACGGCAAATGCTTCACATGAACTACGTACGCCCCTCACCCGCATAAGGACGGAAGCTGAAGTGGCTCTTCTCCGGCCCAGGCAGGTCGAGGATTATCGGCAATCCCTGGCGCAGATCCATGACGATGCGATTGAGATGTCGGGATTGATTGAGAACCTGCTGACGCTGGCACGCGCGGACGCTGGAAGCGAAATCCTGCGGCTGGTCCCGGTTGATCTTCACGCCCTCGTTTCAGAGGTCACGGACGAATGGTCAATGATTGCGGCACGGCTCTCCCTCAGGCTCACCTCGCAGGCTGGCGCGGAAACAGACCGCACCGATTCGATGGTGCTTGCCGATCGGCCGGCACTGCTTCGATTACTGCGGATCTGGCTCGACAACGCCTGCAAGTTCACGCCGCCGGGTGGCAGCATCACCATCCTCACAGAGATGAGGGATGATGTTGCGCTTCTAAGGGTTGAGGATTCAGGCATCGGCATTGCGCCCGAGCAACATGTACGGATCTTTGAACGCTTCTATCGCATTGACCATGAACACTCAAGCCAAGCAGTCGGCGCAGGACTTGGACTGAGCCTGGCAGCATGGATCGCTGAACAACATAAGACGCGGATCCTGCTCGAAAGCGTTCCCGGTCAGGGTGCTCGTTTTCAGGTGACCCTGCGCCGAACAGAGAGGGAAAGCTCTTCTCAAGCACCGAAAGCACATCAGAAAATCAGCCAGGCAAACGCAATGAGTGGAGCGATCAGGAAGTCATAAATCAGGATTCTCCGCACGGAGATGCCCCCGCCTTCTAGCTATGTCTTTGGCAAGTACATCGCCCTCGTCGGCGCTTTGTCGGTCGCTTAGCCTTCTACCTCTTGGTCCTGTTAACACTTCCTGCCGCAGGGCAGACTCTGCGTACGTGCGGGCAAGCCAGGTAGGATACGAGGCCGCTCCAGCTGCATCGCGCGCATACCTCAATGGCGACGATCGCAGAGAGCGACGCGACCTTCAAGGTCACCAATCAGAAAGGTCGCCTGTCTTTTCCGGGAAGGTAAGACAGTTGATTACCGATCCGGATCTATACGAGCCTCATCGCACAATCTTCATTATTAGTTTGTAGGTGTTAAGGCAAATTACCCGAAGGTATAGAGCGAAGATACGATGAACACGGGCCTTCGCCAGGAAAAGGCCAACCTGTATCCAGCCGGAAACCCCATGGCATCAGGTAATTTGCCCTAGTGAACGGCGCCGGCAGGAGCGCCTCCGCCTTTAGGATCGTTCTTCGCCAGGGTAAAGCTGAGGAAGACCATGATGATCGAGGCCGCGGCTAATACATAGTAAACATCAACGTAGGCGAGTGTAACCGTCTGAGCGCGCAACTGGTTGTAGATTCGTGTCTGCGCCATGATCTGCGCATTTGCCGCGCCGCCGATGCTCTTGAACGCATTCGTGTACTGGCTGAGAACTCGCTGATAGTTGGCGGATGACGGATTCAGATGCTGACCGAGCGTTGCCTGGTGAAATTGTCCGCTCTCCGTCACAAAGGCGTTACTGAGCGAGATAAGGATGCTGCCCCCGATGTTGCGGGCAAAATTGATCAGGCCCGAAACCTGGTTGTTCTTCTCCGGCGGTAAGCCAAAGTAGGCTGCTGTCGTAACCGAAATGAAGACGAAAGGGATGGCCATAATCTGCACGACCCGCAGCCAGGAAGCAAAGCCAAAGCTAAGCCCCAGGTTCACGTGAAGTGCTGAATACGTAAAACCACAGGCAAAGAGAGCAAAGCCGAAGGCGATAATATTGCGAGCCGGAAAGCGACTGACAGCCTGCCCGGCCAGCGGCATCACAACCAGCAGAACCAACCCGCCCAGCGACAATGACATGCCGGCAATCGTCGCCGTGTAGCCAAGCTGCTGTTGCAGGAACTGCGGCTGCAGAACAGTTGATGCGTTCAGAATGCCGCCTGTGACCAGCATCAGGAATGAGCAGACGGCAAAATTCTTGAACTTGTACAACCGCACTTCCATGAGTGGGGCCTTGCGTGTCCACTCCCACCAGATCAAGGCAGTAAATGAGATCACAAAGGTGACCATGAAGAAGACGACGAAGTGCGAGCCGAACCAGGCGCGCTCTTCACCTTTGTCGAGAAAAATTTCAAGCGAGCCCATGGAAGCGGCCAGCAGGAGGATGCCGACATAGTCCACCTTTTTAAAGTTAGACCAGTCATGTTTGAGGAAAGGCGGATCTTCGACAAAACGCTGCACCAGGAACAAGGCCAGGATGCCAACCGGGATATTGATGTAGAAAATCCAGTGCCAGCTATAGTTGTCAGTGATCCAGCCGCCGATGGTCGGACCAATCGAAGGCGCCAGCACGGCAACGATCCCGTAGAGTGCGAAAGCCAGCCCTCGTTTTCGGGGTTCAAAGGAGTCCGCCATGATGGCTTGAGCCATCGGCTGCAGCCCCCCGCCGCCCGCGCCTTGGAAGACCCGAAACACTAACAGCAGAGGCAATGAAGGAGCGATGCCGCAAAGAAATGAAGAGCAGATGAAGATGCAAAGGCAGCCCATGAAAAAGTTCTTCCGGCCAACGACACTCGCCGCCCATCCGCCCATGGGTAACACGACGGCATTCGCCACCAGGTAGGTCGTGAGTACCCATTCGCTCTGGTCCTGGCTGGCCGCTAATCCGCCTGCAATGTAGGGCAGGGCCACGTTGGCGATCGAGGTGTCAAGCACTTCCATGAAAGCCGCCAGCGCCACCGTAGCCGCAATGATCCAGGGATTGACTTTTGGCCGCCAGGGCAGGCCCCCTGCTCCGTCCCTTGCATCTGCCATCCTTTGGAGCGCCTCCTAAATCATTGAACGGCCTGCTTCTTGGTTCTAACCCAGGTGCTGCTTAAGAAATGTCAACGACCGCTCGCGAGCCAGTTCAGCCGCAGCAGCGTTGTAGCTGGGCCGCACATGGTTGGCAAAGGCGTGATCAGCCTCGTACCAGTAGATGGGAATCTCCGGATGAGCTGCCTTTACCTTGTCCACCTGTTCTTTGGGGATATGCGTGTCGTTGCTGCCGAAGTGGAGGATGGTTGGAGCATTCGGCTGCTCGGCGGCGTACTCGCCGATCCCGCCCGCGTAATAGCCGACGGCGGCCGCCGGATGCAGTCGGGTCGAGGTGAGCCACGCCAGTTTGCCGCCGTAGCAGAAGCCGATGACGCCCGCCTTTTTACCCGTCTGCTTCTCCGCATAAACAAGAGCCGCCTCCACATCGAGCAGCGCTTTATCGACATTCAATTGGTGCATCAGAGCGAAGGCCTTCTGCATGTCAGAGGAGTCATAGCCTAATTCGACATGCTTTTCCGAGCGGTCGAAAAGAGCCGGCGCGATCGTCAGGAAACCATCCCTGGCATAGGCATCGGCTACATCGCGGATGGACTCGTTGACCCCGAAAATCTCCTGCAGGACAACCAGGCCGCCGATGGCAGCTCCCTCCGGCGTCGCGACATAAGCGTCAAGAACGTGGCCATCCTGGGCCTGAAGCTGAACAATTTCACTCATTAAGAATTCCTTTACTGGATGCGGATACCTGGCGTTCAATTCCTGCCTGCCACTGCAGGACAGTCTTCTCCACGCCAGCATCTCCATTATGCGACAGCCCCGCCACGTAACAATGAAAAGTCATGAAAGCTTTTCTGCCCATCAGCTGCACGTAACTCAAGCTGATCCATGATGCAAACCGTGATGCAAAC
>CAZZXL010000029.1:0-35889 GCA_964658035.1 uncultured Acetobacteraceae bacterium
CCTCACGAAGAACATGCTGGCGAACAAGCGCCGGGTCATCCTGAGTGCTCCCACACACAAGGCCGTGACGGTACTTGCGCGCAGTTTGGCCGAAGCCAAGATCGAAGACGTGGCATTTTAGCAGGACCTATCTTTCCAACTCCTACCAGGCCTTGATGCGGGGCCACAGCGTCCCCAGGGGCGGATGCATCTCCTTACAGAAGAAGATCGTGAACCGTTCGTCTGAGCGGGCATACTTTGTTATCACACGGGATTCATGATCCGTGCCTGATCGGTTAGAAACGACACCGGGCTGCGAAGGATGCGCGAATCGCTTTGCCTGGAGGGTCGTTGTGGAACAGGAATGCAACTCAAGCTCCCGTCGGCATCGTTATGCTGTCGACGACCGAAGCCACCACGGGTCCCTCCTCTGGAGTGAGCGTGAGACCAAGCTGCTGCTGTAGATCCGCCGCAATGCTTTCGGGTGAAGCTGAGGCAGTAGCCCAATGAAAGTCGATGCTATAAAGGCCTGAAAGGCCAGTTTTATCAACGATGGGACGCCCCACCTGGGCGGATAAGGCATCTGCGAGGCCAGCAGGACCTCCCGTGATGGTAATTTGCCCTTGGCCGTCCTTCTGCATCACTCTCATGCTGAGCAGAGGCTCATTAGTTCCTGGCGCATTCGCTGGCGTCGTCGGAGAGAATCTCGCTCCTCCACCGCCCACAACAAGCGCATAGATCGGACCTGGCTTAGTTTCCTGCTTCAAAACCAAATGAAAGTCCTGAGACAGAATCTCTTTGATAGCTGCGTTGGAAACGAGATGGTCTGTCCCGCCCGTCGAGTCGCCAGATAATGTGAGGTCAAACCGTTCCTTATCGAGCCAGCTAGGCCCACCCGTGAGCTGGTAGTCCTTGAGTGAATAGGCCATCTGAATCAAGTTTTTCGCCGTGGTGTTTGTGATGGTCGTCTCGTCGCCAACGTGGGTGACCTTAGTCATAGGGCTCCCAGAAGTATTGCGCTTTACCGCGATGATCCGGAGCGGCCCAGGGGCCTGTTGGGAGGCGTTTGTCTGCGCAGCAAGAGGCGAAATAGAGACGACGCCGAAAGCGAACGGCACTATCAACGTTGTGGCTGTGAGGGTACCGAGCAGGAGCTTCTTGGTTCTGGAAAGTACCGTGACGTTCCGCATCTGCATAATGCGTATGATCCTTTTCTTGAGATTTGAGCCATTCACTCCCGCTACGCAGGGCAGCGGGGCTTCCACACAGAACTTGCACGTTTTGAGGATGCTTTCGGCGTAAACAGCAGGAGTGCTGCCAAGGCCAAGAACGCCCTCATCGCAGGCACGCTCTCGTTCTTCCATCTGCCGGGACCCGAACCACCAGACCAGCGGATGAAACCAGAAAAACGCTTCAATGAGCATTTGCACGGCAGCAGTGAGGTTGTCCTGCCGCCGAACATGCCACATTTCGTGAGCCAGAATGGCACTGAGTTGCGGTTCACTCAGTTCGTTGGAGATGTGGGCAGGCCACAGCAGAACGGGTTTCCAAATGCCAAAGATGCCAGGCTCGATCGGGTCTTTGGACAACAGGATAGGTAGTACTAGGCCTCCGGCGAGAGGATTCAGAGAATTCAGCAACGCCGCTTCACGACCGACCGTCAAGGGGATCGCTGCCCTTTTTACCTTCGAGACCTGACGCCATCGCCGGACCCACACCAGCAATACTGAGAAGCTCCCTAAGAGCCATACCATCACAAGCAGAAGTGGCCCAATGGAGTGAAAATGGTCCCACTTCGTCGGTGCTAGGACAGAGTTAAAGGGGGACGACACAAGCGGCTGGTTGGTGATCTCTACAGCTGAGGCAAACGTCCTGGTACGCAGTCCGCCGACATGTTTTGCCACGATTGTTCCCAAACTCACGAGGGGCCCGAAAGGCAGAAGGAACTTCAGCGATGCGCCAAACCAAATCCAGAAGCGTAGGCGAGCCTCGTTTCTTCTCAGCATCAGGGTGCTGCATGCAGCTATAAGTCCAAACACGGTCGATTGCCAAAGGTGATTTGCTATCGGGACACCGAACATCCGTACTGCCTCGCCCAGGCTAATCATCGGTCTTCATCCCTGCGCTCAGCGACTTCAGCAGTGCTTCTGCTTCCTTGATGTCCTCTAAGGTCAGCTTTCCCGATCGGACTAGGTGGGACATAACAGGCTGAGATTTGCCACCGAACATCGATAACAGCTCGTCGATCAAGGTCGTCTGAGCTGACGACCGCGTCACCGCAGCGGTGAAAACGTGGAAGTTGCCAACCTTACGTACCCGCCTTACAGAGCCTTTGGCCTCAAGGCGGTAAAGGGTGGTTTGCACGGTCGTGTACGCAGGCCGCTTCTTCTCGGGGAAGGTCTCTTGAAGCTCTCGAATGGAAGCCTCACCCTTGCTCCAAAGGGCCTCCATGATCCCGTATTCCAGACGCGACAATTTTCGATCAGGCACGCGTTCTCCTACACATGTCTGACTATTTACTACATCTGTGTTAGTGTCAAGCTTGCTCCTCTGAATCGGTTGGGACGGTGCGGATCCATGATTCGGCGCAGATTCCGCTACGCCTGCAAAGGGTAGAGGCCCGATTTGACGGAGCGCTCTGGCAGCAGATAAACGCAGCCGTGCCGAAGGAAATCAGTGACCTTCTGGTTGCCGTAAAACTTAATGTTCTCTATTGTCGTTTTCTGAAGGGGCCCCTTTCAGGAACCACTCAAGGACCTGCCACTATGCCACTTGATTCTCGCCCGTGTAATGCTGCCGAAGATTGCCTGGGGTCAAGAGCTGATGCTTGATGAACACTGCATTCTGGGATGGGGCCCTCAAGGTGAGTATATCGATCGCCAGAGAGATGAGTTGCCTTCCGTAACGTTCGGGGAAATAGGCGACCGACCCAATCAGGCCCGACTTCGCTTTGCGCATTTGATGAAGAGCCTCGACAGACCCATTCTGACCAACGATCGCACATTCGTGAAGACGTGCAGCATCTTTGAACGCCTGGAGAGCTCCCAGCGCACTTGGATCGAAGATGGCACTCACGAGAAACTTCTTAGCCTTCGATTTGGAAAGATGGCGTTTGACTGCTTCATAGCTTGTTTCGAAGTTCCAGTCGCCGTTTAATGTCGCCGTTTTTGCGTGGGCGGAATTGGGAAGAACTTCATTAATGCCTAGGAGACTGCCTGTAAGCCTGGCTTCCGGTAATGAATCGACGCGCGAGGCCCCGATCAGGAGGATCTCATCGACCTTCCCATTCCAATGCTGTTGCGCCCAACGGGCGAGATAGCGCCCGGCAGTCAATCCGGCGTGGCAGTTGTCCACGCCAAAGTAAATGGCATTTGGATGAGGGATCTCAACAGCAATGAGCGGTACATTTCGCGTGCCGACGCGAGTGGAGAGCACAGCACCTACGTGAGCATAGGCATGAAACATCATCGCAAGATCAACATTCTCTGATAAAAGTCTTTCCACATTCGACAGGGCTACATCAGGGCTATCCAGGCAATCGAGCATGACCAAGTCCACGCCCGCCCGTTCCGCGCTCTCGATCAGCCCTTGCGTAACCGCCCGGTAGAAGGACGTTTCGTTAGTCTGCACCAGGTAGCCGATCTTGAAACGGCGTCCGGGCGAGAATGATCCGGATAGACGATATCGGCGGTCCGCATCCTTAACGACAATGCCATTCGCCTGGAGAGTGGATACGAGACGGAAAACAGTCGGCCTGGTCAATTGCGTGATCTCGGCCACCTCGAACAGGGCCAGGCGACCCTCGGTCTGAAGAATGCGAATGATGCGACAGGCACGGCTTACCGATTCCACTTGGTAGGAGCTCACCCGTTCCTGATTCGAAGCTCTGCTGCTGGTCACTTGCAATCCATCTGGCGAACTTTGCTTGCCTTCACAAAGAGCCTCCACGTGCGCAGAAAATCAAAGAAGAGCCGCTCTTTGTCCCAGAAAAGCGATATACAAAGAAGCTAACAGCTTGCAAGAATTTCGTCTGCCGAACTCTACCTCATTAGGTGATATGTATCTTGACCGTCGACTCCCTGCCGCCATACGTTTTCATTCGCGACCACTTTGCGCAATGAGATTTTGCACTCGCTTTCGTTGCTAGCGTGATGAAGGCGAGCTATCTGGGAGGTTTGGTTCATGTTGAAGCGCAAACAGTACGTATGCACCGTTCAATCGAAGAGCTTAGGTCATGGGTTTCGGGGTGAGCTGAAGAGGAGCATGACGCGCTTCACGATGCATATGTGGTTGTCTCTTGCATGTGCAACTGCCATTCTCGCCCCATTCCAGACACTAAACGCCCAGACAGACCTGGCGAGCATTACCGGGACGGTGGTCGACGCCAGCGGTGCTTCCCTTGCAAATGGCAAAATTGAGATCAAAAATAAACAGACGACAGCCGTGCGCGCGGTAATGACCGACGCGAATGGATTTTACTCGGCGCCTTCATTGACTGTCGGCTCGTATGAAATAACGGCGACGGTGGACGGCTTTGAAAAGACTACCCAGTCTGCTGTGCTTACGCTGGAAGGATTGACCCTCAATTTTCAGCTCAAACCTGGAAACGTGGCCCAGGAGGTCAGGGTAAACGGAGCTTCTGGATCTGTAGCATTGCAGTCTGACAGTCATGATATTTCAACTTCTGTGAATAGTCAGCAGGTCGTCGACCTCCCGAATAGTGGCCGCAGTATCCTCAACATTTCGACGCTCGGACCTGCTTCTCAGTCAGGGTCAGACTCGAGTACGGCCGCCGGCGACCAGAGCTTCTTCGGGCAGACCAGTTCCTCTGTCGTGCTTGCCGGGTTAGGAGCGGCGCAGACCCAGTTCTTGCAGGACGGCATTGACAACACCAACTTGCTTACGCAGACGGCAAACATTTTGGCATCTGTAGAAGCGGTTCAGGAAGTGTCGACGATTACCAATAACGCGCCGGGACGCTTCAACGAGCCATCCGTCGTGAATGTGATCACCAAGAGCGGCTCAAACGCGATTCATGGTACTGCTTATGACTTTCTGCAGAATGATGCGGCAAATGCAACCAACTGGTATGCAACATCGAAGTCCCCGCTGCGCTACAACCTTTTCGGCGCGAATCTTGGTGGACCAATTCTAAAAAACAAGATCTTCGGCTTCTTTGACTATTCGGGCCTCAGAAGCCACACCAGTGGGCTTTCGTTGAATCGCGTTCCCACACTCGAAGAGCGGGCCGGTCATTTTTCAGCTGACCCGGGCACAATCTACAATCCCCTGACCTACAATCCTGTGACGGGGTCGACAAGTGCCTTCACGAACGATAGTCTGCCGGTCATAAGTCCATTTGCCCAGCTTTGGCTGAAGAACTACCCGCTTCCGAATGTGCCTTTGAATACAAGCGACAACGTAAATTACATCACGAATATTCCTTCTATCGGTAACTACGATGAATACCTGGGTAGAGTCGATTGGAATCTTTCAGAAAAGAACCAATTGTTCGGCACGGTGGCGAGGCTGAATAGTACAAATGTAAATGACGCAATTACCCCTGGGCTTTTTGGTATTTCCTACCCCCTGACGGGTACTAACGCATCGCTGAACGATACGTTTATCCTGAATGACCATATCGTGAACGTCGCGAAGATTGGATATAACCGAAGCAATCTGTTGCGGACGCAGCAAGGGACCGGAAGCCAGGACTATGCGAAAACCTACGGCCTGACGAATCTCGATCCGCAATTGCAGCAGTCAACACCCCCGACCGTGTTCCTCACAAACTACACCTCGCTTGGTGATCCTTATTCGCCGGATGGTGCCATTCAGAACCGCTACCAGTTTGCTGATGAGTTGGATTGGAAGCTAGGAAATCACACGCTCAGCTTCGGCGCACAGTTTGTACGCGTGCAGTTCGATGGAGAATGGGTGGTGGGGAATAACGGCATTTATACTTTCGACGGCACCGCAACCTCGCAGTACGCTGCCGGAGTGCGCAGTTCTTCAGACCAGGGAAATGCTCTGGCTGATCTTGAACTTGGCTATCCAGTTACCGCGAGTGGGTTGACCGGTGTCTCGACAGGCGCATTTCGTGAGTTCGATGTAGCCGGTTATGCGCAAGACGACTGGAAAGTTACACCTCGGCTGACGCTGAACCTTGGTCTGCGCTATGACTACACCAATCCCCCAAGTGACAAGAATGGGCATGGAGCTCTTTATATTCTGCAGACAGATTCGAACTCCCCGGGGAGTTGGAATCCGAACTTCAATGATTGGGGTCCGCGAGCGGGTTTTGCCTACACAGCGACCTCAACAACCGCGGTTCGCGGCGGCTATGGCATTTACTATGCGCCGATCCTGTATAACAATCTCCAATTCATGCTCTTGTACTCGCCGAACGTAGTGAACCAGACTTACAGCTTGAATATTGCGCAGCCGCAGGATATCCAGACACTGTTCAGTCCGAATCCTCCATCCGTGCCAGGCCAGGGCGGCTATACGATTGATAAGACGCTTAAAGATACTTCTGTACAGGAATGGAATCTTAGCCTAGAACAACTGCTGGGACAGAATACGAAGCTGACGCTTGAATACCTCGGCAGCGTGATGCGGCATGAATCAGTGCGCGCGGACTTCAACCAGCCGGATGCACTCTCTGCCGGTAACACGTCTGGCAAGCTCGATGTTCGGCCTTACTCAGCTGCAGGTCCGCTCGATGGTCAGATCAACTTCGTAAACGCAAACTATAATGCGCTTGGAGTAAAGCTTGAACGCACGATGTCCAACGATCTCCAGTTCCTTGCAAGCTATACCTTCAGTAAGGCGATGGACGACACAGATGGCGACAACCAGGATGTGGAAGATTACTACAACGCACGTCTTACCTATGGCAGGGCGAGCTTTGACCGAACGAATAATCTTGAGCTGAGCGGTATCTACCAGCTTCCGTTTGGACCAGGAAAGAAGTTTGCTCAATCGAACAATTTGTTCAATCGAGAGCTTGTTGGCGGCTGGCAGTTGACAGCGATCCAGCAATTCGCCACTGGCCAACCATTCGAAATTACAGCCAACAACAATGCAGATACCAGTCCGCTGCACCAGGTGTTTGCAGATGTTGTCTGCAACCCGATGAGCGGATTCCAGCGCACCAGATTTCATATTTACAACAGTGCATGCCTGACACAACCGGCAGCAGGACAGTACGGTACTTCTCGTTCGGTGGGGGCACAACCCAGCACCTTTGGCACGGACCTCTCAGTCATGAAGAACTTCGCGATCACCGAGCATCATCAACTGCAGTTCCGAGCAGAAGGCTTCAATATATTCAATCATCCGCTCTTCACGGGAGCCGGCAACAGTATCACTTCGCCGACTTTGGGAGAAGCGACTTATCAGATGAACAGTCCAAGGACGATGCAATTCGCGCTGCGATATTCCTTTTGAGTGAATGCGGAAGTGCTAGGGACGAAGCCGCTAGTGATAGTCCGGAGGATGAGAGAAATGATTACAAATCGGCGCGAGTTCATGGCTGCGGCAGCAACGGCAGCGCTTGCGGAGACGAGGATCGCCAAGGCGGCAACCTCACCTTCGCGGTCGCTTCTGGCAGCGTACTACTTCGGCAACTATCATGTTGATCCTCGCAACGAATCGATTCATGGCGCTGAGTGGACAGAGTGGCGGCTGGTCGAGCAGGCCCGTCCACGCTTTCCAGGCCACGTGCAGCCGCGGGTGCCGCTGCATGGTTATGCTGATGAGGCTGATCCTAGGGTGTTCGCTGAGAAAATTCGCTTAGCAGCGCAAGGTCAGCTGTCGGCTTTCATCTTCGATTACTACTGGTACGAGGACGGGCCGTTCCTGCAGAGCTGCATTGATCAGGGCTACCTGAAAGCAGAGAATGTGGATCAGTTGAAGTTTGGGCTCATGTGGGCGAATCACGACTGGTTTAACCTGTTTCCCGCGAGACTGACAGGAAAACCAGAACTGCTGCAGCCTGGCGCGGTGAGCCGGGCTGCGTTTGACAAGTTGGTAGATTGGATCATCGAGCACTATTTTCGCCATCCCTCTTATCTTTGTATCGAGGGTAAGCCTTACTTTTCAATCTATGAGTTATTCCGGTTTGTTACTGGGATCGGTGGTGTGGACAATGCCAGGCATGCGTTGGACAGTTTTCGGGAACGGGTCGTTAAAGCCGGCTTTCCCGGACTGCATTTAAATGCCGTTGCCTGGGGTGTGCAGCTTCTTCCGGGCGCTTCGAGCGGCGATAGCCTGACTGGCCTGTTAAATCATTGCGAGATAGATAGCGTTACGTCCTATGTCTGGGTCCACCACGCAAAGCTTGATAGTTTTCCAACTACCGCGTACGAGCATGTCCGAGAACAATATGAGCTCTATCGAGCTACTGCTGCCAGCAAGCTGGGAAGACCATATTTCCCTAACGTAAGTGTGGGCTGGGATCCTTCCCCAAGGGCATGCCAGACGGACACATTTTCGCGGGGAACCGGGTATGGATTTTCGCCGGTCATCACTGGCAACACTCCATCTGCCTTTGAAAGCGCGCTGGCCTCAGCTCGGGAATTCGTGGGCAGGGATTCGCGAAATGCAACTGGTCTGATCACGGTGAATTCCTGGAATGAGTGGACTGAAGGAAGCTATCTCGAGCCGGACACACGTAATGGAACAGCCTATCTTGAAGCGATCAGTCGAGTGTTTCCGAATTCGCGAAAAGGTCAAGGGCTTCGCTAAAGAAATTCGATCAGCCTTTTGGCGCAGAACCGCACCCATTAAAGGAAAGCGCGTGAATCAAGTCAAAAGGCTAGAGCCGGGCCAAATATGCAAACGACCCGGTCGCTTCCTCTCGATGGTTCTCGTGTTAGGCACGTACGTTGCTTTGTTCCATTCAGCCAGGGCTCTAGCTGCGAGTTACAAAGTCCAGCAGTGGCAAGCTATAGAGATTCCAGTGACCAGCTCTCTGGACTACCAGAAGCCGTTTGAAGATATAGATGTCGACGCTACCTTTACGGGCCCTGGCGGCGTGGTAATTACCCGTCCTGCGTTCTGGGATGGCGCGCGTACTTGGAAAGTTCGATTCGCGCCTCCGCGGGTGGGGGTATGGACCATGAAGCTGAGTGCCACTGATCCCACGAACAGCGGACTGTACGGTGTAGAAAAGACAGTGAGATGCACACCTTATTCGGGTGGCCTGGCTATCTACAAGCATGGATTTCTGAAGGTCAGCAATAACGGGCGCTATTTGACGTACGAGGATGGAACTCCTTTTTTCTACCTGGGAGATACGCACTGGATTTTGTCGCACGAGCGCTTCGGCACCTCAAATGCTCCAGGGATCGCTTCACAATTCAAGTACACGGTCGATAAGCGCGTCAGACAGGGCTTCACAGTTTTCCAGTCAGAACCGGGCTGGCAAGCACGGAGCGCACAGATTCGGAGTACTGACGAAGCCAGATCGGATGAAGAAGCGGACGCAGACTTCACACATGGCTTTACGAGCGCGAATCTCGCCGGCTTTAGGAACCTGGATCGAAAATTTAAGTACGTCGCGGACAAAGGATTGGTACATGCTAATGCCGAGATCGGCTGGGTGGGTGATCCTGCCGTGTTCCCGATCTTTACCGAAGCCTATATGGCAAAGCTAGGCCGGTATTGGGTCGCGCGCTATGGAGCTTTTCCTGTGATCTGGACGGTCGCGCAGGAAGTAGATAAGAACTACTATGGCGCCTACGACGCTGCTACGATCAGAAAGTGGTTTGCAGCTGCACAGAGTGTTGCTCAGAACGACGCATATCATCATCCCGTGATGCCTCACATGGAAAATACTGAGCACACGACATCAGCAAATTCGTGGTGGGCCAGCAAGCCTTATGACAATGGATGGGCAGTCCAGTGGCAGGGGGAGCTTACGGATGTCGATGTTGCGAGCAGCTTCTGGAATGCTGTGTCAACCAAGCCTTCCGTGCTTTACGAGAGTGCTTATGATCACTTCTGGACCGATTCGCGGGCAGCGCTAGGGGCAGCGTATAAAGCTTTTCAATACGGCATGTACGGCTATGGATATGGCGCGAATGGCGTCTGGAACGATGCCTATTCGAAGCCGGGTGAGGCTGGAGACTACGGCACAGCGTATGAGATGCCGCAGCATTACCTCTGGTGGCGGGAAGGAGCCGATCTTCCCACTGGCGATAAATTGACTTACTTCAAGCGTTTCTACACCAGCCTGGCGTGGTGGAAGCTGGTGCCGCATTTTCGTGATCAAGCGTGGGGCTCGTTCGCCGACCCATCGCGGTCACTGCTGGCTTCCGATGGTCGAGACATATACGTGGTCTTCTTTTTCGGTAGCGGAATGAAGACAGGGATTCTGAGCCAGATGGATGAGGGCTCAACCTACTCTGCTCGATGGTTCAACCCGCGCGATGGGCAATACGCAAAGATTGGAAGACGTAAGCAAACGGGCGTTGCATGGATCATTCCAGACAGACCAACCGCCGAGGATTGGGTCCTGCTTGTAGAGAAGGCCGACGGTAGTCTCCAGGGACGCTTCTGAGGCGTCTACAAGTGTCAGCTTCCACCAATTGTCGTTTTCAGAGTTACTTGGCGGTGCGTCGTTGCATGCACGAGTTGAGCGGAGTGTCCGAGGCGGCTCGGGATCGTGCGATGGCGCGCTTTCAGTTGATCCAGCCATACCTCGAGGAGCTGCGGTCACTGCAGTTGGTAGCCTCCGAGGCTAATCTCTCATTTCGAACCGCGCATAGGTGGGTGAGCCGGATAGGAAGCTTGGGCTTGTAGCATTCGTGCGGAAGAAACGTGAAGACCGAGGTGCCAGAAGGGTCTCTCCTAAGATCAAGGCAGCGGTCGAAGGACTTGCGCTTGAAAGACCGCCTCTGCCATCGGGATTAACTGAACGCGCGAAGGCCGAACTGCTGGAGGTCACATTGGCACCGGAGACGCACATAGCAAGCGCCGGTGAAGGGGTTCCATCTGCCGCAGCACCATTGGGATCGATCCACATTGAGCTACGAGGTCGTGCTGTGTCAGTATGGAGAGCGGCATTGCGACCTCACAGATCCGCGCAGTTGCTCGAGAGTCTGCTGTGGTGATCGAGCTACGCACCGGCAGACATATCTGGATCGCGGCTGGAAATACAGACCTGCGTCGTGGTTTCCAGGGACTGACGACGCTGATCGATACGGTTCTGGAACAGGCGCCCTACTCTGGACACGTATTCGTCTTTCGCGGCAAGCGTGGCGATCTGATCAAGCGTTTGTGGTGGGATGGTGACGGGACTGCGTTTGTTTCAGAAGCGATTTGAACGAGGCGGCCTCATCTGGCCGCAGGCAACGAACCGCACCGTTGCTCTTACACGAGCGCTTGATTGAAACCTGGCCAAAGTCAACGGTTGATATCGTACCCCCGATGTCACACTGCACTTAAACAAAGAAAATAATGCTGTGCTGGTTTCCATTAAAGGCATTGTCGAATCGAGAGCAAGCTAGATACTGCGAGGAAGCTGCTGACCTACCCGATCCGTCGAGTAGCCTGTGGACACGGGAAGATAATGGAAGGTGGGACCGAACCTATTCAAGGAGCGATAGATCGGGCAAAAGACTAAAAGCCTACGTGGTCCGTCCGGAAATGAAGATCATCTTTCCAGGAAAGACGAATAACATAACTTTTCGTAGTAATTCTGCTGATGACGGTATTTCGGCGGTAAAGGAATAAAGACGAAGGGCAGCCCGCCAGGCTGCCCTTCGTGCCTTAACTGCGATTAGTGGCTAGAAGTTATAGTGCACCGAAAACTGAATCTGACGTGCCGGTGACCGGGTGTCCTTGATCTGTCCAAAGGTTGTGTCGCCAATGTTCGTGTCTTCGTAACCGTAACTGGCAAGGTTGAAAGCGTTGAAGAAGTCAGCACGGAATTCGACATTTTGTGACTCGGTGATGGGGAACACCTTGCCGCCTGTCAGATCGATTTGGCGGTAGCCCGGTGAGCGCTGGCTGCCGTTGCTGGCGGAACCGAACTGCCCCGCTGCTGGTGTGCCATACGCGCAGGTGCCGTTGTCGACTCCAGAGGTAAGGCATGGCACAGCGGAAGGATCAGTACCAAGCCAGTTATGGGTCGTGCGATTATGCACAACCAACTTACGGTACTGGTCAGGGCGTGAAGCGCGATTCTGAACAGAGGTCGTATCCGGCGCTCCAAGGGTGATGGGGAAGCCTGCGTACAGAATCGCGGTTCCCGTGACTTTCCATCCGCCGGCAGCTTCATCAAGCAGGCGGTTCATGTTCGAGCCGTACTTGCGTCCTCGACCAAACGGCAGTTCGTAAACACCCGTGGCACTGACATTGTGCGGCGTGTCCATACCACTCGGACCATATTCAGAATGCAGGTCATAGCCATTCTGTGCGTAAGCGCCGTAGCCATTGCCCTGGTCTCCGTTAGCAACAGCGGTACCATAAAAGCCGACGTTGTTAGTCAACGACTTAGAATACGTGTAATTTACCTGGTACTCGAGACCGTTGCTCTGGCGATGCCGCACGGAGGCCTGCAGTGCGTTGTAATTCATCATCGCATTGGTTTCGGTCACGACGATAGCACCAGTCTGCCCAACGAGGTTGGCGTAGGGCGCAACGGTACCAGGCGCCGTAAGCTGGTTGCCGGCACGCGGATCGACCAGATGCTGCCCGGTCTGGCCAAGGTAAGCAACGCTCAATGAGGTTGTGTTGTTTAGTTCATACTCGGTGCCGAGTGTGAATTCCTGGATGAGTGCCGGGCGCAGATGACTGTCCCAGGCGCGCAGCGTATTGCTGCTGGTAGAGGACGCAAAGCTTGCCGGCAAAGCAGTCTGCGCAGGCAGTGGCCCACCGGGGCTGGTGGCGGTTGCCGGGGTAGCCGTATATTCGTAAGCTGGCTGGAATGGCGGGTTAAAGTTCAGGCGAAGGTTTGCGCCGGTGCCTTCGAGGTAATTCGTAATGCCATAACCACCGCGCATCACCAATTTCGGCATCGCTTGGTAGGCGAAACCGATACGCGGCATGAAGTTGGTATAGGTCGGGTGATAGAGAGCGTGACCGTCGCCGAATACCTGAGCCGCTGCTGCCGTGCCGGCAAAGTAATACTGCGCGGTCGCAAGGTCGACGTTGGCTTCTTTATCGTTCACCTCGTAAATGGGCTGGTCGTACTCGTAGCGTAGTCCAAGGTTCACCGTCAGTTTATCTGTGGCCTTGTAATCATCCTGTACGAAGCCTGCATCGCGATATTGACGTTGTCCGCTGCGGCCGCTGTTTGCCGAAATGCCGGCGTAGTAGACATTGTCCGTCAGGAAATCCGCGACGTTGTTGCCGGTAAATGAACCTGAGTATTGCTCGCGGCCCATGATGCCATCGTTCCCCGGGTAGAAGTTGTTCTGCTGGTAGCGCAGAATCTCCACGCCGGCGCGCACGGTGTGCTTGGCGAATTGGAAGGTGATGTTGTCGCCGTAGGTAAAGATGTTGTTGATGAGGCTGCTGCCGCCGCCGGTAGTGCCGACGGTGGTGAGGTAGCTCAGGTTGCCAACTGTTCCTTGCGCGTTGCCGAAATCCTGCGCCACGAATCCGGGATACGGCTGATTGGGATAGTTGATGCCGACAGTGGAGTTGCCAGTCAGACCGAATGCACCGGTCGTGTCGACTGGAACACCCTGCACCCAGCGTACGCGCGACCAGCCTGCTCGGAACTCATTGATGATCGACGACGAGAAGGTGTGCACATTATTAAATGCAAGGCCTTTGAACGGGTAGCTGTTGACACTCGGAAATGTGATGGCAATGACGTTGTTCGGATTAGCGTCGGACGCTTCTCCCTGGGAGTAGCGAACATTGAAAGAATCCCTGTTGCCAAACTTCCAGTCGACCTTGACGTCGCCCTGATCATTCCGCTCGGTCTGTTTATACGCACCGATGTAGTTGTTCTGGGCGACTCCATCGCTGGGGGTATTGTTCGGAGCCGGATAGAGTTCCGGGTGGGAAAACAAATACTGTGCGACCGGGTTGGTGATGGGAACCTGGTTGCCTGCATACGGGACCAATCCCTGACCCGCGACATAGTGGGTGATCTGTCCGCTGCCGCCTGCTCCCAGCAGCGAAGAGAAATCGCCTTTACGATAGGCCAGCGGAATAACACTGTCCGCTCTTGTACCGCCGGTCTGGAAACGGGCGCCTTCGTAATCCGCGAAGAAGAACAGTTTGTCCTTGATAATCGGTCCGCCGACCGTGCCGCCGAAAATTGTTTGGGTAAACGGCTGCTTTGCATTATGCGCCAGATTATTCGCCCAGGAGTTGGCATCAAGGTTGTAATTCTCCAGGAATCCAAATGCGGACCCGTGGAACTTATTCGTACCACTCTTCAGGATTGTGAGAATGTCGCCACCGTTTACGTTGCCGTATTCGGCCGGTGCGTTTGACGTGATGACAGTGAGATTTTCAATCGCGTCCGGACTGGGATTGTAACCGATGACGTTATTAATGGTCTCGTTGATCTCGACGCCATCCAGCAGGTAGTTGTTCGTCTGGTTACGATTGCCGTTCACAGACGTAGTGCCGTTCTGGCCAGTATCACGTTCGATAGCCGAGCTTCCGCTCATGTCTGCGATTGAAGTTGCGACCGCACCTGGAAGGAACATCGTCACAGACGAGAAGTTGCGGCCATTCAAGGGAAGATTCTGGATCGTGTTTGCTGTGAACGTACTCTGGATTGTGGTGTCTTCAGTATCAAGAATCGGCTGAACATTTCCGGAAACATTCACGTTCTCAGTCGCTGCGCCCGTCTCCATCCTGGCGTCAATCTTGGCAATCTGATTAACTTCGAGAGTGAATGGGTTCGAGACAAAGGTCTTGAAACCTGGTCCAGTGGCAGTAACCGTGTATTGCCCGATCTGCAGAAAGCGGACTGAGTATTCACCTGAATTGTTCGTCTTGGCCGTGGTCTCGACGTTGGTCGACACGTTCTTCACCACGATTGTGGCATTTGGCAAGACGGCGCCCGAACTATCCGTGACGACGCCGTTGACCGTTCCGGTGATGGTCTGCGCTAAGGATGGCGCGACTGCGACAAGGGCAAGCGCGCTGGCGGTAAGCCAACATTTGAGGTGGGTATCACGCATAAGGTGGTAATGCCTCCAGAATAATTCAATTCCAAAAAAAAATGTTGCTGCTCGCCCTCACGATCCGAAAGAACGGCAGGGGTGATCGTTTCGCCGCAGGTAAAAGCCGGCGTAGATAAAGCTGGCATTAAAATCGAAAGCACTCAATTGCAATGCGTTTCCGTCCGTGCAAACGGTGGGAAACGACATTTGTAGGCAAGCCTAACATCCATGTCAGAAGTCGCAAAGTGGATGTCAGCCGGTGAGCTTGCCGCAAGCAAGCGGTTTCTGCGGAGGACAGCCTCAAAAACTCAAGCTAGAGTCTTTGACTCATTCGTCATCTGGGACAAAGGATGGTTGGTGCGATCGTCTGAAGCGATCCGACCATAGATCGAAGGTACCAGGCTCGACGCAAAGGCGCGCGCGTGGTCGTCTTACAAAGCTAGTTGTCGCAGTGGCAGCAGCAGTTCTATGTGTTTGCTAGCACCAGGCTTGAGTTTGAAGCCCTCGACGGCTCGCAGGCTTTCAATAGGCTGATACCCGGTGCTGCGCTGCTGATGCATGTAAAGTTGCGCCACGTCAGAACCTTCGGAGCTGCCGATGTTTCTGACGTTACAAGTGACCCGGATTGCTTCGTGTTGTGGCCTGTGTATACCGTAACTTTTAGATTGCTGTACACAAAGATCGTGTAACTCAGACTGTGGTGAGACAGAATAAGTGATCACGCCATAAATGCCGACCAATGCCGTCAAGAGGGCTACAGCTGCGAACGAACCCGTCAGGAACATCTTGAAACGAGGCGGTGCAAAGGAGTCTGATAAAGACTCCTGCAAAGTTTGTACTCCATACACTCGCTGTGTCGGATCGAACGGCGACAGCTTCCGTCTCAAGCAGAGCCGCCGCAAACGGATTCCTTCCTCCGAACGCTGACTCTATCCCTCGGACGCCCCTCGGGGGAGAAGGGCCGCTTCCGCTACGTTCCAGCGCCCCTCTACCCCCCGGAAGCAACAACTTCACACCCTTCTACTGGTCTACTTTGCTCCGCCCTTGACAGATGAAGCTCAACGAAGCAAATCAGATCCGTTTGCGGTCACAAACCAGATGGATGAGTGCGTTGGCGTGAATGCACCAGTCGATACCACAGCTCCGAGTGAGAGAACAGGAGATGACGTTACGAGATTGATTGCCGGCGGTCTCGCCTTAATTTGGATCGAGATCAGTCAGAGGCCAATGATACAAAGGACGGACTTCGCACCCATTGGGTGGGCAGCATTTTGAAAGCCATATCGGCAACACGCTTCAGGCCTGCTTTGCTGTCTCCGTTTGCGGCTAGAACGCGCAATCCATACAAGATGGTGCAAACGTAACCCGCTAAATCATGAGCGTTAGCAGTTTGCGGCAGGTCGCCTTCGGCCTTCGCCCGCTTGAACCGTGTAAGCAGCTCGGCCTCCCCGCTTTTGCGCCGATCAATAAGAGCTTGCTTGACGGGCATCGATCCAACCCCTGTGGCTAGCGCCCCTTGAGTTAGCAGATCTCCCCGTGGATTCCTAGGATCGCCCAGCAGGTTCACCGAACCCATGAATAGACTCTTGATGACATCCAAGGCTGTTGCTTCTTGGAGGGCTATCTTCCAATAGGAGGCCGGACCATCCTCATAGCGAGCCAATGCTTTGAGAAATAGGGCTTCCTTGTCGCCAAAAGTGGCGTAGAGGCTCGCACGATTCATGGCCATCGCTTCGGTCAAGTCGCTGAGGGAAGCGCCTTCATATCCTCTCTCCCAGAAGAGGCGCATGGCAGCTTCCAGAGCTGCTTCCTCGCAGAAACATCGAGGCCGTCCCATCTTTCCCGCTGAACGTTTGGTCGCGCCCATATTGATCTGATGCCAATTCTAACTGACCGTTCCATAAGTTTTGAAACTCTTTCAAAAAGAGGACATCTAGAATGTACGGTAGGAAAGTGCCGCAGGAGTAGGAGAAGACATGTCAAAAAAACTTGATGGAAAGATCGCAATCGTTACGGGTGGCAGCACGGGAATCGGTCTCGCAGCCGCCCAGGAATTTGTTGCCCAGGGAGCATACGTGTACATCACAGGAAGGCGTGAAGCCGAACTCGACAAGGCGCTCAAGACAATCGGATCGAATGTTACCGCCATCCGCGCCGATTCTTCGTCGTTGAGGGATCTAGACAAGGTCTACGAACAGATCAAGCAGGAGAAGGGACGCATCGATATCGTCTTCGCCAATGCAGGCATCGCTGCTTTCGCTCCTCTGGGAGCAATCACGGAAGAGCACTTCGACAGCATCTTCGACACTAATGTGAAGGGCCTTGTATTCTCCGTTCAAAAGGCGCTTCCGTTGATTCCTGACGGTGGCGCGATCATCCTCAACGCTTCCATCACATCGGTCAAGGGCACTGCTGCGTTCAGCATCTACTCCGCAACAAAAGCCGCAGTGCGTTCGCTTGCCCGTTGCTGGACATTGGATCTGAAAGACCGCAAGATCCGCGTGAACGTCATTAGCCCAGGCCCAGTCGATACTCCCGGTTTGAATGGTCTCGTGCCCGAGGATCACAAAGCGGGATTGCACGGCGCTCTAGCGGCCCAAGTCCCCTTGGGTCGTCTCGCCCAGCCCGAGGAGATTGCCAAGACGGTAGCTTTCCTTGCCTCGGAAGATGCCAGCTACATCGCCGGAGCCGAAATATCCGTAGATGGCGGAGCCGCCCAGATCTAGTGGACGATCGCTGATCATAGGAACTCAGGACAAGAGCCTGGGCGCATGGGCCATCTTGTACCTCACCAGGGCTCCCCAGTGAAAGCCATTCGGGAGCGGGGGCGGCCCGACGTTTGCCTCGGACCGCCTTCGCTCCTTAGACTAGTACAAGATCCAATGCTGAGTTGCCAGGCCGAGATCAGTCCGGATATCCAAAGAATTTCCAACTGTCTTTGAACCGCCTGAGTCATCCAGCGGCATTTCGGCAGCTTGGTTCTGGGAACTCGTACTGATTCAAGCCTACGTCTATGGAACGCCAGTTTTGGTTTGGATTCGCACCTGTACAGGTCCATAAGACCATAGGACTCGGAGGGGTCGCGTTTTAGGCGTGACTCCTCCGAGCGCAACTTTCCCTACTGTGGACAAAGTGTTGATGGGCTTTGCGCAGGTATGCCGGCACCTGCTGCATTCCACGGTTCGATCATCAAGACGTAGTGGTTACCAGGCTTACAGGAGACGGTGTGGAAGTCAGGCCCCGGATCATTCCCTGGAGGTTCTATATGGGCAAACCGCGAGGGATAGACGCTGGGCGTGTCGGTATCAAATAGCCAGACGTCATACTCATAGATGGAACTGGAATATTGCCCCATCGACGGTGTCCACTCGGCTTCCAATTGTCCGTGTAGCGTATTCGTCAAGACACTCAGTCCAGTCGGCGTGGTTGCCACCCGGGGAGCCGGAACACCTTGTACAGAATTGGAGAAAGCGCTCGTTACTCCGTCGTTAGGACCGCCGTATGTGGCAGCCACCTCAACCTGATAGATATAGGCTGGATAGGGTTGATTGTCGAACCTCATATCCCATGAGAGATCCCACCTTTCGAAGTTAGAGCTTGAGGTCATCCAATTGCTCCACTGACTGTAACCGAAGCCAGCGCAGGTTCCGTTGTAGTTTAGACAGTTTCGATATTGAATGTTGTAGCCTGTGGCGCCCCAAGAGCGATTCCAGGTGACGGTGACTCCCTGATTGGTTCCCGTGAACACCAGGTTGGTCGGGACGTTGAGCGGGCGTACTGTATTTCCCGTGATGGGTATTGACCCGCTTGAGCCCAGCCCGAACGTGCTATTCAGGGCCTGCGCAAAGGCTTGCGCAATCCGGAAATCGCCTTTGTAGTTCGGATGCAATCCGTCTTTCGTAGAGTCGCAGGTATTTCCATTAGGATTACAACCATAGTTCGAATTGAAGGCGGCAACACCAAGCTTGGAGGTTGACGTTTGCAGCTTCTGCACCGCGGCAGGTAGAGCTTGGTCATAATTTGTGGTCTTGGTGACCAGGTCCTGGCGACCGCCGATGAAGGTGCGGAACGGCACATCCGCTACGATAAATTGGAGATTGGAGTTTACCGCCTGGGCGTTCTGGACATAGGTTGTCATCGATGCGAGGGTTCCAACATCGTCGGAGTAGAACCAGCCCATATCGTTGAAACCAAGTGCGACCAGCACGAGATCGGGCTGATATTGCTGTACCAGGCTTGCGATATTAATCTTGGCGGTGGCGAAGGGCTTGCCCCATACCGCTGCGTGATTTGAGTTGAAAGCGAGCATGGGAGGACCTGTGGAACCGGGCGCCGGGGGCGCGTTGGGACCGTACTGTCCGGTCAGAGTCTGCGGCGGTGCCACAAATGAGACTGGCTCCGGCGGTTCCACGGTTGCTGGAGCAGCAACCCCAATGCTCGGGCCCACGAACAGCACGGAGATGCCTTGCTGTTGAAACCACTGGTAGAGCCGATAGCGCCATGTGTAATCTCCTTCCGCGCCTGCGGTCATCGAATCCCCATCAACGAGGATTCTGATCGGCCTACCGGTCGGAAGTCCATTCTGGCCGTAGGTGCCGACCTCGACGGTGAAGGAATTGGAGGTGGTAGCCGAAAAGGTCGCATCGCCGGAGTACGTGGCGGTATAGGTATGGCTTCCCGCCGTGGTCTCCGTCACATCGTATGCTGCCGCCTGACCGGTCAGCGGAACTGTAGCCAGCGTCGTTCCGCCATCCATAAACGTCACGGAGCCCGTGGCCAGATCATCACTGAGGCCAGCTACAAGGTGTACCACATCGCCCGAACTTGCGGTTTGTGACGAACCGCTTAGGGAGAGTACGACAGCGTTGCTGGCAATCGTCACACCCTTAGCGACGAGGTGTCCCCTCCAGTTTCGTTGATTTCGCTGATCATCCAAATACTTTGCCGCATCGTATGGATCATCGGTAGTAACAAAGCTCGTCCGCGGCACACCCGTCCTGAACAGAAATGGCAGACTGCGCCGAACATCGGAGTTGTCTTGGGGCCCACCGGGATCGGTAACACCGTTATTACTGTTCGGATTGTTGTAAAGATATGCCTCGAGATAGTCACAACACGTACCATCCGAAGATCTGTAATATTGGGGTTCCTGAGTGGCTCCATAGGGGTAATACTCACCAGCCGGATTGAAATTCCCTACCATCATCGGAAATCCGAATTGGTTTTTCATGGCTCCTACGTGAGCGAGCACTGTCGAGAGAATACCTCCGCTTTCTTTCATAACCACCTCAACGGCCATGATCTGCCCGGACTGCCCACCAGCCCCGGCCGCTTCCATGATGTCAATCCAATTGTTAATACTGGTTTCGCTTCCAAAGCCAGGGGAAACAGTGGCAGCTACATCAATACCACCATTCTCACCCTTAACATTTGCATTGTCTCCCGTAGGAGCAACGTATCGGGTCGTTATAACCGGAATCCAACGTATGTTATTGAAGTTTGTTGGGAAAACAGCTCTAAAATCGCTCGAATAATTAAAAAACATGTCAGCCGGCAGTTTGAAGATTGTGCTCTGGTATGCAGGATTGCCATCAGAATCGGTATTATTCTGCACTACATTCCAGGCCGCCAACGCAGCATCAGGACTCTGTACGTCGATCATAAGGACGGACTTTATTCCCTTGTTCCTGAGGTCGGCGTAAACCTGGTCTAATGTGGGTGGCCATTCACCGGTAATCTGGTGCCAGATCGTACAACCATGGTCTTCCGTATCGGTCACGAGTGAAACACTATCCCTTAACACCGTACCGTTTCTCGGTCGCGACACATACGAATAAGGATTTGCAGCTACGACCGGATTTGCGAGCGCGTTGTTGCCCGTATTTGGCGAGAATGGATCGAAAATCTGTGGACTGTTGGAAGTGTTCGATGAACCGCACCACTCTCGTCCCCAACTCTTGTCGTGAGTCAAGACCGCCTGCCTGTCGCTGGTGAGCCGAACGTCAACCTCAATGGCTTCGTAACCCTCTCTTGCGGCCCATTCGATGGCTTCTAACGAGTTCTCCGGTACATACGGAGCTTGATTTAATTGGGCCAGCGCATGAATGCCGCGATGAGCGGAGACCAAGGTCAGATCGTCGTAGTTTTGTTGAAAGGCGCCCATGATCTTTTGTGTATCCAATTGCCTGGGATTGTAATTAGCCGCCTGACTCGTTTGTGCGCCCGCATTGAGGGGCACGGTTAGACCTGCCAACACCAGACCGAGAAGCAGCAGGCACAAGCCGCTGCAGAGGTCGAACGCGTGTTTCAATGAAAACATGTTCTATATCCTCCAAAGAGAGACCAGCCGTCGAATCGCCAGTCGGTTGCGGTTGGCCTGCCCCGTTCCTGGAAGCGGAGACAGAAGTCAGTTCAAACAAGCATTGATATGGCTCGGGCTAGACCCTAGCATCGCGGTCGGCAGGCTCCAACTCAATTAACCGTTACTGGCGCCGAACGTCCTGTAAGTCTTTTTATATAAGTAATTTACCGTGCATTCACTGTAACCGATACGGCTGTAGAGCAGACTGCAAGCGCCGCGCCAGCCGTTACCCCATAGGTTGATCGACCTTAAGCCACTGCCGAATCCTTCGTCGCCGGTTGGTCAGAATGCGTGTTTGTTGGACTCGCTTTCGCAGTGCTGAACGAGTCAGCAGAGCGACTGGACTTGACCATTTGTCTGGAGGGAGATGCACACGCCGGCCATGAACTTGCAAAAGCGGGCCGCAGAGCAAGGTTGTAAACAGTTGAGCCGAGGCGGACCCTCGGGGCAGCAGAGGCGGCTGTGCGGAACAGGCGGCAAACCGCCCCGATTCATTGCAATCTCAGCCTGTTGAAGCAACTGCCGACCGCGCCTGCGTAGGTCTGAAAGCAAGATCCCGGTAAGGGTCTAAACAACTGTTTCCTGCTGTTCCGGTAACACCGAGATGAGGCCATCCGCAAAGTATTTGTCTAAGGTAGACAATCGTCCAACTTACTGACGAGGTGTAGCTTGCGCCCGATGGCGAGGGGAGAGTTGAAGATCAACATTAATGCGGTCGAGCGAATGCGACCTGATTGTTTGCGCGTCACGCAAGCAGCAGAGGAATGGATTAGTCCATGACACGCCATGCGAGTACGGTGCTCTTTACAGAACTTCCATTCATGTTGTCCGTCCCGAGTACGCACTGAAAATGCGGGACTGTACCATTTGCACGTTTTATACGCGCAAGGAAGGGGAGAAGTTGAGAACTGTCGTATACGAAGTTCCATGCGGACTCCGTGCCGGGCATAGATGTGCCTTCGAGAATGAGTACGCTACCCGATCCGTCCAAATTTGGGAGGAAAGCGACCACCCCGTACACACGGTGACTTGGCTCGCCGTAGTTAGAAATCCACTGGGTTGGCTCTCCGCTTGATGGTTTTCGATTGATCAGCGTGTACTGACGGACAAGCGGATCTGAGAAAACGAAGTTCAAGTTTGGCTCAAACAACTCGACCCACGGATTAGTTGCTGTGGCCCCGATAAGGACAGCATTTTCACCTTGCAGTTCGTTTGGTCGCAGGTCGCGAGCGTACCGGAGGTCAAGGGTGCTTTTTCGCACGTCGGCCACATGGGAGAGATTTTTCACGACCTCAAGATCAACGATGGATGTATAGCGCCGCTTCGCGAGGTCCGCGGCATTCATTTCTGTAGTACCAATATCAGCGACCTCCGAACGGTATTCTCCGGCGAGATAATCCGCGAGACCAATTTTCTTCTTAGTGACTGCCTGGAACATAACCAAACCGCTGTCGCCTGGAACGACAATTGTTCGTTTATCCGGAACGAAGAGAATGCGCCAAAGAGGGTTCTCATTTATGACAGAAGCATTCGCTTCTTGAGCTGAAGGCTTATGTACCGCGAAAAGTATCACGGTTACCGCCAGTGAAAGAAGTGCAACCAGAATCCATGGGAGCCTGGACTGACGGAGGGCGTGCGGTTGCGTCACTTGGCGCAGCTCGGGTCCCGCAGGCAATGGCATTGGCGTACTTGCTTCAACAGAGAGGCCTGGCGTCTGATCGACTTGAACTATTGCTCTCTCCTCGAACGTTGGAACATAGCTGCCCCTAGGGAGGCGAATACGTATCGGCTCTTCTGAGCCTTCTCCGTCAAAATAGAGGTCTAGCCGTTGGCGAAGTCGACTCGCCTGAGTTCGTACGATGCCGTCGATCGACGAGTCGAAATTGGCTGACTTTCCAAATAGCATCGTCCCGATCTTTTGCTCGCTGATTTCGTCTGCCCGGCCATTCAAGGTCAACTCGCAGACACACGAGAGAAAGCTCGAGAGACGTTCGCTCTTTGCAAAAGTTGGTGAGGTCAAGACACGGTTCACTACGATACGCCGTGGATCAGCTGATCCGGCAAAAACAGGTAAGTGCTCCGGTCTTGTGGAAACCATTTACTGCTCCATTTTTGCGCGTCGTCAGTTGAACAGACCCAAATGAATACAGAATAAACCTTGATGGGGCGGCCACTCATTGGCGTGTATCGCTCGCAAGTTATTGGCCTTTAAATTATTGAATAAATTGGTTTTATAGCATGTAACGGTGGCGGAAGCCGTGAAATGCTTTGGCGCCCAAGTCGAGGACTGTTAGTTCTGCAAGCAGACACAAACCTTACGGGTGTCGCATTTCGATTGCACTCTTTTGCTGGAGCTAAAGCCATGATTCGACGTATTGTGCCCAAATCGGGGCGAGAACCTGAACCCAGTCTTTCTTCGTCCTCGAACCGCAACCGCCGTTTGACCCGCAGATTGCTTGCACTCTTGGTCGTGCTTTTCCTCTCTAACCTCTCCGTCACTTCTGCATTCGGACAGTTCGATTCTGCGAGCGTACTGGGCAACGTCAAAGACCCCTCTGGAGCCTCCGTGCCCTCCGCCAACGTTGTCTTGAAAGATCCGGCCAAGGGAGTCAGTTCCAGCAGGCTTACTGACCAATCGGGCAGTTATGAGTTTCCGAGTGTGCAGCCCGGCGAGTACACAATTTCAGTCATCGCCACAGGTTTTACAACGTCGGTCACAGACGTCTTCACCGTGACCGTTGGCGCAAGACAACGGGTGGATCTCGCGCTTAAACTCGGTCAAGACACCCAAACCGTGACGGTTTCAGGCGTGGCCAGTGCGTTGGAGACCGACACGAGCGACAGAGGTCAAACGATTGAAGCATCCGAAGCTGTCAGGTTGCCTCTCAACGGACGCGAGTACGCGGACCTATCGAAGCTCGTGCCCGGCGTTCGCCAATCCTTGCTTGGGGTGACCTCGAATCCTCCGCGCGATGCATCGTATAACGTCAACGGCCTTAACTCCCAGCTCAACAACTTCGAGCTCGACGGCATCGACAATAACGCTTATCAGGAGGCCAATCAGGGTTTCTCGAATCAGGCGTTTCTGCCATCACCCGACGCAATACAGGAGTTCAAGGTTCAAACGGACAATTACTCTGCTGAATACGGTCGGGCTGGCGGCGCCATCATCAACGCAACAACGCACAGCGGCGCCAATGCTTTCCACGGGGTTGCTTACGAATATCTTCGCAATACGGTGCTCAACGCATTTGGCCCCTTCCTTGGCACCGGTGTGAAGCCCTCTCTCGTGCAAAACCAGTTTGGCGGCACACTTGGAGGCCGGGTCATTAATGACAAGCTCTTTTTCTTCGTTGATTACGAAGGTCTCCGGTCAGTCGCGCATACCCTCTTGACGGCAAACCTACCGACCGCGACCGAGCTTACAGGCCTCTTTACGTCTGACGGAACTCCTGCTGGGAAACCTATTCCGGTAAAGAACCCGTATACCGGTGTCGTTTACGCCAACGGTCAGGTGCCTCTGAACGACCCGAACATCGATCCCGTGGCTTTGACCGCTTTCAAACTGCTGCCAACTCCGAACATTTCCGGCGTCGCACTCACAGCCAACAACTTCCAATCCTTACCTGCTACAACAGACTTTGAGAACAAGGGAGACGGACGCGCCGATTTCGTCCTGAACTCCCGCCAAAATGGTTTTTTTCGCTATAGCCAGCGTGGAGCATCCACCTTCCAACCGCCGAACATACCAGGCTCAGCCGGCGGCAATAGCGCGGGAACGATCTATGCGTATACGCGGCAACTCGCGGCAGGCTACAACTGGGTTGTTTCGCCTGCATCCATATTGGAGTTCCGTTTCGGCGAGACGTGGACTCAAAGCGGCAAGACTCCTGCGCTTATTGGTCAGCCAAACCTCCTTGCAGGGATCCCCAATGTTCCACAAGATCCCTCACTTGGGGGTGGGTTAAACACTCAGACCGTTACAGGATTCACTCAGTTTGGCACCTCGGCATCAGCTCTTCAGTTTACAAACCCAACGCAGGCAAACCCAAAGCTGAATTACACCTGGATCAAGGGTAAGCACAGCCTCAAGATTGGATACGAATTCGGCTGGCTGTCGCAGGCGATCTCAGATTTCCATCCAAAGTTTGGCTCCGATACGTATTCAGGCCAATATAGTTCAGCTGGCTCGGCGACGACAACGCAGGCTGCAAACTTGTCGGACTTTCTTTTCGGAGCACGGAGCAATTACTCCCTCAATGCCTTTAACGAAGTGAACTACCTCCGTCACTGGCACTTCGGCTATATCCAAGATGATTGGAAGGCGCTACCGAAACTCACTATCAATGCCGGTTTGCGGTACGAGTTCATGACGCCTTACTACGAACAGGATAACAAGCTTCTCAACTACGACCCGGTCAATAATCGGCTACTTCAGGCGGGATCTGGTACGGACGTCAATAGCACGGTCCCTGGTCATATTTACAATCTGCACTACGTCGGGGGATCTTCGCTAGCTGATCGCACCCTCGTAAATCCAGACTATAAGGGCCTTGCCCCTCGATTGGGTTTCTCCTACGAGGCCCGTCCAGGGACGGTTATAAGGGGTGCATACGGAATTAGTTATGCCTACTTGTTCCGCTTCGGCGGCGAAGGCCTCCTGGCGTACAACGGCCCAACCAATTATTCCGCAACCTTGCCAGTCAATCAAACTCCAGGACAGGTCCTCTGCACCTCTCTAACGGAAGATCCGACAACCTGCTTCCGTCGCACGCAGGACGGCTATCAGACCAACTTCGCCGGCCCAAGCAATTTCACAACCTTAAGAGCGCAAACCCGCTACACACCCGTGAATTTCAATACGCCATATGTGCAGGCTTATCATCTATCAGTCCAACAAGAGCTGCCGCTCAAGATGACGCTAGAGATTGCCTACGTAGGAAATCACGGCGTTCATCTCCCTACCTTAGGGGACTACAACCAGGCACGCACCTGCACCGCAACCGAGATATCTTCTGGAGCCTGCACGTCCACCGGCAGTGCGTCGCTGCTCAACCGCAGACCGATTGCGAACTTCACTGACATCCTCACAGAATTAAACGCCAACTTCCTGACCTACAATGCGTTGCAAACGAAGCTTGACCGTCGTTTCACTAATGGCTTCTTTCTCATCAACTCATTTACATGGTCGGCGGCTTATGATCTCTCGGGCGCAGATCTTGAAACAGGCAATGGCGATAGTGCTGTTGTCAATATCAGGAACGTCGCTGGTGACCGTGGACCGTCGGGATACAACCAGCCGCTCAACGATACAACTTCTTTCATCTACGACTTGCCGTTCAGAAAGGGCCAGCGATTCGGATCGACCTCGACACGGCTTGTGCAGCAGGTTCTTGGCGGGTGGGAGCTGACAGGTACGAATATTGTGACGAGTGGGGTACCACTGAACCTGGCATACACCCCGAATGCGAATCAGGTAGTGTCGACTACGAGTGCGGCTTACGCCCTCCGTCCGAATCTTGTGACCACAAATGGCGCAGTCTACGGGCACACGCTCAACAAGACGAACAGTTCGGTCACCGGTTTCCTGAACATCGCGGGCGTATCCGCTCCGGCGGGTTCACAGCTATTTGGAAACGCAGGACGAAACAATCTACGCGGACCGGCCTTTGGCCAGTTCGATTTGTCGGCGCACAAGCGCTTCACGCTCTTATCCGAAGGGGAGACTCTTGAATTTCGGATAGAAGCGTTCAATGTGCTGAACGCGACGAACTACATCTCTCCAACCACCAACATCGGAACGGTGAGCGCGGCCGGCGTGCTAAATCCAAGCGCGAGCTTCGGTACGTTCAGCGGTAGCTCCAGCGCCTTTCCTTCGCGTCAGGTCCAAGCGGCAATGCGCTTCGCTTTCTGAGCCAAGGCGACAAGAGACGGATCTTCGATTGTCCATCCTTTGTCGCCGCCCTCTTGTCCGACATCCTGACCAGAATGATGTTCGTTGTTTAGGTGCCGCAAACTCTTGAATTAAGGACCAAACATTGCCTCTCACCCATTCATTTAGAACCCGACGAGAGTTTCTTCTCAAGTCCGCAGCCTATTCCTTTGCAGCAGTTCTTCCTCAAGGATTGGCGGCACAAGCAAATGGATCGAAGGCCTCCAAAGGAGACGATCCTGAACTCACAACCATACCGAGAGACACACGGCTCAAATTCAACCTCGACGGGAGCCAACGACCCTTCGCTGGAAACACCGTAGTCTGCCACCTCCCCCAACAGAGTCGAATCCGCGATGCCGTTACTGCGCTTGGAAACGATATTCGGACGAGTTCTTTCGCGAAGAAGCTAGCGATCTTGCCTAGCGATAGTTATCACGTTACCATCCTGGGCGGGGTAACCGATGTAGACCGCAGCGAAAAGGAATGGCCAAGAAATATTTCGGTGCAGGCGTCCATTTCAGATTGCAATCGAGCCGTCGAGCAGAGGTTTTGGGCACTTCAAAACTGCCGAGGAGCTTCCGCTTCGGTTCCGCCTAGATAAAGAAAAGACGTTAGCTCCTCAACTTGCGAGTGGACTCCAGCTTGCGCCGGCGGACCAAAAGGAGAAATTGAAACTCACTAGGCTTCGAAATAGCCTGGCAGATAATGTATTCACTTATCGTGCCAGCAACCATGAAACATTCGGCTTCCACATAAGCCTCGCCTATCAAATGCATGGCTTTACTTCCGAAGAGAAGCGGCTATATGACGACATTCTCCAACGTTACCTTCCGATAATCGAAAGTGCGGCGCCTGTTATTGAACTGGGCCTTCCCGAGTTTTGCACCTTCGAGGATATGTACCGCTTTGAGATACACAAGCTGTTGAAAACCTGAAAAGCCAATCGTGCAATCAGACTGCTACGGAACCCGAATGCGACGCCAGAAGCTATCTTCATGTTAGTGGATGCATATAATCCGCCGCTAAGGTTCTTTCTTGGCAGCCATAATTTGCCTTGGGTGCGTGCCGCTTTGCTGAGCGACTAGCCACCTGGGAAGCGTGGAGTCTGTTTCACGTTCCGCTCAAATCGCTCAGAGTAAAGATCCGTTGTGTAAAAGAATCGCTTAACCCCATCCGTCCAGGGCCTCAAGTCGGAAGGGTGGGGGTAGACCTCTTGATTTGCGATCAGGAACGAGAAGCGGGTCTTTCGTCGCAGTGCATGTGGATTGACGGCAAATCGTTGATGCATTTTTCGAGGACAAATACGTCTGGAAAGATGACTCGGCCTGTTCTGATCATTTGAGTGAATATTGAGCGCGGTACTCCCGACGAGGCGACTTATGAGAACTGAACTGTGCTGAGGTAGAGTGAGCTGTTCCTAGGAATTCGCACGGTAACGCAACCCGTCGATCAGGACATCCACCATCTTGGCTGCATAAGCGGGTTTTTCTCCATAGGGTCCGCGGCACATCGTAGCCACCGTCCATAAGAGTTCCTCTGCGTCGATATCGCTGCGGATAGCCTTGACGGCGATGGCGCGGTCGAGCAGTTTACTCAGCGCACCGCCCAGACGTTCCATCACGTAGCCAGGCAGGGCTGCGTAGGCGGGGTCGCCCGAGTGCAGCGCAGTCGCCAGGCCGCGCTTCGCCCCTACAAAATCCATCAAGCGGTGCAGCCAGCGCGCCAGCGCTTCCTCCGGCTCATATTCACTTGCGAACACGGCGGCGGCGTCCGCGCACGCTTCTACATGCGACTGCATCACCGCCACGATCAGGTCGGAGCGCTGCGGGAAATGGCGATACACGGTTCCCAGGCCAACGCCCGCTCGTTCCGCAATCTCGCGCACGGGAGCATCCACGCCGGAAGTCGCGAACACCTCGGCTGCAGCACTTAGAAGAGCTGTGAGGTTGTGCTTGGCATGCGCACGCACCGGGGCCAGCTTGGTTGTTGTGCTCTTCTTCGGTGCGCGGGGGGACGGTGTTTTCACGATACTTCCCTTGCTCGCGGAACACTGTTCCGGTAGTATCGGAACAGTGTTCCGCTGTCCTCTGAGAATAGCAGGACAGTCCCAAGGAGGATACAAAATGTCGCATCAACGCATAGCTCTCGTGACCGGGGCCAACCAGGGAGTCGGCTTCCAGGTGGCGAAGGAACTCGCCGCCAATGCTGTTACGGTTTATGTTGGGTCGCGCAATCTGGAGCGCGGCGAAGCTGCCGCCAAACAGATCGGCAACGGTGCAGTCCCGCTGCAGATCGATGTCACCGATCAGGCTTCGATCCGTGCGGCGGCCGAGCGTGTCCGCACCGAGTTTGGCCGCCTTGACCTGCTGGTCAACAACGCGGCTATCTCGAACATAAGCAGGGGCGACCGCTCGCTCGAGGAATTTTCCAAACTCACCCGTGCCAGCAAGATCTCTCTGGACGAGGTCCGCGCTATCTGGGAGACGAACGTCTTCGGTGCGCTTGCCGTGTATCAAGCCATGTTGCCACTCCTGCGGGAATCCGCGAACGCACAAATCGTCAACGTCTCCAGCGGCGTAGGTTCGATGACGAATAATGCGAATCCGGATTTTCCATATCGCAAGATATACAGCCCGGGCTATGCCGCGTCGAAGACTGCTCTGAACGCCATCACGCTTGCCATGATGATCGAACTTGAAGGCAGCGGGATCAAGGTCAACCTCGTCTCCCCAGGCTTCACGAAAACGAATCTCAATGGCTATGCAGGGATCGAGTCGCTTGAGGACGGCTCTCGCGAGGTTGTGCGGGTCGCCCTGCTCGGACCCGATGCTCCCACCGGCACCTTCACGCTCTGGAAAGGTGAAACGATCCCCTGGTAAGTAGAAATTTCGTCCGTAGACCATCAAGGGCCGCTTTGGGACCCACACCGAGAGAAGAAAGGAAACTACCATGAAATACCGCACTCTAGGCCGAACAGGCATCAAGGTCAGCCCTTATTGCTTAGGCGCGATGATGTTCGGCGGCATCGCCAACTCCGATCATGACGAATGCATTCGTATCATCCACAAGGCCCTAGATTTCGGCATCAACTTCGTCGACACCGCCGATCGATACAGCAACGGAGAGTCGGAGGAGATCGTCGGCAAGGCACTCAAGGGTCGTCGCCAAAATATCGTGCTGGCCACCAAGGTGAACGGTGCAATGGGCGAGGATCCGAATCAGCAGGGCAATTCGCGCCGTTGGATCACACAGGCCGTGGAGGCGTCGTTGCGCCGTCTTCAGACCGACCACATCGATCTTTACCAGATCCACCGGCCCTCTCCCGATACCGACATCGAGGAGACGTTGTCGGTGCTCACGGACCTGATGCGCGCGGGCAAGGTGCGCGCCATCGGGTCATCGACGTTTCCTGCTTCCGAGATCGTGGAGGCGCAATGGGTGGCGGAGCACCGTGGCCTGGCTCGCTTCCAAACCGAGCAACCACCTTATTCGATCCTCAACCGCAGTATCGAACAGGAGGTTCTGCCCATCTGCGAGAAGTATGGCATGGGCGCGCTGGTCTGGAGCCCGCTGGCGAAGGGTATGCTCACCGGGCGCTACCGCAAGGGCCACTCTCTGCCGGAGAGCCTGCGCGTCAAGGTCTTTCCCAAACAGATGTCCAACGAGCGCAATCTGGAGGCGGTCGAAGGCCTCATCCCCATCGCCGAGGGAGCCGGGATTTCGTTGACGCACATGGCGGTGGCGTTTGTGATGGCTCACCCCGGTGTAACCTCGGCGATTCTCGGTCCACGCACGATGCAACAACTGGACGATCTGCTCGCCGGTGCCGAAGTTGCACTTAGCGACGAAATCCTGGATAGGATCGACGAGGTCGTTGCGCCGGGGACAGACGCGGGGCCGATGGGCGCACTCTACACTCCGCCCGCAGTGACTCAGGTGAGCTTACGGCGTCGTCCAGATCGGGTTGCAGTTTGACCGAAGTGCTGGGAATTGCGGGTTCAAGGAGTTCTTCGATTTACGCAAAAATCACCGAGTCACTCATCGACTCGTGATCGGCAACGAGAAATCATCATCTGCCGGGGAGGCTCTTGGCTGAGATCAGCCACTCCTTTACTTTCATGATCTCGCTTCGTTCGCACTAAAAAAAGAGAAATATCCCTCTGGACACCTGTAGCTAGAACGCTTCTCAGGTGTGGCTCTTGGCAAAACACACACGAAGCATGGGATGGGTAAAATGATTTCCTCGGCGTTGGAGAAAGCACCCTCGATCCGGTCTATGGCAGCAGTGGCTATGCTGAACAGGCGGCCATCTATTGTCACTTGCATGTTTCTCCGCCGCCGCTCCCGATGATCGTCGAAGCCAGACCGAGACGATTTTTCTACTGACGCCGATTATGTCGGAGACGAAGGGCTACGAAACGGACTTTTGCTTGCTCGAGGGAAGTCATATCCTACTCACAATAGTTCGATCTGGTTGAGCAAGCGCGGCTCGCCACGATCCTCGCGCTGCCTTCGCGCCAAAGCAACTAAGCCGGTTGCCGCTACTATGCGACCCATCGCTGTAGCGTCCGAAAGCAAACTCGAGAGCCATCGGCTACAGCACGAAGTTCACGCCCTTGAACTAGGTGCGGCTCAAGCAGCCGGAATCTCGACATGGCCCGCTCTCGTAGATCTTCCGGCAGGTCTGCCAACTCTCTCATAGCGTGGGCTTACGACAAATAACGCTCAAATATCCACGACAAATAAGTCTCAAAACCACACTACATGTTGCTACACAACTTCGGAATGAACGCGATGCCATGTTCGAGGTTGCTAAGACTTTGCAGCAGTACCTCTCGCCAGGAGAAAGGCAACTGAGGTGTGTCAGAGGCGGCGGTGGAATGGAATTACTTGGCTGCGATCACATGAGTGCCACTTGTTGATGACGAGCTGTTTGCAAATTCCTCGCCCACCCATGCCTGGAAGGCCTTCATATTCCCGGATCGGCCAAGAAAATTCTTCACCAGATCATTGGCTGACATGGAACCACCCGGCTCGAGTACAGTGCGTCGATAACGCATTGGTGTCTCGCCGGCAAGCAGGTTCTTCTGATCGAACTGGCTGGCAAAATCTTCCGCGATGATCTTGTCCCACATATAGATGTAATAGGCGGACGAGTAGCCCGACAGATGAGTGAACGAAGTGTACATGTGTGCGTCTGCGTTATCGGAGAGGGGCACATAGAGGGAGTAGCGGTGAAAGGCGCCGTTCATAACCTGATCAAGGTCGGTATCTTGCGGAGGATCTTTGTACATTCCATACGATACAGCGGAAAGCAGATTCTGTTCCTCGACTTTGCTAGCTCGTCCGAAGGCAGAAGCACGATTCATCCGGAGCACTAACTCTCTCGGAATGGGCTGACCGGTTTTGTAGTCGTGCGCGAAAGAGGCCAGGACCTCGGGACTGCGCATCCATTCCTCCATCATCTGTGAGGGAGCCTCGACGAAGTCTGTCTCCATGGAAATGCCACTGATTCCTGCCCATTGCTGCTGCCCGCCAAGAATGTGGTGCAGCAGGTGGCCGAACTCATGGAAAAACGTAATCACGTCTTCATAATCCATCAGCCCCGGGTCGGTCGCGGTGGGTTGTGCGAAGTTGCAGACAAGCGCCGCTTCGGGAAGCTGCTTGCCGCGGATGCCATCAAGAATGGGCACCATGTTCGCATGACCGTACTTGCCGGGCCTCGGATGAAGGTCGAGATAGAAACGCCCAATGGCACGACCATGGTCAATCACGTCCCACGTTTCGACTGAGGCGTCCCATGCGACGGCATCCTCCTCACGACGAAACGAGACCTGGAAGAGAGTAGCCGCTGTTTTCAGGACACCCTGTTTGACCTTGTCATAGGCGAGGTATGGGCGGAATGCCGAGGAATCTGAGTCATATTGCGATCGTCGTACCAGTTCCAACATCCGCCAGGAGTCGTACTCCCCAATCTGAGTCGCTTCGGGATTTGTCTTGTGCTTTTCTTTAAGAAGCAGATCAAGCTCGCGTTTCGCGATAGGACGGGTTGTGGCGTCAAGGTTGTCGATGAATGCGGCGATATTCTTGGCGCTGCCGATCATCTTATCGGCGGCGTTGTAGTCTGCCCAGGACGAGTAGCCGAGTGTTGTGGCGATCTGGTAGCGGGTCTCCATCATCGAGCGGAGCACATCACGGTTCTTTGGATACGCACGATTATTGAACGCCGCCCAGATTCTTTGACGGAGATCGTCGCTCTTTGCAAAGGTAAGCACGGGAAAGAAATCGGGATAATTGGTGGTAATTTTGATCTTGCCGTCCACGCCAGGCTTATGGCTGTCGATGTAGTCCTGGGGCAAACCATCGAGTTCGGCGACGCTGGCCACCTCAACGCTTCTTACATCGTCAGAGATGTTGCGATCAAAGTTGGACTGCTCCTCGGTGAGCTGTTCGTTCAGCTTTTTCAGTCTTGCTCGTGTCGCATCAACCTTATCAACGCCGGCGAGCCTAAACTCCAGCATTTGCCGCCTGACATAGTATTGCGTGGCGGCGTCGACCTTGTTCAGGTCGAGCGCGGCTAGGGCCTTGTACACACCTGGATTAAGTGAGAGCGCGGTGAACACACCGGCAGTTTTCGTGCTCATCGCTGTGGCGCGGTCACGGAAAGCGGCGTCGGGATGAACTTCCTGCATCAGGCCCGCGAAATTGCTGGAGGCGTTTAATTGCCTGATTGCTTCATCGTAGGGCGCGAGAGTGTTCTCGATGGTCCTTGGGCCGCTGACGGCCAGGATCGCGTCAATGGAACGCTGTGCCATCGTGAGCCGCTCGTTTTCCAGCTTCTCAAAGGCTGCGGCATCAGGCTTTGAAAGCCAGATCTGTGGTTGGCTTTTCGGCATTTCCAGCGAAGTGGCCGCAGTTGTGATCGTCAGCACAGCTATGAGGGAAGCACGGCACGTAAAGGACATTGGCTAAGGTTTCCATTCGTGAGGCGAGGGTATCGCGTGTAACAGCTTTTCATTTATAGTTGCTGGCTCTGACTTTACAAATCGGAAACTTACTCGCGAAATCAAGCAGCAGGCTGATCGTCTGAGTGATACGCGAGGCGTAGCTGTGTCCACATGATTCTCAAGTTTTCGCGCAGCTTCCCATTTCTGTGTGTGAGTCTATGGGCGGCCGCAATCGATCGACCGCGAATTCCGCCTCTTACTCGGCACACTCTCCTCCTGGTAAAGCTTTGCTCATCGTAGACAAGCCTGCAGCCATAATTTCATTCGCAGCGGCGACAGAATGAGAAGGCAGCCCACCGCTATGACCGTATTGAGAAGACGCATGATTTACCCCGCTTACGGAGAGTTGGACAGGAGCATTGCTGATCTATCGGATGAAGCCGGTGAAGATGATTTGCTTCTGGCCGAGTGTCCCTTATCTGTAATTGCGGAAACGAGGCTCTAGAAGGTTCATGTGCTTTTTGTTTGTGGCTGCCTTCTCATGTCTGAAGGCGTCTCCATCGCAGGTGAAGTTCACGCTGGAGGCGCCATCAATCAGGAGTGCGTTCTACCGCTCTGTATCGCATTAAGTGGTCAGGCGGAAACGCCTCCGTCAGACTTGAGGAACTGGCCGTTAATCCAGGAATCTTCTGTGGACAATAGAAATGCAACCAGATTTGCAGTGTCTTGTGGCGTTCCGAGCCGCTTGGACGGCTGGCGTTCGACGAGTAACGTGCGAAGGCTTTGGTCCATCGATCCTGTGTCGACGGGTCCAGGATTTACGACATTCGACTGGATGTTGAGGTGGGCCAGCTCACGTGCCGCTGCGAGAACGATGCGATCGAGCGCTCCCTTACTCGCGCCGTAAGGTAGGTTGTGCACCGTGTGGTCACTTGTCAGCGCCACAATACGGCCACCGGTCTCCGGCACCTGCAGAGCAAACTCTAGTATGAGTTGCCAGGTGGCGCGGGCATTCACGGCGAAGTGACGGTCAAAGCTTTCGACAGTAGTGTTCAAAATACCTGAGTCTATGGATTCGCAATGCGCCATCACGAGCGCGGTGATGGGCCCGAGCGCTATGTTCGCAGCCTTGAAGATCTCACTCGCGGTGTCGGGCTTTTCCAGATCTCCAGAAACGCAATGCACACGTGCCCCAAGCGCGACGAGTTCATTCTCGACCATGGTGACATCATCAGGTTGCCCGCCCCAAGGCATCCTGGCGTCATATGCTCGCCAGTAGGTGAGCGCAAGATCCCAGCCTTCGGCTGCCAGCTTCCTGGCAATTCCTGCCATCCATGGCTCCATAATTGCTTCGCCAAAGGTAGCATTGGGAATGTCTTTTGCGAGATACTTTCGCGACACACGAATGACTGATTTTTTTTCCATACTTTGAAACTCCGCGCAACTTAGGAGTTGTGCGACGGCCTTTGCAGATGAAGCGAGAATTAACCCACGACGAATCGATCGAGCACTGGACGCTTGCGC